>CAZHBH010000052.1:0-14940 GCA_964530525.1 uncultured Rhabdothermincola sp. | reverse complement strand
CAAGGCCATCAAGGCGATGGGCCTCAAGGGGGTCCAGTCGCAGACCCAGGGTGACCAGGTCCGGGTGTCCGGCAAGAAGCGCGACGACCTCCAATCGGTCATCTCCGCGCTGAAGGAGACCGACCTGGGCATCCCGCTGCAGTTCGAGAACTTCCGCGACTGACTCGACCCCCTGCCCGGCGTACGCCGGGCCCGCGGAGTCAGTCCTGCTGGGGTTCTGCGTCAGCCCTCGAGCGGATCTCGTCGACTACGGCAGGGTCGGCCAGGGTCGTGGTGTCCCCGAGCCTGCGACCCTCTGCCACGTCTCGGAGCAGCCGCCGCATGATCTTGCCAGAGCGGGTCTTGGGCAGATCCGGCACCACCACCAGCGCCTTGGGGCGAGCGGTGGGTCCGATCTTGGTGGCCACGTGCTGGCGGACCTCCTCCACGAGCTCGGTGGTGGGCTCGGCGTCACCCCGGAAGATCACGTAGCCGATGATGGCCTGGCCGGTCACCTCGTCGCTGGCCCCCACCACCGCTGCTTCGGCCACTGCCTGGTGGTCGACCAGGGCCGACTCCACCTCGGTTGTCGAAACCCTGTGCCCGGAGATGTTCATGACGTCGTCCACCCTGCCGAGCAGCCAGAGGTCGCCGTCGTCGTCCACCTTGCAGCCGTCGCCCGCGAAGTACCTGCCCTCGAACCGGCTCCAGTAGGTCTCCCGGTAGCGATCCGGGTCACGCCAGATGCCCCGCAGCATCGCCGGCCAGGGCTCGGTGAGCGTGAGGTAGCCACCTCCCCGCTCTATCGGCTTGCCCTCGTCGTCCACCACCTCGGCGAAGACCCCGGGGAGCGGCTGGGTGGCCGAACCCGGCTTGAGCGTGGTGACGCCAGGCAGGGGTGAGATCATGATGGCGCCCGTCTCGGTCTGCCACCAGGTGTCGACGACCGGGCACCGGCCCCCGCCGATGTGGGTGTGGTACCACATCCAGGCCTCGGGGTTTATGGGCTCGCCCACCGATCCGAGCAGGCGGAGGCTCGACAGGTCGTGTGCCTCGGGCTCCTGGGTGCCCCACTTCATGAACATGCGGATCGCCGTGGGGGCGGCATACAGCTGCGTGACCCCGTACCGCTCCACGATCTCCCAGAGCCGGTCACGGCCGGGGGTGTCGGGGGTGCCCTCGTAGATGACCGAGGTGGCCCCGTTGGTGAGCGGGCCGTAGACGACGTAGCTGTGCCCGGTGACCCAGCCGATGTCGGCCGCACACCAGTACACGTCGTCCTCCGGGCGCAGGTCGAACACGTACTTGTGGGTGAAGGCCACCTGCGTCAGGTAGCCCCCGGTGGTGTGCATGATCCCCTTGGGGCTGGCAGTGGTGCCTGAGGTGTAGAGGAGGTAGAGCAGGTCCTCGGCGCCCACGTGCTCGGGGGCGCACGTGTCATCGGCCTGGCTCATCAGATCGTGGTACCAGTGGTCGCGGCCTTCGACCATCGGCACCTCCGAACCGGTGCGGCGCACCACCACCACGTCGGTTATCGAGGAGGTGCGCCCGAGGGCGACGTCGACGTTCGGCTTGAGGAGCGAGGGTGAGCCCCGGCGGTAGCCGCCGTCCGCCGTGACGATCACCTTGGCGTCGGCGTCGTTCACCCTGTCGACGATCGCGTCGGGCGAGTAGCCGCCGAAGATCACCGAGTGGGGAGCCCCCAGTCGGGTGCAGGCCAGCATGGCTACGGGGAGCTCGGGAACCATCGGCAGGTATATCGCCACCCGGTCACCGCGTCCCACGCCGAGCGACCGCAGGACGTTGGCGAACCGCTGCACCTCGTCGAGCAGCTCCGCGTAGGTGATGGTCCGCCTGTCGCCCGGCTCCCCCTCCCAGTAGAAGGCCACACGGTCGCCCAGACCGCCTTCGACGTGGCGGTCGAGGCAGTTGTACGAGACGTTCAACGTGCCGTCGGCGAACCACCTTGCGTAGGGGAGATCCCACTCGAGGGTCGTGGAGAAGTCGTCGAACCAGGTGATCAGCTCGCGCGCCTGGCGTGCCCAGAACTCGTGCGGCGCAGCCTCGGCCTCGTCGTACAACGCCCGATCCCGCACGAGGGAGCGGGCGGCGAACTCGGCCGGCGGGGGGAAGGTGCGGTCCTCGGAGAAGAAGTCCTCGATGGTGGGTCCAGCCATGGCTCGCTTCCCTTCGTCCCCCGTGGTCGGCTACGTCACGAGCCTAATGTCCGGCTCGCGCCGGCTCTCGGGCTCGTTGCCGCCGTGCCCGCGTGCGCTCGTCGCCGGATCGATCACCCAGGTGCGCAGGTTCGCAGTGCAGGTGCTTCGGAGGCTCAGCGCACCAGCCACTCGGCGACGGTGAAGGCGCCGAGTCCGGCCGGATCGAGGAGGGATTCGGCCTCCCGGACGCGACTGCGCGCCCTAAGGGCTTCGAGGTCGCCGGCCGCCGCCCGATCGGCCCAGATCCGGCGACCCTCCTCGACGAGTTGGCCGATGCCGTGGAGCTCCAGCCACTCACGCTGGGAGGCGCAGGTGGTGGGTTCGCGCACCTCGGCGAGCTGGTCGAGGCACACCTCGCAGGTGATGTCCTGCTCGCCCAGGGCCTCCATCGGGCCCATCCCCGGCTCGTGGCCCCGGTAGGTGCGCAACCACTCCTGCTGCGGCCGCCTGGCGAGCTCTGCGGTGGTGGCCATGTAGTCGAACAGCACCACTCGCCCCTTCGACAGGCGGCCGAGGGCGTAGGTCAACCACCGGATCGCCTGCTCCTGGAGCGGAACCCGCGCCCCGGAGGCCACCCCCGGGGCAAGGCGATCCATCAGCTCCTCGGAAGGGGTCTCGAGAGGAACCAGCCCCTCGACGAGCGCACCGCCCTCGCCGGGGAGCGCGAGCACCTCGCTCCAGCCGTGGTCGGTTCGCTCCACGAGCCGGAACGGGAGGTTGTCGAGCAGCTCGTTGGCGATGACCACACCGGTCGACGGTTCCGAAGGCATCTCCGAGAGCGACCTGAAGACGGGACCGGGCGGCAGTTGCGACCGATCGCCGTCCCCTACGAGGGGCAGGTGCTCCGACTGCGCTCGGCGCAGGGCGGCTGAGCGCTCGACGAGGACGTAGTCGAGCGCACCGGAGCATTCCGGCTGCGCCGCCCGCACCGAGATCGCCAGCGCACCCCTGCCGGCCCCGGCCTCGATGACCGTGAAGGGATCGGGCTCACCCAGCTCGTGCCACCAGGCGTCGAGCGCCCGGGCAACCACGGCACCGAACAGCGGGCCGACCTCGGGACTGGTGATGAAGTCGCCATGACGACCAGCGCCTCTCGCCCGGCCGAAGAACCCCCCGTCTGGGTCGTAGAGAGCCGCCTCCATCAGCTGGTCGAAGCGCAACCCGCCCTGAGAGCGAGCCAGCTCGACGAGCTGCTCTGCGAGCTGAGCGTCCACGGCGTGAACCCTACGCACACGGCGGCCCGTCCAGGCCGAGGTGTGCCTGCGCGGACCCGGGGCGAACCGAGGTGGAGGTCAGGGCAAGAAGCCCAGGAGGGTGACGTTCTCGGTGAGGCGGGTGAGGAGGGCGGGCGCCACACCGAAGACGATGGTGAGCACCGTGGTGATGGCCAGCGCCGCCTGGAGCGAGAACGGGACCTTGATGGGGGTCTCGTCGCCGTCGGGGGCTTCCTCCATGAACATGAGACGAGCCACCTTCGCGTAGTAGAAGAGCGCGATCACCGAGTTCACGCCCACGATGACGGCCAGCACGTAGCCCCCGGCGGTGCCCGGCTCGACCAGGGCCTGGAAGATGACCAACTTGGCGAACCAGCCGCCCAGCGGTGGGATGCCCGCCAGGGAGAACAGGAAGATGGCCATCATCACGGCCAACCCGGGGGCGTAGCGGAACAGCCCGCCGTAGGAGCTGATCTCCCCGGAGCGGGTCTTGCGGGCCACGGCGATGACCACGGCGAAGGCGCCCAGGTTCATGGCTGCGTAGACCAGCAGGTATATGAGGATCGAGCGGAGCGCCTGATCTCCCACCGCTGCGCTGGTGCCGGCGATGGCCAGCGGGGCCATGATGTAGCCGGCCTGGCCGATGCCGGAGTAGGCCAGCATCCGCACGATGTTGGTCTGGCGCAGCGCTATGAGGTTGCCGCCGAACATGGTGAGGGTCGCCAGCACGTAGAAGACCGGCTGGTAGACGTCGTTGCCGTTGGGGCCCCAGAAGCCCACGTAGACGACGATGAGGATGGCCACGAACCCCGCCGCCTTCGAGGCGACTGCGAGGAAGGTCGTAACGGGCGTGGGTGCACCCTCGTAGGTGTCAGGAGCCCAGGTGTGGAACGGCACGGCAGACACCTTGAAGGCGAAGCCGACCAGAACGAAGACGATCGCCAGTGCCACGAGGGGTTGGCTCACCCCGCCCTCGCGGATGTAGTCCGCTACGTCGACGAGCATCGTGCTCCCCGAGAACCCGTACAGCAACGACATGCCGTAGAGGAGCAGTGCCGAGGCGAACACGCCCATCAGGTAGTACTTCAGACCGGCCTCGTTGCTCTTCGGGTCGCGCTTGCGCCAGGTGGCGAGCATGTAGGCGGGTATGGAGAGCAGCTCGAGGGCGATGAACACGGTGATGAGGTCGCGAGCCGACGCCATCAGCATCATCCCGAGCAGGGCCGCCAGGAGCAGCTGGTAGTACTCGCCCTCCCAGTAGTCGCCCTCGGCGATGTAGTTGGTGGAGACGAGCACCACCACGTAGCCCACCAGCAGGAACAGGGCCTTGAGCAGGAGCGCGAAGTCGTCCACCACGTAGGCGCCACCGAACAGGGCGCGGCCCGCACCGTCGTAGGCGAGCGTGAGCACCGGTATGGCCGCGAGCAGCAGGCCCACGCCGGCGATGGTGGTCTGGCTCCAGCGGCTCCGCTCGCTGGAGAACACGTCGACCAGGATGAGCAGGGCGAGTGTCGCGACCACGACGATCTCGGGCGCGAACGCGTGGAAGTCGAAGTGGGGGGTCTCGAACCCGAGGGCGGCGACGTCACCGAGCATGGGTCGTCAGCCCCCCACCCCTTGCGCCATCACCGACAGCGTCTCGACCACAGCGCCGTTGGAGATGCCGAAGATGAGGTTGGGGAAGATCCCGAGGACGATGATCCCCACCAGCATCGGAGCCCATGCGATCCACTCCGGGAGCTGCATGTCTGGTATCTCCTCACCGGCGAACTCGCTGGAGGGCCGACCGAACGAGACCCTCTGGAAGAGCCACAGCAAGTAGCCCGCCGCGAACACGGTGCCGATGGCGGCGATCACCATGTACACCCTGAACAGAGCGACGTTGGGGTCGGACCCGCCAGGGTTGTAGGCCGCGAGGATGGCGGGGAACTCGCCCCAGAACCCGGCGAGGCCCGGAAGGCCCAGCGAGGCCATGCACGCAAGCCCGAACACCCATCCCAGGTGAGGCGCCTGCTTGAGCATGCCACCCAGCCGGGAGATCTCGAGGGTGTGGTAGCGGTCCTTGACCGAACCTGCGACGAAGAAGAGCACTCCCGTGATGAGGCCGTGGGCGACCATCCCGAAGATGGCGGCGTTGATCCCCCAGTCGGTGAGGGTGGCGATCCCCAGCATCACGAAGCCCATGTGCGCCACTGAGGAGAAGGCGATGAGCCTCTTCATGTCGGTCTGCGCGAGGCAGCAGAGCGCTCCGTAGATGATCCCGATCACGGCGAGCAGCGCGATCCACGGTGCGAAGCTCTCAGCGGCCTCGGGAAGGATCGGAAGCGCGATGCGAACGAAGCCGTAGGTGCCCAACTTCAGCAGCACGGCTGCCAGGATCACGGAGCCCACCGTGGGTGCCTGGGTGTGGGCGTCGGGCAGCCACGTGTGGAACGGGAAGATGGGCACCTTGATGCCGAAGCCGACGAACATCCCGCCGAAGATCCACAACGCCGCTCCGGACGAGATGGCGGTGGCAGCTTCGGGAAGGAGGCGCATGTCGAAGGTGTGCATCACTTCGCCGTTGGCCAGCGTGACGGGATCCGACAGGAAGTACAGGGCCAGGAAGGCCACGATCATCAGCGCCGAGCCGAACAGCGTGTAGAGGAAGAACTTGATGGCCGCGTACTGGCGACGCTCGCCGCCCCAGACACCGATGAGGAAGTACATCGGCAGCAGCACGACCTCGAAGAACACGAAGAACAAGATGAGGTCTTGCGCCAGGAACGAGCCCACCATCCCGGTCTCGAGGATGAGCAGGAGCACGAAGAACGCCTTGGGGTTGCCCGGCGAGGGCATGTGGTTCCACGAGTAGATGACGCAGAGCGGAACCACCAGCACCGTGAGCAGGAGCAACGGCAGGGAGATGCCGTCGAGGCCGAGGATGTAGCGGCTGTTGATGAACGGGATCCAGTCCTTGTCCACCAGGAACTGCAGCTCGCCGGTGCGGCCGTAGTCGAAGTTGGCAGCCAGCAGGATGCCCATGACGAGCACGGCGCCGCTCGCGATCAGCGCCACCAGCTTCTGGAGCTGCTCCTGGGCCCGAGGGATGGCGAGCATCACCGCGGCGCCGATCACCGGCAGGAACACCGCCAGGCTCAGGCCCCAGTTTCCCAAGAAATCTTTCATGGTCGCTCTGTCGGCTCCCTACTAGACGATGAAGACGAAGACGCCGGCCAGGATGGCCGCTGCGGCGAACAAGATGGCCCCGTACTGCTGGACCTTGCCGGTCTGGATGCGACGCAGCAGCTGCCCCGAGCTGTCCGACGCCGCTCCCGACGCGTTCACCAGGCCGTCGACGACTCCTTGGTCGACCCCCTTGTAGACGCCGCGGGAGAACAGCACCGTCACCCGACCGACCAAGTTGACGATGCCGTCGATGATGTTCTGGTTGATCCAGTAGGCCGCCCTGGCGACAGGTCCCTTCGCCGAGCCGACGACCCAATCCGTGTAGAGGACGTCGAGACCGTACTTGCGCTCCAGCGCGTACTTCCCGAAGGCGAAGGGCTGGTGCCTGCTCAGGCCCATGAAGGGGCTGCGTCGGCGCCAGTAGTACTGGTACGCAGCGAACACGCCGAAGAGTGCGACGGCCGTGGAGATGACGGCCAGCGGAAGGCTGAACTCCGGGTGCTCGATCTCGGGGAAGAGGAACGTCGGCTCGACGAAGTGCTCGAAGCGGGTTGCGTAGTCCACGTCGCCGAGCTGGAAGAACGACGGGAGGTTGGTGAAGCCCAGCACGATCGCCCCCACCGTGAGGATGATCAGCGGCACCGTCATGAGCTTGGGCGATTCGTGAGGGGTGCCGTGACCGCGGTACTCCCCGAAGAACGTCTTGTAGATGGCCCTCGTCATGTACGCGGCGGTGAGCAGCGCGCCGACGGCTCCCATGACGAGCATCGGCCAGTACGACTGGCTCTGGCCCTGGGCCGCCCCCGCCAGCACCTCGTCCTTCGACCAGAAGCCGGCCAGGGGGAATATCCCCATCAGGGCCGCCGTCGCGATGACGAACGTCCAGAACGTCGTGGGCATGTACTTGCGCAGGCCGCCCATCTCGCGCATGTCGAAGGTGTGGTGGGCGGCGTGGCTGACGGAACCGGCCCCCAGGAACAGGCAGGCCTTGAAGAAGGCGTGGGTGAAGAGGTGGAACACGCCTGCCGTCCAGGCACCTACGCCCAGGGCCATCACCATGTAGCCCAGCTGGCTGATGGTGCTGTACGCCAGCACCTTCTTGATGTCGTTCTGCACGAACGCCAGCAGCGCACCCGCCAGGACGGTCACCGCGCCGATCACGGCTACGTAGTTGATCCAGTTGTCGCCGATGTTCAGGCCCTCGAAGAACACGGCGTAGAGCCGCGGCACCAGGTAGACGCCGGCGACGACCATGGTGGCGGCGTGGATGAGAGCTGACACCGGCGTGGGACCGGCCATCGCGTCCGGCAACCACGTGTGCAGGGGGAACTGGCCCGACTTCGAGGTGACCCCGCCGAAGAGCAGCAGGGCTCCCACCAGCAACAGGGTCTGGTTGGCACCCTCGGACAAGGCGTATCCGTTGATCTCCAGGACGTTGAAGGTCCCCCCGGCCGCGAAGAAGGTGACCACCACGCCGAGGATGAGCCCGACGTCGCCGACCCGGTTGGTGATGAAGGCCTTGAGGGCCGCATCGGAGTTGGCCTTCTCCTCCCACCAGTGGCCGATGAGGACGAAGGAGCAGAGCCCCACCAGCTCCCAGCCCACGAGCATCTGCAGGGTGCTGGAGCCCAGGACGTAGAAGAGCATCGAGGCGGTGAACATGCTGAGGAAGGCGAAGAAGTGCGTGTAGCGCACGTCGCCCCTCAGGTACTCGCGCGAGTAGATGTGCACCAGCAGCGAGATCGCGGTGACGGTCACGAGCATCATCGCGGAGAGGCCGTCGACCAAGATGCCCACGTCGACCTTCAGGGGACCGTTCTCGAACCAGGTCACGCTCTTGACCACGGGCGGTACCTCGTGGTGGCCCTCCGCCTCCTCGGCGTGGGCCTCCGCCTCGGCCACCCGGGCCATGTCGGCCTCGGCCTCCTCGTCGCCCCCTCCATGGCTGGCGACGCCCAGCTCCGTGGCGTGAACCTCCGGAGGGTGGTTGACGCGGTCGATCCACTGTCCCGCCACCCCGAGCGAGAGCAGGAGGCAGGCACCGACGGCAGCGATCCCGATCCCAGCGGTCACGCGCTCTGGAAGGCGCTTGCCCACGGCGAGGATCACGACGAACGACACCGCCATGATCAGCGGGATGATCCACGCGTTCTCGAGGAACCAGCCGGCGTGCGTCTCCATGGGTCCGGTGATCAGCCCTTCATCAGGTCGACGTCGTCGATGTCGATGCTGCGACGGTTGCGGTAGAGCATGAGCACGATCGCAAGGCCCACACCCACCTCAGCGGCCGCCACGGCGATCACGAACAGCGCGAAGACCTGGCCCGAGAGGTTCAAGCCCCCGGACCCGCTCCAATAGGCGCCGAAGGCGACCAGGTTGATGTTCACAGCGTTCAGGATGAGCTCGATCGACATGAGCACCAGCACGCCGTTGCGCCTCGCCAGCACGCCGTACACGCCGATGCAGAAGAGGATCGCGCTGAGGAAGAGGAACTGGTTGAGGAACATCAGCGGCGCTCTCCCATCAGTCACGCCTCGCAAGGACGATCGCGCCGATGAGCGCCGCGAGCAGCAGCACCGAGACCGCCTCGAAGGGCACCAGGTAGGCGGAGAAGAGCGAGTCGCTCACATCCGACGTGCGCTGCACAGCCATCTCTCCGAGCTCCTGGTCGCCGAAGCCGTCCCACAGGGCGTAGCCGAGGACCCCGGCCAGGACCAGGCCCACGACTGCGGAGACGGCGCGGGCGAACGGCGCGTTGTCCAGGTCGTCGCTCATCCCCCGAGGAGCACGGGTGAGCATGATGCCGAAGAGGAACAGCACGATGATGGCGCCGATGTAGACCAGCACCTGTGTGATGGCGATGAACTCGGCGGCCAGGATGATGAACTGCGCTGCCACCCCCGCCAGCACCACGACCAGCCACAGCGCGGCATGGACCATGTTGCGGGCGGTGACCACGCGCACCGCCCCGAAGACCATGAGCGCGGCGATCACGTAGAAGCCGATGTTCTGGGCGATCCAGAGATCTGCCCCGAGAACGGAGGTGGACCCGCTCACGACCGCGGGACCTTCTTGGGCTTCTGCTCGGAACCGCTCTCGTAGGGCTCGAACTCGGGCACCTTCTCCATCCAGGCGCCGAGGGTGTCCTTGTCCTGGAGGAGGTCGGCGATGCGGGGTTCGGAGTACTCGTACTCGGGAGACCAGAAGAGCGCCTCGAACGGGCACACCTCAACGCAGATCCCGCAGTACATGCAGAGGGAGAAGTCGATGTCGAAGCGATCGAGGGCGTTCTTCTGGCGGGGCTTGCCCCCCTCGCGCCGGGGCGGCGCGAGGTACTTGTGCCCTTCGATGTAGATGCACCAGTCAGGGCACTCCCTGGCGCAGAGCATGCAGACGGTGCAGTTCTCCTCGTGGAGGGCGATGACGCCGCGGGCGCGAGGCGCCGGCTCCTCCTTCTCGTGCGGGTACTGCGTGGTAGCGGGACCCGACTTGAGCGTCTTGACCATCTCACCGAACGTGACGCCTAGACCCTTTATGAGACCTGGGATCTTCGCCATCAGAACGCCACCTTGAGGACTCCGGTCACCACGATGTTGACCAGTGCGATCGGTATGAGGAACTTCCAGGCAAACGTCTGGAGTTGGTCCTCGCGCATGCGAGGGTACGTGAAGCGCACCCAGAAGATCAGGAACGAGACCAGCATCACCTTGGCCAGCAGGATCGCCGGGCCGAGGACCCAGTACGAATCGCTGTCGAGGTCGATCCAGGGGAGGCCCCAGCCACCCAGGAAGATGAGGGAGGCCACCGCGGCGAACCCGAAGGCCGTCGCGAACTCGGCCATGAAGAAGAAGAGGAACCGGAAGCCGGTGTACTCCACGTGGTAGCCGCCCACGAGCTCCGACTCGGCCACCGGCATGTCGAACGGGGGCTGGGTGAGCTCGGCCTGTATGGCGATGATGAACACGACGAAGCCCACGAACTGGGTGAGGATGTACGGGTTGCCGATGCCGTCCCAGCCGAATATGGAGCCCTCGTTCTGAGCCGAGACGATGGCGTTCAGGTCCAGCGAACCGGCCTGGATGACCACGCCGACCACGGCCAGGACGAGCGGGAGCTCGTAGGCGATGAGCTGGCCGGCCGCCCGGAGACCTCCCATGAGCGCGTACTTGTTCGCCGACGCCCACCCGGCCATGAGCACGCCGATGACCGACAGCGACGACACGGCGAGCACGAAGAAGATGCCCACGTCGAGGTTCTCGACCACGACGTGGTTGCTCGCCGGGATGGTCACGAAGACGAGGAACGTGGACGCGAGGACCACGATGGGCGCGATCTTGAAGACGAACTTGTCGGCACCCGCCGGGATGATGTCCTCCTTCTGGAGGAACTTGAGGCCGTCGGCCAGCAGCTGCAGGGTGCCTCGGGGGCCGGCCTCCTGGGGACCGAGACGGCTCTGCATCCAGCTCATCACCTTGAAGAGGAAGACGATGCCGATGACCACGGCGGTGGTGGGCACCACGGCCGCGACCACGACCACCTTTATGAGGGTGGAGAGCCAGTAGGGGGGGTCGAACGAAGCCAGGAGCGACAGGTCCATCAGCGACGACCCGCCTCTCCACGGCCGACCGCAGGGGCGCCTCCGGCCACGTTGCGGGCCGACCTCGCGGTGCTCATCGGTCGATGTCCCCCAGGATGAAGTAGAGGCTGGCGAGTATGGTGATCAGGTCGGGCACGTAGACCCCCCTGGCGACCCAAGGCACGATCGAGACGTTGTTGAACGAGGCCGAGCGGATCTTGACCCGGAACGGCGCCAGGTCGCCCTTGCTGACCACGTAGTAGCCCATGGCGCCGAGGGGGTTCTCGGTCTCGACGTAGGCCTCACCCGCGGGCACCTTGATGATGCGAGGGACCTTGGCCATGATCGGCCCACTCGGTATCCCGTCGAGGAGCTGGTCGACCATGCGGCTGGCCTCGCGCACCTCCTGCATGCGAACCCAGCACCGGGCGAAGGCGTCGCCGTCGGTGTGGGTCCAGACCCGCCAGTCGAGCTGGTCGTAGACGAGGCCGGCCGGGCACGCGTCGCGACGCAGGTCCCAGTCGACCCCGCTCGCCCGGATGTTGGCACCCGACAGGCCGTAGGAGAGCCCCACCTTTGCGGGGATGACCCCGATGCCCCTCGTGCGGACCTCGAAGATCTCGTTGGTGATGAGCAGGTCCTCGATCTCGTCGCAGAACGAGCGCATCCGCTCCATGGCCTTGTGCGTCTCGTCGATCCAGCCCTTGGGGAGGTCGTCCTTGAGACCCCCTATGCGGTCGAAGTTGGGGTGGAAGCGCCCGCCGGTGACGGCCTCGATCTGGTTGAGGACGAACTCCCGGTCGCGGAAGCCGTAGAAGCCAGCGGAGAGGGCGCCGAGCTGGATGCCCAGGTCGCCGAGGAACAGCGAGATGTTGGCCAGACGCGAGAGCTCGAAGAGGATCGTCCGGATCCACTGAGCACGTGGCGGGGCTTCGACCTCCATCAGCTGCTCGGCCGCGAGGATGAAGGGCACCTCGTTTGCGAAGCTGCCGAGCCAGTCGATGCGGTTGATGAGCGTCGTCACCTGGGGATACGTGCGGACCTCGGTGAGCTTCTCGTAGCCGCGGTGCATGTAGCCGCAGACGGGCTCGGCCGAGATGATCTGCTCGCCGTCGAGGCGGGCGACGATCCGCAGGGTTCCGTGGGTGGCGGGGTGCTGGGGACCGATGTTGAGGGTCATGCCCTCCGTCTCGAGCTCGACGTTGAGGCGAGCGTCGGCAGCTTGGGCGGCTACGTACGCCAGCTTCTCCCTGTCGGATATCCCGTCCGCGGAGCGGTCAGGTCGGGTAGCCGTCACGATTCGCCCTCCCCGCCTTCACCCTCGCCGTCCGGCTCCCCGGCAGGCATCGGCTCGACGTCGACTATGCCCGGCCACGGCTTCACCCTGCGTGCGAGCAGTGGGTAGTCCTTGCGCAGCGGGTGTCCCTCGAAGTCGGTGGGCAGGTAGATGTGAGATAGGCCCGGGTGGCCGCGGAAGTCGATGCCGAACATCTCGGCTGTCTCCCGCTCGTGCCAGTTGGCGCCCGGGTAGACGTCGGACCACGTGTCGATGCTCAGGTCGTCGTCGGGCAGGTCGACCTTCAAGAGGATCCCCCGGGATCCCGCTGTGTCGTAGAGGCTGGCGAGCACCTGGAACCTCGTCTCGCCACCCGTGTAGCCGTGCTCGATCTCCGCGGGTCCTGCCACCGGCGGCTGCTCTCCCACCAGGTCCTCCTGGGCGTTCATGTCGCGCCCGAACGGTGAGGGCAGCCAGTCGACGGCGGAGAGGAAGTCGAAGAACTCGTAGCCGAGCTTCTCCTTGGCCACGAGGGCGGTGTCTCGCCAGGCTTCGCGCGCCACCCTTGCCCACGTGCCCTGGCCGGGACGCACGTACGTGTCGAGCACCGCGTCGCCGAGGTGCTCGCGCAGCTCCGCTAGCTGGGCCTCGCGCCGATCGTCGACGACGGCCTCGGTGACCTCGGCGGACTCGCCTCCTGCGTCCGGAGGGTCACCGCCGGTCGATTCGGGAGGGGTGCCGCCGGTCGTCTCAGCTGACGACAATGGGCTCTCCTCTCCAGCGCTCGGACATGTCCTCGTTCTGGATCCTCTCCTGGAGGAGCACTATGCCCTCCAGGAGGGCTTCGGGCCTCGGCGGGCAGCCGGGAACGTAGATGTCGACGGGGATCAGCTGGTCGACGCCCTTGGTGACGGAGTAGGAGTCCCAGTAGGGACCGCCACAGTTGGCACAGCTTCCCATGCTGATCACGTACTTGGGGTCGGGCATCTGCTCGTAGAGGCGCACGACGGCGGGGGCCATCTTGTCGGTCACGGTGCCGGCGATCACCACCAGGTCAGCCTGGCGGGGCCCCGCTGGGAAGGGGATGACCCCGAGCCGCATCACGTCGTAGCGCGGGGACGCGAACGCGGCGCCCATCTCGATCGCGCAGCAGGCGAGGCCCCACTGGTACACCCAGAGGGAGTACTTGCGGCTGAGGTTGAGCAAGCTGGTCAGCGGCTTGGGCATCTTGCCGCTCTCCACTAGGCCCATCGCAGCACCTTCTTCCGCCATGCGTAGACCAGCCCGAGCGCGAGTATGGCGATGAAGACCGCCATCTCCACCAGGCCGAACGCCCCGTACGCCTCCAACCGGGTGGCCCACGGGAAGATGAACACCGCTTCCACGTCGAAGAGCACGAAGAGCAGTGCGAACACGTAGTAGCGGATCTGGCTCTGCGACCAGCCCGATCCCACAGGGTCGACGCCGCTCTCGTAGGTGAGGTACTTCTGCTCCTGCGGGCGGTTGGGCCGCAGGATCTTGCCGCCGCCGAGCATGAGGGCGGCCATGCCCACCGCCAGCAGGCCGAAGATGCCGACGGTCAGATACTGGCGAAGGAAGTCCGAATAGGCCTGCGACATCGAATCGGAGACTAGTGAAGCAGGGCACAAGGCGAGAAATCCTCACCTCACCTGCACTTTCCCGCGAAGGACGCTCGCTGGAAGCGGTGCGTGACCGACGGGTCCGACCGCCCTTCGGACAGCCCTGAGGCCCCTACGGAGGTGGAGCCGTGTCGCCCTGGGCCCCGGTGGGGCTCTGGTCGGCGACCTGCACGAGAGCCGGTCGGGCCTGGCCAGCCGGGGTCTCGAGGAGGGAGGGGACGATCCCGGCCCCCATCGTCACAACGAAGCACAGGGCGATCCCCAGCCACGCGCCGATGGGCACAGGGATCTTGGCGGTTCGGGGTGACCCTCCCGCCGCCGACTCGTCCTCCGGGGCGGTCATGTACATGGCGACCACGAGCCGCAGGTACAGGAACGCAGCGATCACCGCCGTGACCATGGCGATGATCGCGAGGGGCCACGAGCCCGCGTCCACCGAGGCGATGAGCACGTTGAACTTGGCGAAGAAGCCCGACGTGAACGGGATGCCCGCCTGGGCCAGGAGGAAGACGGTCAGCACCAGGGCCAGCACCGGGCTCGAGCGCCCCATGCCCCTGTAGTCGGCAAGGCGAGTTCGGCCGTCGCCCTTGCCCGAGACGAGCGCGACGATGGCGAACGTGCCCGCCACCATGAAGGTGTAGGCAGCCAGGTAGAAGAGCAGCGCCTGGGTGCCCAGGTCGTTGGCCGCTTCGATGGCAACCAGGATGAAGCCGGCGTGGTTGATGGACGAGTACGCCAGCATGCGCTTCACGTCGCTCTGGACGATGGCGAACAACGATCCGAAGACCATCGACAGGACTGCCAGGGCGTAGACGATCGGCTGCCAGTCGGTGGCGGTAAGAGAGCTCCCGTGACTGGAAGGCGACGC
>CAZHBH010000051.1:0-15585 GCA_964530525.1 uncultured Rhabdothermincola sp. | reverse complement strand
CGCCGTCGAGAAGTTCGACTGGCGCAAGGGCTTCAAGTTCTCCACGTACGCCACCTGGTGGATCCGTCAGGCCATCACCCGTGGCATCGCCAACACCGGTCGCACCATCCGCCTTCCGGTCCACGCGGGCGACACGCTCGCCCGGTTGCAGAAGGCAAGGGCGCGCCTCGAGCTCAAGCTGGGACGGCCCGCCACCCTCGCCGAGCTGAGCATCGAGGTCGAGATGCCCGAGGACAAGGTGACCGAGGCGCTCCGCTTCGCCGCCGAGCCGCTCTCGCTGTCGGAACCCCTCCGCGAGGATGGCGACGCCGAGCTGGGCGACGTGGTGGAGGACCGCTCCGCCGAATCGCCCTTCGAGGTCGCCGCAACCGCACTGCTCCCCGAAGAGATCTCTCGGCTGCTCAGCCCGCTGGACGAGCGGGAGCGGGAGATCCTCAAGCTCCGCTTCGGGCTGGACAGAGGCGAGCCCCGCACGCTCGAAGAGGTGGGCGAGCACTTCAACCTCACCCGCGAGCGCATCCGCCAGATCGAGGCCCGTGCTATGTCGAAGCTACGACACCCCTCGAGCGATACAGGTGCCAGAGATCTCCTAGCAGTCTGATCGCCTGCACCGATCTACCCAGCCTCCCGGTAGCGACTCCGGGCCCCACCTTCGGTACTGCCGCGTGGGATGCCCCACCACCCCGCCCAGCAGCTCGCCTCGCCGAGCTCGGCTTCCCTGGCGGGATGAGGCCCCAGGCCCCTAGTGTCGGGCGGTATGAAGAAGTTGATCGTCCTGGCCGTCGTCGCTGCTCTGGTCGTGCTGGTGGTGAAGAAGCTCCAGGACGCCTGACGATCCACCACACAAGTCCCATCGCGACTGCTGCCGAAGCCCCTACCGCCAGGTAGGCGAGCACCCGCGAGGCAGGCATGGGCACCCGCTCCCTGAGCGGCACCGTGGTGCGGAAGATCCTGATCTCCCATCCGCGCTCCCTCGCGGTCTTCGCCAGCTCACGATCGGGGTTCACCGCCACGGGATGGCCCACCGCCTCGAGCATGGGTAGGTCGGTCATCGAATCGGAGTAGGCGTACGACGCCGCCAGATCTATGCCGTCGCGCTCGGCGACGGCGCGCATGGCCTCGGCCTTGTACGGACCGTAGGCGTACAGCTCGACCTCCCCGGTGTAGCGGCCGCGATCGTCCACCTCCGGCAAGCTCGCTATCGCCTCGTCGGCCCCCAAGTAGCGCGCGAGGGGTTCGACCACCTCCATCGGCGACGCTGAAACGATCAGCACCCTTCGGCCGGCTGCAGCGTGCGACCTCATCTCCTCCAGGGCTTCGTCGTAGACGATCGGCTCGACCACCGAGATGAGAGCTTCTTCGACCACCGCCTTCACGCGCGCCTGATCCCAGCCCTTGGTGATGCGCAAGGCTGACTCCCTGAACTTCCTCATCCTGTCTTCGTCTGCCCCGAGGCGGTTGAAGACGAGTTGGCTCCAGGTGGCCCTGAGCAAGATCCGGCGACTGATCATCCCGGCCTGCAGCAGGGGACGGCTGAAGGCCACCATCGACGCCTTCGCGATGACGGTCTTGTCGAGGTCGAAGAACGCCGCCTCCATCCAAGGAGTATGGCCACAACACGCCCTTGCGCGCGCCATGGAGCCGCCATAGGGTCGGCCGCCTCTCCACCCGCCCACTCGGGCGACTCGACACCAAGCCCCGCGCTTGGTTCCCAAGGCTCCTCCCGACAGAGGCGGAGCGCCCGGCCGCCGAGGCCCGCCAAGTCGGCTCCGACCTTCGTCGGAGCGCTCGCCTGCCCGGAGGAGGGAACCTTGCTGGTTGCGTGCTGGTCCGCGAAGGGAGGGGTCGGCACCACGGTCGTGACCACCGCTCTCGCCCTCATCGCGTCCCGAACCCACCCGCTCGGCGTGCTGGTGGTGGACCTGTGCGGCGACGTGCCTGCCGTGTTGGGCATGGCCGAACCGGACACGCCGGGCGTGGCCGATTGGCTTGCAGCCGGGCCGGAGGTGCCGGCGGACGGGTTGGCCCGGCTGGAGGTCGAGGCGCCCACCGCCGACGTGGCACTGATCGCCCGGGGCGGGGGGGAGCTCCGCTGCGTCGAGCGGGCGGAGGTGCTGGCCGCCGTGCTGGCGAGGGAGGGCCGGGCGGTGGTGGTGGACTGCGGCGATGTCTCCAGGCCGGGCTCGGAGGCCGCTAGGGCGTTGGCGGGAGCCGCCGGCGAGTCGCTCCTGATCACGCGGCCCTGCTACCTATCGCTGCGCCGGGCATCCCGGCTGGTCGGAAGCAGCACCCACGAGGGGGGCTCACTTGCGCCCTCGGGGGTGGTCGTGGTGCGCGAGCAGGGCCGGGCGCTCGAGGCCGGCAACGTGTCCGACGTCCTGGGCGTGGATGTGCGGGCGGAGGTGCCGTTCGACCCCGCGGTGGCGAGGGCAGTCGACGCCGGCCTGCTCGCCTCGCGGCTGCCCCGGTCGCTGTCGCGCGCGCTGCGGGGGTTGCCGTGATGGACCTCGCTCCAGGCTCGCTCTCCCACGACCCCCCGGGGGGTGGGAGCGAGGAACGCACCCAGAGGGAGCGCCTCCTCGCCCTCGCCCGCGAGGCGTCGCCCCTCGCTGGAGTGCCCGGCGTGGTGGCCGCCGTCGAGCGCATCCACGCGCACCTGAGCGGCCTCGGTCCCCTGGAGCCCCTCCTGGCCGACCCCCACGTGAGCGAGGTGATGGTGAACGAGGGTGGGGCGACCGTGTGGGTTGAGCGCGCGGGCCGGCTGGAGCGGTGTCCCCTGGTGCTCGACGAGAGCGCCGTGCTCGGGTTGGTCGAGCGGATCGTCGCACCCCTCGGCCTGCACGTGGACCGGGCGTCCCCGCTGGTGGATGCCCGCATGCCAGACGGGTCGAGGGTTCACGTCGTGGTGCGGCCCCTGGCGGTGGACGGCACCTGCATGACCATCCGCAGGTTCGGCGTTCGCTCGGTCGACCTCGACGAGGTCTGCTCCCCAGAGGTCGCAGAGCTCCTGGAAGGGGCCGTGACGGCCCGCCTCAACGTGGTCGTCTCGGGCGGTGCGGGAGCGGGTAAGACGACGCTGCTCAACACGCTCGCCGGCAGGGTGCCCCACGACGAGCGCGTGGTGACGGTGGAGGACACCGCCGAGCTCGACGTCCGGCACCCCCACGTGGTGCGGCTCGAAGCCCGCCCGGCGAACACCGAGGGCGTCGGTGCGATCGGTGTCCGCGATCTCGTGCGCACCGCCCTGAGGATGCGGCCAGACAGGATCGTGGTGGGCGAGGTGAGGGGCCCCGAAGCCCTCGACATGTTGCAGGCGATGAACACCGGTCACGCCGGTTCGCTGTCGACCTGCCATGCAAACGGACCTGACGACGCCCTGAGGCGACTCGAGACGTTGGTGCTCATGGGCTCCGTGTCGATTCCCCTTCCGGCCGTCCGTGAGCAGATCTCCAGCGCCCTCGACCTGGTGGTGCACCTGGCGCGGAGCGCCGAAGGGCGGCGGCGGGTGGTGGCGGTCCACGAGGTCGGTCGCTGCCACGGGTCGGCAGCCGAGGGTTTGGGCTCCCTGTGGACGCGCCCGATCGCTGTGCATGACCGCGTCGTGGCCGACCCAGAACGATCGCCTCGCGTGCCATGAGCCCACCTCTGGCGGGGGCGCTCGCAGCACTGGCCACGGTTGCTGCCCTCCGGGCGGTGACGAGCCTGCTGCTCCACGTCGATGCGGTGCTTTCGATGCGTCGTCTGTCGAACGCCTGTGGGGGCGTCCGGTCCCCACCGGCGCGACGGCCGCTGGTGACGTCCCTCGCCGCCCTGGGGCCTGCAGTCGCTCGAGCCTTCGGGCGCCGGCCTGGGATGGACGGAGCCCTGGCTCAGTGGCTCGATTCGATCTCCCGATCGCTTCGCTCGGGCGCCGGGTTGGCGATCTCCCTCGCGGAGGCTGCGCCATCCACCAGGAGCAGTCCACTCGAGGGAGCCGCGGGCGCCCTGGCCGCCGAGATCATCGACGGCGCCGGCGTGGCGGAGGCCCTCGCGGCGATGGACAGCTCGACCGGCGATCCCGGCGTGAGCCTGGCCTGTCGATCTCTGCGCTTGGTGGCAAGGTCCGGTGGGGGCACGGCCGAGCTCGTGGAGGGGGTCGCGGCCACGGTGCGCGACGACGCAGCCCAGCGGGGAGAGGCCTGGGCGCTGTCCACCCAGGCACGGTGGTCGGCCGGTTTGATCGCCGCCGCACCCATCGCCTTCGGGGTGCTCGTGGCCTCCACCGATCCGCGCGCCGCAGGCTTCATCGCCGGGTCCCCTGCGGGGTGGGCCTGCCTGCTGGCGGGCCTGCTGCTGGAGGCAGCCGGCGCGGCCTGGATGGTCCGGATCTTCCGTCGTGGCACCACGCTTCCCGCCGTGGTGGCGGGGTTGCCCGACGTCGTCGACCTCTACGGGGTGGCGATCCGTGCTGGGCTAACCGTCCCCCTGGCCACCGAGCAGGTAGCAGGCGACGTAGAGGAGCCGTTCGCCACTGCCCTCGGCCAGGTGCTGGCCGGCGTGGCCACCGGTGCGAGATGGGCCGACCAACTAGAGGGCCTCGCATCGCTGGGTGCGGAGGTGAGACCTCTTGCCGGCGCCCTGGCCGCCTCGGAACGGTTCGGCTCCCCACTCGCCGACCAGCTCGTGCTCCTCTCTGCCGATGCCCGCGGAGCACGAAGGCGCGCCGCCGAAGCCGCCGCCCGTCGGCTTCCCGTGAAGCTCCTCTTCCCGCTCGTCGTCCTCATGCTCCCCGCCTTCGCCCTCATCACGGTGGTTCCGTTGCTGGTGGGCGCCCTCGGCTCACTGGACATCGACATCTGAGCCCCGCAAAGCACGACACACACATGGAGGCATCAATGCACCACGACACGTCCGCTCCGCGCGCCCACGCAGAGACCCCCGAAGGCGTCGCCGATCTCGGCACACCTGCAGCCGATCGAGGTGGCGGCCTTCGCTGCCGATCCGACAGGGGCCAGGCGACCGCCGAGTACGCCCTGGTGCTGCTGGGCGCGGCCGCCGTTGCGTTGCTGTTGCTCGCGTGGGCGACCCAGACCAACGCGATAGGGAGCCTGCTCGACTTCGTGATGGAGCAGATCACCGGCCGCGCCGGGTGAGCGGTCGTGCCGGGCCGGTGCGGGACGGAGCTGCGCCGAGCGGAGTCGAGCCGAGTACCAAGGTGGGAGCGGCCGGCGGGCAGGCGACCTTGGAGCTGGTGCTCGTCCTTCCCTTCGTCGTGACGCTCGCACTTCTGGTCGTCCAAGTGGGCCTCCTGGCCCATCGACAGGTCCTGGTCGCCCACGCCGCGAGGGAAGCCGCCCGCGCGGCGGCGGTGACCCGAGAGCCGGGCGAGGTGGCCTCGGCCGCCCGAGCCGGCGCCGAGCGCGCTGGAGGCCTCGACCCAAGCCGGATCGGCGTGGAGGCGAGGTTGGAGGCCGGCCGCGTCGAGGTGGACGTGGCCGTGCGCGACTCGACCGACGTAGCCCTCGTCGGACCACTGCTGCCGGACGTCACCTTGCGTGCGACGGCGACGATGCGCTGGGAGTCGGCCTCGAACCGCTAGCGGACTCTTCCGACGTGGCTGAGGGTCCCCCGGCTCGCCGAGCGGTGATCGGACACCGGCATTGCTCAGCGCAGATGGCCCGACGTCCTAAGCTTGCTCCATGGCCTTCGAGCTGGATACCCGCCTCGCGGGAGACTGGACGGTCATCGCCGTGGATGGCGAGCTCGACGTGGCCACCGCCCCCCGGCTGCGCCAGGAGGCCATAGGGGTGCTGGGCGCCAGCCCGTCGCAGCTCGCTCTGGACCTGTCGCGTTGTCCGTTCATCGACTCCACCGGCCTCGGCGTGATCGTCGGGATTCTCAAGAGGATCCGCGGGCTCGAGGGCGACCTGGTGATCGTCGGAGCGCCGTCTCAGGTGGCCAAGGTCTTCGACATCACGAGGGTGTCGTCGATAGTCACACTCGCCGAGTCGTTGGACGAGGCGATGGAGGCAGCGCGCTCGCGCGCCCCAGCCGCCGACGGCGGGGACTGATCTCGGCGGCGGGCAGTGGCCGAGGTTGAGCTCGACATCCCAGCCCGTGCCGAGTACATCGCCCTCGCACGGCAGGTGGTGGCCGCGGCAGCCTCGGTGGAGCCCACGTTCCGCAAGGACCGCCTCGACGATCTCCGAATAGCGGTGTCGGAGGCCACCACCAACGCCATGCAGGCCCTCGCCCACCTCAGCTCGAGCGAGCGCATCACGATCCGCTGCAACATGGCCGACGACAGGGTGGAGGTCGAGGTTATCGACGAGGGTGGCGGCTTCGACCCGGCCACCGTCAAGGGCCCGCCCGATCCCTCGCACCCCGATCGACTCGACTGGGAGCGCGGACTGGGCCTGCCGATCATGCGCGAGCTCGCCGACGAGACCGAGATCCGCTCTTCGCCCACCGGTACCGCGGTGCGACTCGTGGTCTACAAGAGCTCCCGCGCCAGGCACTCGGTTCGCCCGGTGGAGAGCCCCAAGTAGCTACGAGGTCGGCCGCCGGTAGAGGTTCGTGATGGGCAATCGACGGTCCTTCCCGAACGCCTTGGTCGTGACGCGAACGCCCGGAGGCGCCTGACGTCGCTTGTACTCGGCCGCGTCGACCATGCGCACGACCCTCTCCACCGCGACGGGATCGTGTCCCTCGGCGACCATCTGGGCGACGGAGCGATCCCGCTCCACGTAGGCCTCGATGATCGGGTCGAGCTGGTCGTAGGGCGGAAGGCTGTCGGTGTCGAGCTGGTCGGGGCGGAGCTCGGCCGAGGGGGGCTTGCTCAGCACCGCCTCGGGTACCACCTCCGTGCCGCGCCGTCGGTTCAGGTCTCGGCACACCTCGTAGACCCAGGTCTTCGGCACGTCCTTGAGCACGGCGAAGCCGCCCGCCATGTCGCCGTAGAGGGTCGCGTAGCCAACGGCCATCTCGCTCTTGTTGCCAGTGGTGAGCACCATCCACCCGAACTTGTTGGATAGCGCCATCAAGAGCGTTCCCCTGATGCGGGGCTGCAGGTTCTCCTCGGCAACGCCGGGCTCGGTGCCCTCGAAGCTCGGACCCAGCATCTCGCAGAACGCCCCGAACGCCGGCTCGATCCCGATGGTCCGGTGCTGGATCCCGAGCCCTTCCGCCAGCGCGAGGGCGTCTGAGATCGAGTGGTCGCTGCTGTAGCGCGAGGGCATGAGCACGCCGTGCACCTTGTCCGGGCCGAAGGCGTCGACCGCAACCGCCGCCACGAGCGACGAGTCGATCCCACCCGACAGACCGAGGGCCACCTCGTTGAAGCCGCTGCGGTGCACGTAGTCGCGGGTGCCGAGAACCAGGGCCTCGTAGATCTCCTGCCACCGGGGCAGGGGGTCGGCGATCGGCCCGGGGCGGGCCGGGTCCGATGCCCGCGAAGACGAGGTGAGCCCTTCGACGAGGAGACCACGGGTCGGAGGAGCTCCGCCCTCGGCCGTGGACTGCTCCAGCTCCAGGTCGACCACCAGCAGCTCCTCGACGTGCTGGCGAGCCCTGGCCAAGACCTCCCCCGCTTCGGAGACGACCAGAGACCCCCCGTCGAAGACCAGCTCGTCCTGGCCCCCCACCAGGTTCACGTACGCGATCGTGCAGCCGGCCTCGCCCGCACGCTCCGCGAGCATGGCCTCCCTCTTGGCAGCCTTGCCCGCGTGGTACGGAGACGCGTTCACGTTCACGATGAGTCGAGCGCCTCCCACGGCCTGCTCGGCGAGAGGGCCACCCGAGGCCCAGGCGTCCTCGCAGATGGACACGCCCACCGCCGTGCCAGCGACGCCGTACAGGCGCAGCGGCTCGGTGCCCGGGGTGAAGTACCGCTGCTCGTCGAACACCGCGTAGTTCGGCAGCCGGCGCTTGCGGTAGATGCCCCTCACCTGCCTCCCATGGCACACCGCCACGGCGTTGTAGAGCCTGGATCCCTCTCGGTCCACGAACCCCACGATCGCCACCACGTCGCCGACCTGCTCAGCAAGAGCGTCGAGGGCCTCGCGGCTCTCGTCGACGAACGCAGGCTTGAGCAGCAGGTCCTCCGGGGGATAACCCGTTATCGACAGCTCTGGGAATGCCACGAGATCGCATCCGTCGGCCTCGGCCTTCCCGAGTGCTCCCGCCATGCGCTCCACGTTCCCTTGAAGGTCGCCGACGACCAACCCGATCTGCGCCAGGGCGAGGCGGATGCGCGGCATGGCGACAGCGTAGGGCTCGCCCTCGGCGCCGCGGGGCAGGAGCGGGGTGAGAGAGAGAGATGACTTAGCCTCCACTCCGTGGAAGCGCCCGACCGTCGTCCTGGCCCGAGCGGCCGGCCTGCCCCCTCGCTCGACGACGGCATCGAGGACCTGGTCGAGCAGAGCGCAGCCCCGGCCTCGGTTCGAGCGGCGCTGGGCAGGCTGGTGGAAGCCGACCCCGACCTCCCCGGCCGGCTCGCTGGCGACCCCTCCCTCGCAGGGGCCACGGTGGCCGTGCTGGGGGCGAGCAGGTGGCTGACGAGGGTGGTGGAGGCACACACAGGTGATGCCCTCGAAACCCTCGGGGCGCTGGAGCGCCGCGCACCGCTGGAGGCCGAGAGCCCCGAGGAGCTGTCGGGATGGCGCCAGCTCGAGGTGCTGCGCATCGCTGCCCGTGACCTGACCGGCATCGACCGCCTCGAGGCCACCGGCAGTGCGCTGTCACGCATGGCGGCCGAGGTGCTCGCTTCCTCGTGGTGGTGGGCGACAGGAGGCGAGGGCCGGCCCGACAAGGCGACGGGCGGAGACGGCACCATCCGGGGAGCCCTCTCCGTGATCGGGATGGGGAAGCTCGGAGGCGGCGAGCTCAACTACTCGAGCGACGTCGACATCGTGCTCGTGGGAGAGGGAGACATCTCGGAGCTGGAGGCAGCGGCTCGACGGATCGTGGACATCGCCGGAACGTGCTTCCGGGTCGACACGGCCCTGCGACCCGAAGGTCGCAACGGATCCCTGGTGCGCAGCGTGGGCTCGTACGCCACGTACTGGGAGCGCTGGGCCCAGCCGTGGGAGTTCCAGGCGCTGTTGAAGGCTCGGCCCGTGGCAGGCGACCCCGAGCTGGGCGCAAGGTGGTTCGACGAGGCGCAGCGGCGCCTCTGGAGCCGACCCGTGGGGGCGGACGACCTGAGGGCCCTGAGGGACATGAAGCGAAGGGCCGAGGCAGAGGTAGCCCGTCGAGGGATCGCCGGGCGAGAGCTCAAGCGCGGCCCGGGCGGCATCCGCGACATCGAGTTCACCCTGCAGCTGCTGCAGCTCGTCCATGGCCCAGCTGACCCCGAGCTCCGCTCGGCGACGACGCTATCCGTGCTGTCGGAGATGGCCGAGGCCGGCTACGTGGAGCCCGACGACGCCCAGCAGCTCGAGCTGGCGTACCGCTTCTTCCGCGACGTGGAGCACCGGCTCCAGCTGATGGACGACCAACAGGTGCACACGCTGCCCTCCGACACGGCCTCGTTGGACCGGCTCGGCAGGGTGGCAGGGTTCCGCGATCGTCCGGAGGGCTCGGCCGCCGAGCAGCTCGTGAGCGAGGTGGCCCGGCACCAGCGGACCGTTCGCTCCATCCACGAACGGGTCTACTTCCGCCCGCTTCTCGAGGCCTTCTCGGGCGCGCCGGGGAGCCTGAGCCCCGAGGCGGCCGCAGCACGCCTGGCTGCGTTCGGCTTCACCGAGACCATGAGGACCCAGGCAGCCGTACGGGAGCTGACGAGGGGGCTCAACCGCTCGAGCAGGCTCATGCAGCAGATGCTCCCGCTCCTGCTGGACTGGCTCTCCGAATCACCGGATCCTGACCTCGGCCTGTTGATGTTGCGGAACCTCCTGGGCGAACCCGACAGGGCCAGGGCTGTCACCGCCGCCTTCCGCGACTCCGCCACCGCCGCCCAGAACCTGTGCACGATCCTGGGCACCAGCAGGATGCTGGGTGACACGCTCCTGCGGAACCCCGACCTCACCCCTCGCCTCGGAGATGCCGACCAGCTCCGGACGCGGTCGCGGCCCGACCTGGTGGAGTCCGCGCGGTCCACGGTGTCGTGGCGCCCCGAAGCCCGAGCGCGCCAGGAGGCCCTGCAGCGCTGGAAGGCCAGGCACCTCTTCGGCATCGCCGCCCGCGACGTGCTCGGGGAGGCGACCGTGGAGGTGATCGGCAGGGACCTAACCGCCCTTGCCGAAGCTGCCCTGGAGGTGACCCTCGCCGACCTCGATCCGCAGGTCCCGATGGCCATCATCGGGATGGGCCGACTGGGTGGGGCCGAGCTCTCCTACGCCAGCGACCTCGACGTGGTCTTCGTCCACGAGGGCGAGGGCGACCAGGCCTCCGAGGAGGCCAAGCGGGTGGCGGGAGAGATGCTGAGGTTCCTGAGCGGGCCCACCCCGGCCGAGCGGATCTTCGAGGTGGACGCCGACCTGCGGCCCGAGGGACGCCAGGGACCGCTGTCGCGCGGCGTAGAGGGCTACCTGGCCTACTGGGAGCGCTACGCGCAGACCTGGGAGCGCCAGGCCATGCTGCGAGCCCGGCTCGTGGCGGGTGACCCGGACCTGGGCCGGCGGTTCCTGGAGGAGCGTGACCGCTTCGTGTGGAGCGCACCGCTGGAGCAGACCGAGACGAACGAGATCCGCAGGATGAAGGCCCGGATCGAGAGCGAGCGGATCCCCGCGGGCGAGGACCCCCAGTTCCACCTGAAGCTCGGCCGGGGCTCGTTGTCGGACGTCGAGTTCACCGTGCAGCTACTGCAGCTCCTGCACGGGGTGCGCGCGACCGGGACCATGGAGGCGCTCTCGGAGCTGGAGACCGCCGGCGTCCTCGAGGAGGGAGACGCCTCGGCGCTGGCCGGCTCGTACCGGTTCTGCGAGCGGGTGCGCGACAGGCGCTTCCTCGTGGTCTCGTCTCCGGGCGACTCGCTGCCCACGCAACCCGAGACCCTCGGCTGGCTCGCTCGCTCCATGGGCACCACCGCCGGTGAGCTGCGCGAGGAGTACCGCCGCGTCACCCGCAGGGCGCGGCGTGTGGTGGAACGGCTCTTCTACGGTCGCACCTGACCCTCCACGAGGACTGCTCTCGTCAGTGGCTCCGGACCGGGGCCGGGCAGCATCGTGCGTCGACGCGCGATCATCGGGTCATGTCAACCATCCCGATCGTCTACGTGCCCGGCTGGGGTTGCGATGGCGACCTGTTCACCGACGTGATCGAGCGGCTCGACGAGGTCGCGGGAGATCCGGTCGAGCAGGTCGCGGCATCGCTCGGTGACGCCCACTCCCTCGACGCCATGGTGGAGGCGGTGGTGGCGCAGCTGCCCGAGAGGTGCTCGCTGGTCGGTGCCTCGATGGGTGGTTGGGTCGCGCAACGCGTCGCTGCGACCGTTCCCGAGAGGGTGGAACGCCTCGTCCTGGCGTCCACCTGGTCCGAGCCGCCGCCAGGCTTCACCGACGTGCTGCGGGCCTCCAACGAGCTCGTCGACGGCGGGGCGTGGGGCGAGGACCTTCGCCCCGTGCTCTTGGCCAACTTCTCACCCGCGCTGCAAGACGGGCCTCTCCCCGACCGGATGCTCGCGATGCTCGACCGCATCGGCCCGGAGCTGCTGAACGCCCAAGCCGACGCCATGATCGCCGCGCCGGACGTGACGGCGTCGCACCCCTCGATCGCCGCTCCCACGCTCGTGTTGGCCGCCGATGCCGACGTCTTCTTCCCCGTCGCGGTCCAGAGGGCCACCGCGCTGTCGCTCGTGGCTTGCGATCAGGTCGCGGTGGGGTTCGAGGTGATCGCCGAATCGAACCACAACGTCACGTGGGAGCAGCCCGAGCGCTTCGTGGCCGCCCTTCGCCGTTGGTGCCTCTCTCCCGAGGTCACCGGCTTCGCACCCAGCACCGGCTGATCCCGACCCACCCCACGCCGGGATGGGTCGGGATTCTACCTGTGGTTGCTTGTCCCTAGATGTCGTAGTATAGGGCGAACTCGTAGGGGTGCGGACGGAGGCGGATGGCGTCGATCTCGTTGCGCCGCTTGTAGTCGATCCAGGTCTCGATGAGGTCGTCGGTGAAGACGCCTCCGACCTTCAGGAAGTCCTGGTCGTCCTCGAGGGCCGACAGAGCTTCCTCCAGGGTGGCGGGAACCTGCGGCACCTGGGCCAGCTCTTCGGGCGGCAGGTCGTAGAGGTCCTTGTCGACGGGCGTCGGGGGCTCGATGCGGTTCTGGATGCCGTCCAGGCCTGCCAGCAGCATGGCCGAGAAGGCCAAGTAGGGGTTCGCGGTGCTGTCGGGGCAGCGGAACTCCACCCTCTTCGCCTTCGGGCTCTGAGAGGCCAGGGGGATCCGGCACGAGGCCGAGCGGTTCCGCTGGCTGTAGACGAGGTTCACCGGCGCCTCGTACCCCGGCACCAGGCGCTTGAAGCTGTTGGTGGTCGGGTTGGTGAAGGCGATGACGGCGTGGGCGTGGGCCAGGAGGCCGCCGATGTACCAGCGGGCGACATCGGAGAGCCCTGCGTAGCCCGACTCGCTGTAGAAGAGCGGCTCGCCACCCCTCCACAGCGACTGGTGCGTGTGCATGCCCGAACCGTTGTCCTCGAAGAGCGGCTTGGGCATGAAGGTGAGCGACTTGCCCGCCTGCCAGGCCACGCCCTTGAGGATGTACTTGAACGTCATCAGCTGGTCGGCCTGGTCGAGCAGGGTGGAGAAGCGGATGCCGATCTCCCCCTGGCCACCGCTGGCCACCTCGTGGTGGTGGAGCTCGGTCTCGATGCCCACCTGGTGGAGCACCGCCGACATCTCAGAGCGCATGTCGTGGAAGTGGTCGGTGGGGGGCACGGGGAAGTACCCCTGCTTGGTGCGGGGCTTGTACGCGAGGTTGGGTCCTTCGTCGGCGCCGGTGTTCCAGACGCCCTCGGAGGAGTTCACCTTGTAATACGACTCGTTCGCCCTGGTGTCGAAGCGGACGTCGTCGAAGATGAAGAACTCAGACTCGGGCCCGAAGTAGGCGGTGTCGGCGATGCCAGTGGAACGCAGGTAGGCCTCGGCCTTCTGTGCCACGTAGCGCGGGTCGCGCGTGTAGCTCTCGCCGGTCACGGGATCTGCCACGAAGCAATGGATCACCGCCGTGCGCCTCGCCATGAACGGGTCGATGTAGGCGGTGTTGGGGTCGGCCACCAGGACCATGTCGGATTCCTGGATCTCCTGGAACCCTCGGATGGACGAACCGTCGAAACCGTGGCCCTCGTTGAAGTGGCTATCTCCGAGGAGGTTCGCAGGGATGGTGACGTGCTGCATGATCCCCGGAAGGTCCGAGAACCGGAAGTCGACGAACTCGCAGCCCTCGTCGCTGACCATGGAAAGGACTTCATCTGGGGTGCGTTCCTGCACGACTTCTCCTCGTCTCGTTGACCGCCGGCACCCTAGCGCCGGAAGGTCTCCTTGTTCCTGGCGAGACCCGCCCGACCGGTCCGTGCCGTCGCCCACCTGCAGCTGAGCGAGCTCGTGGTGCGACGGGCCCGGTGGTTCGAGTCGGGCAAAGGCTGGCAACGTGCGGTTTCTCTGCCGTTGCCTCGATGTGAACGCTGTGTGAACGCCGGATCGAGCGGGTCGCTTCACCGGCGAGCGTGCAATCATTCAGGCCATGGAGCGCCAACAGGACTACGTGCTGCGTACCGTCGAAGAGAGGGGGGTGCGCCTCATCCGGCTCTGGTTCACCGACGTCCTGGGCCAGCTCAAGTCGGTGGCCATCTCGCCCGCAGAGCTCGAGAGCGCGTTCCAGGAGGGCATGCACTTCGACGGCTCGGCCATCGACGGCTTCAGCCGGGTCCAGGAGAGCGACGTCTTGGCCATGCCCGACCCCAACACCTTCGAGCTGATGCCGTGGGGTAGCGGCTCGGAGGACGTGTCGGCCCGGATGTTCTGCGACGTGCTCAACCACGACGGGACGCCCTTCGAGGGGGACCCCCGGCACGTGCTCAAGCGCAACCTCGACAAGGCGCGCGACCGGGGCTTCTCGTTCATGGTCGCCCCCGAGATGGAGTTCTTCTACTTCGCCAACGGCGATCCGAGCCGGCCGCTCGAGCCACTCGACTCCGGCTCCTACTTCGACCTGACCACCGCCGACGCCTCCAGCGACCTGCGCAAGCGCACCATCCAGGTGCTCGAGGCCATGGGGATACCCGTGGAGTACTCGTTCCACGAGATCGGCCCTTCGCAGCACGAGATCGACCTGCGCTACACCGACGCCCTCACGATGGCGGACAACGTGATGACGTTCCGCTTGGTGGTGAGGGAGATCGCACTGGAGCAGGGGGCTTACGCGACGTTCATGCCCAAGCCGATCGTGGACATCCCCGGCTCGGGCATGCACACCCACATCTCGCTGTTCGAGGGCGACGAGAACGCCTTCAGCGACGACGGGAGCACCATCGGGCTGTCGAAGGTGGCCTGCGGCTTCATAGCAGGCCTGCTGGCACACGCTCCTGAGATAACCGCCGTCACCAACCAGCTGGTGAACTCGTACAAGCGACTGATCGCCGGATACGAGGCTCCCGTCTACGTCACGTGGGCACGGAACAACCGATCGGCGCTGGTGCGCGTCCCGGTGACCAAGCGGGGGAAGCAGTCGTCGAAGCGCATCGAGTACAGGGCACCCGACGCTGCCTGCAACCCCTACCTCGCGTTCTCCGTGATCTTGGCGGCGGGCATGCGGGGCATAGAGAAGGGCTACGAGCTCCCGCCCGAAGCGGATGCGAACGTGTTCGAGATGACTCGTGAGGAGCGAGCCGCCATGGGCATCGGCTCGCTGCCCCAGTCGCTGGCCGACGCCCTGGAGATCATGGAGACGTCCGAGCTGGTGGCAGAAGCGTTGGGCGAGCACATCTTCGAGTGGTTCCTGCGCAACAAGCGCTCGGAGTGGATGGACTACAAGACCCAGGTCTCCCAGTTCGAGCTCGACCGGTACCTGCCGAACCTCTGACCCACCTCCATGGAATCGCTGCTGGTCTTCCCCGACCCGGCTCCCCCGGAGCTGGCCCAGGTCTTGGACCTGGCGGGGTACTCGTGGAAGGCGGCGAGCAACGACGCGGCGGCCGGCCGCGCCGAGCCGCCCGAGGGTTGGGCCGGCGCGGTGGTGTGCGCCGACAAGAGCCCTGAGGCCGCGTTCGCCCTTTGCCGTGCCGTGCGGAAGCGGGAGCTGAGGGTGGAGCCGCTCCTGTTGCTGATCAGCGGCACCCAACTGGGCGAGCTGGAGATGCGTGACGACCTCTTCGATGACTTCTGCCTCACGCCGTTCCACCCGCGCGAGCTGGAGGCTCGGCTGAAGCACCTCCTCGCTCGCTCCGGGTACGGGACGGGGCCGGAGCTGATCGAGCACGAGGGCCTGGTGCTCAACCTCGAGACCTACCAGGCGGTGATCGACGGGCAGCCGCTGGACCTCACCTACATGGAGTACGAGCTTCTGAAGTTCCTCAGCTCGCACCCGGGGAAGGTGTTCACCCGCGAGACCCTGCTGTCACGGGTCTGGGGCTACGAGTACTACGGCGGGGCCCGCACCGTCGACGTCCACATC
>CAZHBH010000050.1:0-16190 GCA_964530525.1 uncultured Rhabdothermincola sp. | reverse complement strand
AGGTGTGGGTGGTCTTGCCCCCTGGGGAAGCCGTGACGACGTAGCCCGTGATGGGAGAACCACCGTCGTCGGCAGGCGGGGTCCAGCTGACATGCGCCATGAGGGGCCCAGCCTCAGCGGTGACACCGGTCGGAGCGTCTGGGGCAGTCGTGCCGCCCTCCACTGTCGTGATGGCCTGAGCAGCGTTCTGAACCTCACAGGACAGCTTCACGACCACCTCGCTGAGCACCAGCGGCGTCGGAGGCACGCGGATCGTGAGCTCGAGCGGGGAGCGCAGGCTGTAGAGGACGTCGGCTTGCTCCGAGACCGTCACCGTTCCGCTGGTCTCCAGCACGATCGGAGCTGCGGGGTCGGTCATGGTGTACTCGGAGGGGAAGTCCCAGGTCTGCGACGACCCACCCGAGGCCTCCATGGCCAGGGTCATGTCCTCCAGGTAGATCTCCGGTGCCTCAGCGGCGATCGCGATGTTGGCCAGGTTCTCGGGCAGCGTCGCCGTCCAGGTGAAGCTGACATCGCCGCTTCCACCAGAGGCCAGCTCCTCGGGAACCGTGGCCGCCACTGGGGTCTCGAGGTACAAGATCCCATCGGGCGGAGCCACGATGCCGGTCATGATGCCAACCGAGAACTCATCGGCACCCTGGCAGGCCAGCACCGGTGGGCCCGATGGGCCTCCGATGGTGTAGTCCTGCGCCGGGCTCGCTGAGCCGGTGAAGGCCTCTTCGTCATCTGGCGTGAAGGCCGCAGCCAGACTGTGGGTTCCGATGGCGAAGTCGTTGACGACCACTTCGGCCGATCCACCAGTCACGGGCACAGGCCCTGCGATGACATCTTCGCCATCCCAGAAGCTGACCGTTCCCGCGGCGTTGGACGGCGTGATCGTCGCCGTGAGCATCACGCCCGATCCGATGGGAGCTTCACCTGCTGGTGAGATCTCCAGCGTGGTGCCGGTCTCGATGGGCCCGACGGGCGCCTCGTCGATGATCACCGTGACAGGGCTCGATGTGGACTCGCCGTACTGGTTGGGATCATCTGGCACGAAGGTGGCAATGACCTCGTGAGTGCCGACGGGTAGGTCGTCGACCGTCAAGGTGGCGACTCCCTCGACGAGGTCGACCTCACCGATCTCTCCGTCGGCGGCGAACACCACCAAACCCTCCAGCTCTACGAGCTCGGAGCCCTCACCGACGATGTCGACCGTGGCGGTGAAGGTGACGTCGTCGCCCTCGTAGGCCTCTTCGGGGTCGACCGTGAGCGAGGTCGTGGTCTCGACCTCGGCCCAGCCCACCTCGTGCTCGACTGTTGCCGAGGTAGAGCCCGTGACCGTGGCCGGGTTCGCCGGCGTGAACGCAGCGCTGAGCTGGTGGACGCCCTCTTCGAGGTCGAAGACCATGAGAGACGCCACATCACCACCCGTAGGTGCCGAGCCCAACGACTCGTCGCCGTTGAAGAACTCCACGGTCCCTGCGCCGAGACCAGCGGGTTCGACACGAGCCTCGAGCATCACGGCGGCGCCGGGGATCGACGGACTCGATGGCGACACCGTCAGGTCGAGGAACGTCCCCAACTGGTCGCCCGGGGCCACGACGTGGACCTGGAACGGCGGCGACGTCGACGGCAGCCAGGCCGATTCCGCGTTGGGGAGAAACTCCCCAACCACGTCATAAACGCCCGCTGGAAGGCTTGCCGTTTCGATGCTGACGCCGCTTGTGGCATTGGTTCCCTGGATGAGAGCCCGCCCGATCCCAGAGGCCGCGTTGGTGCCCGTGCTCGGCTGCGCTGAACCCAGGAACGTCGCGTCACCATTCTGCGTGTTGTAGGCGGTGAAGCGCATGCCGTTTCCTAGGTTCGTAGAACCAGTGGCGCCCATGGTCACGTAGCCGCGAACCGATCCCCAGCGAGTCCCCTGCGGAATGGGCGCGCTCGGCTGGTTCTGGGAGCTGGCAACCTGGCTCACCGAGACCACCTGCGAAGAAGTTGCGAGGGGAGCGTCAGCACGGCCTGGCTCGACCACTTCGAAGCTGAACGTGGTCTCCGAAGGCGCGAAGCCCTGGTTGCTCACGGCGGCGAGATTGAAGCCGATGAGGCTTGGTTGGATGATGTCGGGCACGAAGTAAACCGGGACCTCGTGATGCCCGATGACCGAAGACTCCGCCGACGGATCCAAACGCACCCACGCCTGCCCACTGGAGTCGAACGTCCCACCAACGAGACGGTCGAGGCTTGGCCAGTAGACGTACGCGGAAGGCATGAACCCAGCGGACGGCGAGACGATCGCCTTGGGATCGATCTCCACCTGGGCGAACAGCTCACTACCCTGCCCGATCTTGCCTGTGCCCCAGGTGGAGTCGCCGACGACCCGGATAGATGTCGGAACTGGGAATCCAAGCACCTCGTGGTCGTGGAGGTCAGAGGTGGCATCCCCCCAGAACCAATCGTTGGGAGACTGGGGCGTGAATACGGCGCGCAGCTCACGCATGCCAGGCGCAAGAGCGGTCTGAACCGTGTAGAGCCCGTCTGGCTTCGATGTCACGTTTACAGTGCCGGCACTGGTGCTCACAGTTCCACCGCCAGGGACCGCCCCGATGCGGATGTTCTGAGTGCGGAGGTCCTTGGTCCAGGTCTCATCGATGATCGAGATGGCGCCCGTGAGAGGCGCGGGGCCGGCGATGTCCTGGGGCGCCGGGGAGATCTGGACATCGATGTTCACGAGCTCACCCGCTTGGGCGGTCTCGGGTACCGAGAGAGTCAGCGTCGGGGCCATCTTGGGTGTTGGCGGAAGGATGGTCAACGTCGAGGGCGGCCCGAGAGGCCCGGGACGGAACTCCCTAGCGGCGCGATCGTTCGCGACATACCTGGTGCGCACTTCGTGAGACCCGACCGACAGCGTGTTGGCCGAGGAGACGTTGAGTGTGGCAACACTCGAGTTGCTGCCCAGGCTCCCCGTTCCCAGCACCTCACCGTCAACGAGGAACTCGACCCCACCCCAGGAGTAGTTGGGCGGGACGCCAGTGCCGCCCATCGTGGCCGTCATGCTGAATGCCCGACCGGTGATCACCTCGGTCGCCGGTTCGGAGCTCACCAAGAAGGCTGCAGAACCCGGGGCCGCCTGGTTGCCCGCCGCCGGCGGCAGAGTGACCTCGAACTCGAAGCTCGTGTCGGAGCCAGCGATCAGACCAGCAATCGCCGATGCTTGAGAGATGCCCTGATCGTTCAAGCAGGATCCAGGTGCGGGCGGAGGAATGGTAAATGGCTGGGCATCGAACTCGATCGGCCCACCGTTCACCGCACGGGAACCGGTGAGGGTCACCGGGAAGGGACCGACCAGGCAGCTACTGGCGTAGTTGAAGGTCCCGCCCCCACCGACTCCGGTGGTCGAGGTGATGGCGAAGCCGAAGTTGCCCGTGAGGGTCGCAGCACCAGCAGGAGTGACCGTCCCCGTGATAGGTCCCCATGCTTGGGCAACCCATCCAGTCGCCGTCCGACCACCAGGGCCCGTGAACGTCGTCGGTCCGGGAACCCCGAAGGATCCGGTCAGGCCCAGAGTTCCGATCGAGTCGATCGTGGGCCAGGGACCCAGCATGTACGCACCTACCGCGGGGTTGTTGTTGTTCGCGTAGGCGACCGTACCGGTGGGCAAGTCCGCCTCGAGATCGTTGAATGTCATCGAGCCAATCGCCGCCCGCGGCACGTTGGGCGTGCTCAGGTCGTCCGGGGCACTTCCCTGAATGGCTTGGGTGACTGGTCGTGCGCCGGTGGCGGGAAAGTAGTTGGAGTCACCCACATACTCGGCGCGGACCATCACTCCACCTTGGACGGCGCCAGCGCCGGAGCCGGCTTTGATCTGAACACTCCCCGTCGCTGTCGAGGTTCCCGACGTCGTCGTGTCTGCCGTAAGCGGGACACTAGCTCCCAGCTGGCCGTCAAGACCGTAGAAGTTGACGACGCCGGTGGGGCTCGCCGAATTGGCGACCGTCGGTATGCGACTTACTGTCGCCCTGAAAGTAACGCTGGTCGAATTGAAGAGGCCGGCATCCAGGGCCGGGCTCTCGAAGGTTGAGGTCAGAGCCACCCTCACCGGCAGACGACTGGCCGGGTTTGTCACAAGCACACTCTTCGAACCAGAGACGGAGCCTTCGAAGCCAAGTGGCGATCCTAGGTAAGTCGCCACGAAGGTGTTTGTGCCCAAGGTGTTGATAGGAGCGGTCAGGATGGCGACGCCCTCGTCACTCACCTCGGCGAAGCCGAAGGGCGTGCCATTACGGTCGAATCGCACAGCTCCGCCGGCAGCTTGGACGCCGGAAGGGGTGCTCACTTCAGAGCGCAGGGTTATCTCCCCGCCACCCATCACGACCCCAGGCGTCACATCGAGCGTGGTAACGGTAGGGAGAACGGTACTGCCAGACCCAACGACGATGTCGGTCATAGCGGGCGACTGACCGCCGAACTCGTTCCAACAGCGCACCGTGGCGATGGCGAGGTTGGTCACGCTCTGGAACTGGTAGCCGGCCGTGTCGTAGTCGGTGCCTGCAACGCGGTTGACGATCCGAGCACCCTCACCGCCGGTGGCGGTCATCGTGATGTCGATGGCCGGGAAGCGGAAGGGAGTTTCCTGGTTCGGGCCAATGGGGTTCTTCGGCACCGTCTGCACGCTCAGCACCATGCGTGCGGGAGTGAATGAACTGTCAATGGCCACCGCCACGTTGCCCGTGAGTCCCATGGAGGTGTCGGGAACCAGGGCCAAGTTGTCGACCGAGGCATTGGTGGGCAGGTTGAAGCCGAGGGTGATGTTCTGGAGGTTCGTCAGCACCACGTGCTGAGGGTCGAACACCTCGAACGGGAACGCTGAGCCTTCGTGTGCCAAGCGCACCGTGAACTGCTCGCCGGGCTCCACGTTGGCCGGGGCAGTAACAGCGAAGCCCATCGTGTTCTTCTCGGGGTGAAGGATGCCGAGGGCACCCCCAAGGCAGTCGGTGGGCCAGTTGATGTTGGTGGTCTCCCCCGCGGGCGGCGGGAAGTCCTGAGCGCCGGCCGAGGGCGGCGGGACCGCCAAGGCCAACAGCGAGCCGACCATGGCCAGCACCAGCAGTGCGACCGTGGCAGCTCGCCACCTCTTCGTGCGTGCGGAAGCGGACGTACCGCGCGCAGTACCTAGCAACGACATTCTCATGGAACCCCCCTGATTCTGCTGACTAGCTGACTGACTTGTTGATCTCGTCCTGTTCGTTCAGATCGACTGGTGGGTGACGGGCAGTCCGCAGAAGCTGCGTCAGCGGAGCTCGGGCGCCGCCAGGCGATCGACGGAGCGCTGGGAGCTCGCGGCTACTGCCCGGCAGGACCCGCCGGCCCCCCTCGTCGGGCTTCAGGCGACGTCCCGGCTTAGAGCCCGCGCCCCGTTGGCGGGTGCCGCCGGCAGCGGGTTGGCGAACGCGGCCCGCAGTGCCGACACGAACGGGCGATCCCGATCGGTGTCGCGGTAGGCGACGTGCACCGGAACCACCCACTCCGGCAGGTCGATGACGTCCAGCTCCACCAACGAACCGTCCGCGATGTCTCGAGCGACGTTGGCCCTGGGGCTCAGCCGGAGATCGGCCGGTGAGCCGTTGGGGACCGATGACGAGAGGTCGCCCCCCATGTCGGTGCGCACGCTCAGACCGGCGAGATCCGCGAAGCGAAGGCCCCGGCGCTCGGCGAGGGGATGGCCCGGAGGGGCCACGCAAACCACGGGGTCGTCGAACGCCCGCTCCACGATCAGGCCCATGCGCCGGTCGGCCATCTCATGCGGCTGGGGGAGGTGGCCGTTGCCCCCCGATGCGTCCACCCCCGGGAAGGAGCCGAAGGCGACGTCGGCAGCGCCGTCGGTGACGGCGGCGAGGACCCGCTCGGCATCGGCCTCCTCGGTGATCTTCATGTCGAGCCCGTCGAGCGTCCCCGAGAGGTGGGGCATCACCGCCACCGACACGGAGCTCTGGACCACCACGCGCACCACGTCGTCGCCCTGCAGGGCAGCGAGGGCTTCGTCGGCCAGGGCGAGGGTGCGCTCGGCGTAGGGAAGGAAGCGATATCCGGCGGCCGACGGCGCCATGCCGTGAGGAAGCCTCACGAAGAGGTCCACTCCCAAGCGGCGTTCGAGGCGGCGGATCCTCTCGGAGACCGACTGCTGAGCCACCCCCAACACAAGGGCTGCACGGCTCACGCTTCTCTCACGCGACACCAGGGTGAACGCCCTCAGATCATCGATGCTGAAAGACATGGCACCCCCTATACGAGCCATCCGTATGTATCTCCTTCGCTCGGTACAAGGGCACCGTAACGGATCCACAAGCGTGATTCAAGGCAGATACAAGATAAATTCGATAAACCCTCAGCTCGTGTCTTGCGTACTGCCTCTTACCAGGGCATTCGTCGATGACTTGCCCCCAAGAGCGCCCGCGATCGAGCGGACCTCCCGTCCAGGGGACGGGATTGTGGTGGGCCATCTCGGCCATCGCTTGTCGATGGCCCTTGTAGGGCTACGGGCGGCGGCTCCAGAGGCACGTCCCAGACGTGAGCGCCAGGTGACCTCGAGGCCGGCGCGGCGCGCCGATGGAGTCCGCCCGAAGCTCGTGGCGGACAGCCGGTCGAGCGGGGAGAGCTTCTCGCTGCGTTGCCGGGCCTCGTAGGGTACGCGGCGAGCCGCAGAGCAGTTCCTGGACCACGTCGGGGCTCGGAGGACAACGATGACGAGCACCGCCGGCACCACCAAGCCTGGTCTCTTCGCGGGTGGCGGTGGCCTCGTGGGAGCGATGGTGGCCGCCATCCTCGGCGTGTTCGTGGTCCAGCTCGACTTCTTCTCGGTGCAGACCGCCGTACCCGACATGGCGGCAGACCTCGACTCCACCGCAGCCGACCTCCAGTGGGTCATCAGCGGCTACATGCTCGCCACAGCCTCTTGCCTCATCGTGGGCGGCCGGCTGGCCGACATCTTCGGTCGCAGGCGCTGGCTCGTGATCGGCGCCGGAGCGTTCGGGCTCGCCTCCCTCCTCGGTGGGGCTGCGACCTCGGCCGAGCTGGTCATCTTCTGGCGCATCGTGCAGGGGGTCGGCGGCGCGATCCTCTTCCCCGTATCGCTCGCCGTGGTCACCAACGCCTTCCCAGCCGGGCGCGTGCAGCGGGCGGTGGGCCTCGTCTTCGCCGTGGGTGCCGTGAGCCAGGCGCTGGGGCCCCTCATGGGCGGGTTGCTCACCGACCTGGTCAGCTGGCGACTGGTGCTGTGGGTCAACGTGCCGCTGTGCCTGGCCATCTGCATCATCGCCGTGACGAGCGTCGCCGAGAGCCGCGACGAGTCGGTGCCCCGCAAGATCGACTGGGGTGGCCTCGTGCTCGTGATCGCTTCGATAGCCGTGTTCACCTATGGCATCGACGGCGCCTCGGAGTGGGGATGGACCTCGCCGTCGACACTGGGCCTGGTGGTCCTCGGCCTGGTCGGCCTCGCCGTTTTCGTGGCGGTTGAGATGCGAGCCCGCTTCCCCATGCTCGACCTCCGACTCTTCCGCATCCGAGTGTTCAGCGTCATGAGCGCAGGTGGAGCCATAGGCAACATCGGGACGACCATCGTGATCTTCCTCTCGATGATCCTCCTCCAAGACGTGGAGGGCTTCTCGCCGGCGTCTGCCGGAGCCGCCTTCCTGTCGTTCTCGCTTGGCTGTGGCGTCTCGGCCATCGCGTCGGGCCACCTCGAACGAGTTCCGCCCTGGCTCGTGATGACCGCTGCCCTGCTGCTAGGAGGTGCGGGCGCGCTCGGGATGGGCATGTCGGGAGGTCTCGCCACCTACCTCGCCCTCGCCGTGATCGCAGGGCTGGGACTCGGCATGTCGTGGTCGTACACAAGCGTCATCACACAGGCGGTCGTCCCCGCGCAGAAGGCAGGGGCAGCATCGGGAACCGTCCTCACCATCCTCGTGAGCCTCGGCGGGGTGGGCCTCGCTCTGGCCATCTCGCTCTACGGGACGCACACCTCGCCCGGGAGCGCGAACGAGAGCGAGGTCATCAAGGCCATCCTCACCGGGTTCGGCATCCTCGGCCTGCTCACGGCACCGCTCGTCGCCCTCTTCGGTAGGGCAGGAGGCGGGGCTCAGCGGGCGCCATCATCCACCGACTGAGCCGCGCGCCTGTCCTGGGGTCCCGCTGCGACGGGGGGCGGCCCACCCCTCGTGGTCTCGTCGACCCTGGTCTGTGGCAAGGTCTCCGGCCGTGACCGACCTCCCGCCACCACCTCCGACTTCCGCGGGCTGGTACCCCGACTGGTCTTCGCCACACCGCCTTCGTTGGTGGGACGGGTCGTCATGGACGGACTCGACGGTGCCCAAACCTGGTGCTCCGGTGGAAGGCAGCGGTGCCTACGGACACCTCCCCCCTCCTCCTTCGGGCCCGGCCCTCCCGCCTCCTCCGCTCCTGCCGCCACCACCGGCCCCTCCCGCAGAGCCTTCGACGGCGGTGGACAACGAGGAGCGCGTCGCCAAGGTGCTCCGGCCCTTCCTGGTGGCAGCCGCCCTGGTGGGCGTGGCGACCTGGGGCCTGCTCATCTGGGGGCTCGACGGAGCCATCCAGGACTTCTTCCGTGACTACGTCGACGAGCTCTCGAAGGCGGGCGACGATGAGCTGCCCCCACTGCCGATCTGGCTGAGCCTCTACCCCATCGTCACAGGCGTCACGGCCATGGCGACGCTGCTGACGATCGTGTGGGCCTACCTGGGCGCCGTCGCCGGACGAGCGCTGCTCCTCCCGTCCCGGCGCACTCCGGCGATGCTGGTGCTGGGACTGATCGTTCCCGTCATCAACCTCTGGTGGCCCTACCAGGGCGTCTCCGACATGGTCCCGGCGGACCAAAGGCGCTCGGTGCCGTTGCGCCTGTGGTGGGGCACCCACCTGTTCGGCACCTTCGCGGCCTACGGGGCGCTGCTGTCCGCGATCTGGTCGGCCCCTGCGGCGATCACATTGGGAGTGCTGGCAGCGGTTGCGCATCTCACCAGCGAGCTGACCCTGCGAGTCGTGGTCTCGCGCATCGCGACCATCCACCGGAGCATGGTCTCCCGATCACCGGCGCCTGCGGCGGCCGGCTAGCGACGGCGGCCAAGCCCCCGCTCACCAGCGCCAGCGGGTGGCTCGCTGTGCGAACTCGTCCTCTCGTTCGATGATCCCGAAGGCCCGCTCGGGCGTGACCTCGACCAACGTGTGGCTGCGCACGAACTCCGCTTCCTCCGGGTGCTCGGCCGGATCGCCCCAGTACTTGCGCACGTACGCGGCCACCGCGTGGTCGACCGCGGCGGCATCGACCGCTGGGTCGACGAAGCGAGCTCGCCCCTCCACGGACACGCACTCCACTGTGTCGTCCACGGTCACCGCGCACTGCGGGTTCTCGGCGATGTTGCGCGCCTTGCGGGCCTTGGGCGAGCAGGAGAACCAGAACCGGTCGGTCTCGGGCACCCAGGCTCCCCAAACCGGCATGGAGTGGGGGCGTCCGGTGGCCGAGGCTGTGATCACCCAGTAGTTCTTGTTTGCGACGAGCCGTTCCTGGGCCCAGCTCCACGGCAGAGCGCCCTGTGGGTCGCCTGGGACCCCGTAGTCGGACATGTCCGGTCGCTCGACCCTTGGCACGACCCAGACGCTACAAGCCGTCGATCTCGACCGCTCGTGCCCGCAAGCCCGGGAGAACCCCGTGGCCCGCCTCGGGTTCTGCCCAGCTGGTGGAGCGAGCCACAGCGGGCTCAGGGGCCCGAGCCCACGAGAGGAGCTCGCCGGCAACTCGCTGGGAAGCCGAGGGCTCGCACCGTATCGTCGTCGCCATGGCCCGCCGCCGGATGACGGTCACCTTCCAGCGCCGTGGCCGGGGCTGCTCGTGGACCGCTCTGCGCCCTCCACGCTCCGTCGTGCCCGGGCCGACGATGGCGGCCGGTGGTGACCTTCCTCACGACCTCTACACGTTCGTGATCGAGGAAGCTCTCGGCATCGAGCACGGGTTCTGGGGATGCGTCGCCGCCGGTGCCACGTTCAAGACCCTCGGGCGCAAGCGGACCCCTCAGGGCAATGCTGTGATCGCCCGCCACCTCGACGCTCTCGCCTCGGCCGAAGCCCGCGTCAACGACGTCTACTTCGCCTGGCGCGCCGGGCGCTCCACCCCGCTCGACCAACAGCTCGACTCCATGCTGGAGCGCTGGCGCTCCGTGCCCGACGGCGGCGAGCTCACCCTCGAGTGGCCCCTCGACCACGCCAACCGTCCTGGCCGCTGACCCGGCCACGACCAGCTTCCCGCCGACGCCATCTCACCGCCCGCTCGCGAGCAAGGGGCGGAGCGTGCCGAGTGCGGCTACTCGATGCGCATGCCGGAGATGGCGCGGGCTATGACGAGCTGCTGGATCTGCTCGGTGCCCTCGAAGATGTCGTAGATCTTGGAGTCGCGGTGCCAACGCTCCACCGGGTACTCCTTGACGTAGCCGTAGCCGCCCAGGATCTGGATGGCCCGCTCGGTGGCCCACACCGCCACACGACCCGCCTTGAGCTTCGACATCGAGCCCTCGCCGTTGCGGAACTCGCCGTTGTTGGCGAGCCAGGCCGCCCGCCACACGAGCAACCGGGCCGCGTCGATCTCGGTGGCCATGTCGGCCAGCATGAAGCCCACGCCCTGGTGCTGGATGATGGGCTTGCCGAACGCGGTGCGCTCCTTGGCGTAATCGAGGGCGTACTCGTAGGCGGCCCTGGCTATCCCCACCGCCTGCGCACCCACCGCCGGTCGGGTGGCTTCGAAGGTGGCCATGGCAGGCTGCTTGCCGGAGTGCTGTGGGCTCGGATCGGCATCGGCCTCACGGGCCAATGCCAGCTTCTCGTCGAGCGCATCCTTGCCGCCGAGCAGGCACGACCCCGGCACCCGTACCCCGTCGAGCACAACCTCGGCCGTGTGGCTCGCACGGATGCCCATCTTCGAGTACTTCTGGCCCATCGACAGGCCCGGCGTGCCAGGGGGCACCACGAAGCTGGCCTGGCCCCTCCCTCGCAGATCCGGATCCACGGTCGCCACGACCACGTGCACGTCCGCGATGCCGCCGTTGGTGATCCAGGCCTTGGTCCCGTCGAGGACCCACTCGTCGGAGGCCTCGTCGTAGACCGCACGGGTGCGCAGGCTCGACACGTCGGAGCCGGCGTCGGGCTCGCTCACGCAGAAGGCGCCGAGCATCACGTCGTCGGGCGTTCCGTAGCACTGGGGAACCCACTCGGCGACCTGCTCGGAGGTCCCGTTGCCCAGGATCCCCGCCGCAGCCAGGCCGCTTCCGAATATCGCCAGCCCTATGCCGGCGTCACCCCAGAAGAGCTCCTCGAGCGTGACGGGGAGCGTGAGCCCGGTCTTGTCGCCGAACAGGGCGTTGGCCATGAAGTCGACCCCGTAGAGCCCGTTGTGGGCGGCCTCGTTCACGATCGGCCAGGGGAACTCCTCGCGCTCGTCCCACTCGGCTGCCGCCGGGCGCACCACCTCGGCTGCGAAGGTGTGCACCCAGTCCCGGATCTGGAGCTGCTCGTCGTTGAGGGCCAACGAGAACTCGGCCATGGCACTCTCCCGTCCAGAGGGGGTTTGGAGCCTCTGGCACCGACTCTAACGGCGTGCACCTGCGTCGGCCCGGAGAACCTCCCCCACGGCGCCGACGAGAGCGCTAGCGGCGAAGGGCAGTGCCCTGAGGGGTGTCCTCCACCACGTAGCCGAGCGCCTCGATCTGCGACCGCAGGGCATCGGCGGTCGCCCAGTCACGAGCGGCTCGGGCCTCATCGCGCCGGCGCGCCAGCTCGGCAGCATCCTCGTCGACCTCGCCTCCGCCGGCGTGCAGCTCCAGGCCCACGGCAACGCACAGCTCGCGAACCGCTGCCGCCAGCGAGGCGGCTCGACCGAGGTCGCCGTCGTCGGCGGCCTGGTTCGCCTGTCCGACCGCGGTGAACATCACCGCAACCGCCCCCGGGGTGTCGAGGTCGTCGTCCATGTGCTCCCGGAAGGCTGCGAGGGTCGGCTCGTCGGCACCCGCACCAGGCCAGCCTTCGGTGCGACGCGCCAGCGAGTCGAGTCGCTCGAGGGCCTTGGCGGCGTCGGCGGTGGTGGTGGGAGTGACCTCCAGCGGCGAGCGGTAGTGCGCACGCAAGACCAGCAGGCGGTAAGCCCGGGGGTCGACCGATTCGATCAGGTCGACCAGGTTCACGAAGTTGCCCGTGGACTTGGACATCTTCTCCCCGCCCATCTCCACGAAGCCGTTGTGCACCCAGAGGCTGGCGAACCCGCGCCCCGCCGCAACCGCCTGGGCTCTTTCGTTCTCGTGGTGGGGGAAGGCGAGGTCCTGACCCCCGCCGTGGATGTCGAACCCCTCGCCGAGCAGGTCGAGGGCCATCACCACGCACTCCGTGTGCCAGCCGGGCCGGCCGGGCCCCCACGGCGAGGGCCACGAGGGCTCACCCGGCTTGGCCTTCTTCCACAAGGCGAAGTCGACGGGCGAGAGCTTGTCGTCGTCCACCTCCACCCGGGCACCCGCCCGGAGCGAATCGAGGGACTGGCGCGCCAGAAGTCCGTAGTCGGGTACGACCTCGGCACGGAAGTAGACGCCGTCGCCCGTCTCGTATGCCGCGCCCGAGTCGACCAGGGATCCGATGAGGGCGACCATGGGCTCCACGTACTGCGTCGCATGGGGGGTCTCGGTGGGGGGTGCCACACCGAGCGCCCCCATCACCTCCCACCAGAGCTCCTCGTACGTGGCGGCCACCTCGGCAGTGGAGCGGCCCTCCTCGGCTGCCCGGACGATGATCTTGTCGTCGATGTCGGTGATGTTCGACACGTAGCGCACGTCGAACCCCGACCAGGTCAGGTAGCGACGCAGCACGTCGAACACCAGGGCGAAGCGGCCGTGGCCGAGATGCGGAGGGCCGTAGACGGTGGGCCCGCACACGTACATCGAGACCTGCCCCGCCACGCGCGGCTCTAGGGGCCGGAGGTCGCCGGTTGCCGTGTCGTGGAGGCGCAGCACGGGCCACATCGTAGGGGTGGCAGCTCCGCGGCTCAGGATCGGCGCAAAGCCCGCGGCCCGAACCCAGTCGACCGAAGCCCCTCAGGCTGCGGGCGCTCCCAAAGCGGGGCGAGCCAGCGACGTCGGTAGCCGGCGCGCCACCCCCTGGCCGAGCAACGCCACCACGACGGCGAGGCAGAAGGCGAGCGAGAGGCCGGCTGCCTCCTCCCAACCACGCTGGGCACCCAGGGCCACCAGGGCTCCCGCCGAGCCCGTTCCCAGCGCCGTCCCGAGGGTGTCGCACAGCTGCATGCTGGCGGTGGCCGCTCCCTCCCTGCCCGGCTCGGCCCGGGCCAGGACCGTCAACGAGATGGGCGAGTACGCCAGGCCCATCGAGAACCCGGCGATCGCCCAGGTGAACGGCGTGATCCATACGGGCAGCGACCCGAACACCACCAGCGCCGTGGTCCCCATCCCCAGGGCCAGCAGGGCCATGCCCGTGGTCACGAGCCTGCGTGGTCCGGCCCTGGCCACCAACCGGGCCTGGGACCAGGAACCCACGGTCCACGCCAGCGCGCCCGCCGAGAGCACCGCCCCGGCCACCGCTGGGCTGAGGCCGCGCACCGAGGTGAGGCTGAGCGGCACGTAGGCATCCGCCGCGAAGAAGGCGAACGTGATGGCCCCCCGGACCAGCACGGCGGAGGGCAGACCTGGCCTGGCCCGCAGCGTGCCCGGCGGCGTGAGCCGCACCAGGGCCTCCAGCCCCACCGCCGATCCCACCGCCACGAGGGCCACGGCAGCGGGCCAGGAGCCCTGCCCCAAGCCCGCCAGCAGCAGCGCTGCGCCAAGGGCGAGCCTGGCAGCGCCCCACAGCGACGTGGTGGCCGTGTCGTCCCCCTCCTCCGGGCGCGGCAGGTGGCGCACGCCGGCGGTGGCCATCGACCCGCACGCCACGAGCACCGGCAGCAGGCCCACGAACACCCACCGCCACCCCACGGCGTCGCCCACCAGGCCCGATATGGCGGGGCCCACCAGAGCGGGAACCACCCACGCCGTGGAGAGGAGCGCCATCATCGACGGCCGGGCCTCGCCGGGGTAGGCCCTGCCGATGCACACGTAGGCGAGGGCCGGTAGGGCCCCACCGCCCATCCCCTGCAGGGCTCGCCCCACCACGAGCACCAGCATCGAGGGCGCGAGGCCCCCCACCAGGAGCCCGGCACCGAAGATCAGCAGACCGCCCACTATGGGCACCGACGGGTGCACCCTGTCGGCCAAGTGGCCGGCCACCACGATGCCCATCAGGCTCCCCAGGAAGAACGCGCTGAACACCCACCCGTAGAGGTGGAGGTCGCCCAGGTCGGCCTCGGCGAGCGGCATGATCGTGGCCACCGCGAGCGACTCGAAGGCCATCAGCGTGATGGTGAGGATCAAGCCCCAGGTGAGCAGGCGAAGACCGGGGCCGAAGAGCAGTGCCCTCACCCCCACCGCGCCACCTGGCTCGTTCACGCCGGAAGGGTAGGGCACCGCCGGGGGCCCCAGGCAGCCGGCGTCGAGCGCTCGCGCCCCGGGGGCGGCGGGCGGGGGCCCGCGAGCATCCGGCTAGCTTCTGGGCGTGGAAGAACGAGGTTGGTCAGTGCCCGACAAGCCCTCTCTGGAGGGGCTCGAAGCGCGTTGGGGTGCCGCCTGGGACGAGCAGGGCACCTACCGCTTCGACCGCTCGCGGGGCCGCGAGCACGTCTACTCCATCGACACACCTCCACCCACCGTGTCGGGCTCGCTCCACGTGGGCCACGTCTTCTCGTACACCCACACCGACACCCTCGCCCGCTACCACCGGATGCGCGGCAAGGAGGTCTTCTACCCGATGGGCTGGGACGACAACGGCCTGCCCACCGAACGACGGGTGCAGAACCACTTCGGGGTGCAGTGCGACCCCGCCCTGCCCTACGACCCTGACTTCCGGCCTCCGGAGGGACCGCCAGGGAAGCCCAAGAAGGGCGAGCGGCCAACACCGCCGACGCACATATCCAGGCGGAACTTCGTGGAGCTCTGCCACGACCTGACCGCCACGGACGAGAAGGCCTTCGAGGAGCTGTGGCGGAACCTCGGCCTCTCGGTCGACTGGTCCTACACCTACGCCACGATCGACGAGCGATCCCAGCGCGTCGCCCAGCGCGCCTTCCTCCGCAACCTCGCAAGAGGAGAGGCCTACTCCGCGGAGGCGCCGGTGCTGTGGGACGTCGACTTCCGCACCGCGGTCGCCCAGGCGGAGCTGGAGGACCGTGAGCGCCCCGGCGCATACCACCGCATCGGGTTCCCCAGCACCAACGGGGAGCACGTCGTGATGATCGAGACCACCCGGCCCGAGCTCATACCAGCCTGCGTGGCGCTCGTGGCCCACCCCGACGACGAGCGCTACAAGCCCCTGTTCGGCACGACCGTCCGGACGCCGCTGTTCGGCGTCGAGGTGGAGGTGCGGGCCCACGAGCTGGCGGACCCCGAGAAGGGCTCCGGGATCGCCATGATCTGCACCTTCGGGGACGTCACCGACGTCGTGTGGTGGCGCGAGCTGGACCTTCCCACCCGCTCCGTGATGGGTCCCGACGGGCGGCTGATCAACGACCCCCCACGAGCTGTGGCCGATGCCGGGGAGGCTGCGATCTCCGCCTACGCCGAGCTGGCGGGCAAGACCGCCCACAGCGCCCGGCAGAGGATCGTGGAGCTGCTCGCCGAGAGCGGGGACCTCGACGGCGATCCCCGCCCGATAACCCACCCGGTGAAGTTCTTCGAGAAGGGCGATCGCCCCCTCGAGATCGTGACCAGCCGACAGTGGTACCTGCGCAACGGGGGTCGCGACCCCGAGCTGCGGGAGGCGCTGCTGCACCGGGGCAAGGAGCTTCACTGGCACCCGCCATACATGCAGGTCCGCTACGACAACTGGGTCGATGGCCTCAACGGCGATTGGCTCGTGTCCCGCCAGCGCTTCTTCGGCGTGCCGTTCCCGGTGTGGTACCCCGTCCGCCCCGACGGCGCACCCGACCACTCCAACCCGATCCTTCCCAGAGAAGACCAGCTGCCGGTCGACCCGTCGACCGACGTGCCCGACGGCTACGAGGCCTCCCAGCGCGGCGAGCCCGGAGGGTTCGTGGGCGACCCCGACGTGATGGACACCTGGGCCACCTC
>CAZHBH010000049.1:0-16430 GCA_964530525.1 uncultured Rhabdothermincola sp. | reverse complement strand
GCGTCGTCGACCACGGCCTGCATGAACTCGTCCGTCACGCGCACCGAGTTGTTGGCGTTCTGGTACTGGGTGGAGTGGCTGTCGCGGCCGTCGAGGTCCATGTCGAAACCGGCGTCGCGAAGGACGCGGGCCTTGCGCTCCTCGACCGCCTTGCACCATATGAAGTCCTCGATGTCGGGGTGGCCCACGTCGAGGATGACCATCTTGGCGGCACGCCGGGTCTTCCCGCCCGACTTGATGGTGCCCGCGGATGCGTCGGCGCCGCGCATGAAGCTGACGGGGCCCGATGCGGTACCACCACCCTTGAGCAGCTCCTGGCTGGAGCGGATGCGGGAGAGGTTGATGCCGGCGCCGGAGCCGCCCTTGAAGATCGTCCCCTCCTCCACGTACCAGTTCAGGATGGAGTCCATGCGGTCCTCCACCGAGAGGATGAAGCACGCGCTCGCCTGCTGGGGAACGCCGGCCACCCCGATGTTGAACCACACGGGCGAGTTGAAGGCGGCTCGCTGCGAGATGATGAGGTACTTGAGCTCGTCGGAGAAGATCTGAGCTTCGCCCTCGTCGGCGAAGTAGCCGTCGCGAAGGCCCCACTCGGTGATCGTGTCGACGACGCGGTCGGCCACCTGGCGCAGCGACCACTCCCGCTCGGGGAGGCCCATCGTGCCCCTGAAGTACTTCTGGGCGACGATGTTGGTGGCGTTGAGCGACCAACCCTTGGGGAACTCCACACCCAGCTGCTCGAACGCGACCGAGCCGTCGCGGAAGTTGGTGATGCGCGCGTCGCGACGCTCCCACTCGACCATGTCGTAGGGGTGCACACCCTCTGTGGTGAAGTGCCTTCTGATGCCGATCGTGGCCTGCTCAGGCGCCAATGCCATCGTTTTCCTCCTCTTTCCAATCTAGAGGCGGCTACACAAGATGTTGTGGTTTTGCCCCCTGAGTGAGCCATCGCTCACAAGATGTGGACCGATTACAGCACTGTAATTACGTGCGTGTCAACGATCTTCTCGGGAGTTGCGGGCTGCGGTGCGAAGCGGCAGGTCAAGACCACCATCCGTCGCCCGCACCGCAGCCCGGCAGTTGACGCGCGGGAGACGCTAGGGCCACGCGCCTGTGAGGAGAAAGAGGCACAACCTGTGGATTTCTGGTGGATAGCCACGCTGGAACTGTGGGTAGCGAGCCCCCAGTTCGAGGCTCGGGCTACCCGGTCCTCCGGCCGGTGCCGGGGGGCTGGCTCCTAGGCAGCCAGGGGCTGCTGGGCCATGTAGCCCACCGGGCCGCACTCGGCAGCGATGAGATGGCCCACCAGCGAGCGCTCGAGATGGCGGGAGAACATGATCGACAGGTGGCCCCGGCCCTCTATCAGCACGTTCGTGGCAGCCATGGAGGGCTCGAGGATCTGCGCTCGCTCAGCAGGGACCACGACGTCGTGATCGGAGTAGTAGGCGACGAACCGGGTGGACGAAGGCCGAGCCCGTCGCAACTCGGCCATGACCTCTGAGTCGGGTGCGAGCTGCAGACCGCTGGCGAAGGTGCGCCGCAAACCTGGCGGAGCACCGCACCGAGCCAGGCACACCCCGTTGTGGGGAGACGCGATCGTGGCGCAGACCCCGACCCCCTTTGCGCCGAGCACCCCGATCGCGTAGCGGGCGATCACCCCACCCATCGAATGGCCGACGATGTGGACGCGAGGCGTGCCGAAGCGCTCGCGCAATTCGTCGGCGGCTGCGATGCAGTCCTCGGCGAGCGAAGGGATGTCGGTGCCGAAGGGGTTGTAGTTGAGGGCGTGGACCCTGCCGAAGCCGGCTCGACGAAGGGCGCGCTCCAGGCGGAACCAGTTCGAGCGGTTGGCTCCCCACCCGTGCAACAGGAGCACGGGCGTGGACCACTCGCTCGGTCGGCGCTCCAAGGCGTCCAACTGCTCGGGCGAGCTGGAACCGAAGCCGAAGGGCCAGGCGCCCGCCGTGACGACCAGGCACGCCGCTTCGCGAAGCGAGCTCGTGTAGGTGCTCGGCCGACGCGCCCTGCCGATCAAGCTGGCTGCAGGAGCCGTGAGGCTCTCGATGCGTCCCATCCAGACCTCCTCTGGCGGTTAGAGCCACCTGACCCCCTCAGGTGGCTCCAACCGGGATCCGACCCGGTTCTACCTCACGCCCTCCCCGCGTTGGTGGACCTCCCACCAACTGCAACCACACCGAAACCACATGACGAGAGGGTTTCCGACTGCGCGCGGGAGGTACCGTGCGTAGGTGCGCCAACTGCTCCCCGTCACCGTCGGCGATGTGGACGGCCCGGCCCGCTACACGGCGGACGAACGCCCGAAACCCGAAGGCAGGCCGTGGATCCTGCTCGACATGGTCACGAGCGTCGACGGCGCCACGAGGGTGGGGTCGACCTCAGGCGGGCTCTCCGGGCCAGCCGACAAGGCGATCTTCTCGGCGCTGCGAACCGTCGCCGACTTCGTGCTCGTGGGAGCGAACACCGTGCGGGCCGAGGGCTACGGACCACCGAAGATCGGAGAGGATCAGCAGCGGAGGCGCACGGAGGGCGGACAGGAGCCCACGCCCCGCCTGGCCGTGGTGTCTGCGCGCGCTGAGCTGGACCCGGGCGCCAAGCTCTTCTCGGGTGATGGGCCCAGGCCACTGATCATCACCACCACCAGTGCTGATCCTCGGAAGCGAGCTGCCTTGGCGGATGTCGCCGAGGTCGTCGCACTCGGCCAGGGCCTGGTCTCGGGCGACTCGATCGCCGCTGCGCTCGATGAGCGAGAAGCCAAGGTCGTCACCTGCGAAGGTGGCCCCACCCTGAACGGGTTCCTGATGTCGTCGCGCGTTGTCGACGAGATCTGCTGGGCGATCTCGCCCCATGTGGTGGGAGGCGAATCGCTCCGGCTGGGGCACGGTCCGGTGCTCGACCCGCCCGAAGGCCTCCGGCTCGAACGCGTCCTGGAGGACGACGGCTTCCTCTTCCTGCGATACGTGCGCGTCTGACCTCGCGCCGTTCCGCCTAGCGGACCGGAACGGCGACCACTACCGCCGCTTCGGTGCAGTGGACTTGAGCAACCCGACCTCCCGCTGGAAGTCGGCCGGGTCGTCGAAGCCCTTGTAGACGCTTGCGAAGCGCACGTAGGCAACTTGGTCCAGATCACGCAGCTGGTCGAGGACCGCCAGGCCGATCTGCTCGCTGGTGACCTCGTTGCCCGAGAGCCTCAGGTGCTCCTCGAGCGCCGCTGCGACCTCCGCAATCTGCTCGTCAGCGACCGGTCTGCCCTTGGCCGCAGCTGCTATTCCGGTGGCAACCTTCGCCCGGTCGAAAGGCACGGCCTCGCCGGAGCGCTTCACGACCATCAGTGGCTGGCTCTCCAACCGCTCGAAGGTGGTGAACCGGTGACCACAGGCCAGGCACTCCCGCCTGCGGCGTATCGCCGAGCCGTCCTCGGCTGTGCGCGAATCGACGACCTTGTCGTCGAGATCCGCGCACACCGGGCACCGCACTCTTCGACGGTAGCCCTCCGCAGCACGAACGAGCCAGAGGGTGAGCTTCCCCCGGAACGCCGATGGTCAGGTTCTCAACGAGTGAGAGCCGCTAGATCCAGCCTCTGGCCGGGTTGGATGATCGCTCCGCCCAGCTCGCTGGCGAGCTCGTCGACCAGGGCCCGTACGTCTCCTTCGGGCTGGATCCGGCGAGCGATGGCCCACAGCGTGTCGCCCGGCTGCACGACGTAGGGATCCGAGGGCGACTGCAGGGCGCCTCCGGTGACAGCGCTGGCCGGCGGGTCGGCCTGTATCAACCCGCCGGCCAGTTCCATGGCCCGCCCGGCCACCACCACGGCTGCGCCGATGACGACGACCACCAGCGCGGCTGCCACGAGGCGCCTGCGCCAGTAAGCCGGACGGGCAGGGTCGGACTGGCCACCACCTTGGATGACACGGAGGCGAGGGCGAGACCCCCGGAGTAGAGGTGGGGTCGACGGTGCGGGAGCGATCACTGCAGCCATGAGGACATTCTCCTGACGAGGTGTGACAGTGAGACGAGGGCGCGCGAGTCGCTCAGGGGCTCGCCGCTCACAGGGACCACCACTTCGGCGGCACCACGTGCTAGAACGTCTGTTCTGCGAACGTCCGTTCGTGCCATGGCAAGATCGTGACACGAACACTTGTTCCCGTCAAGGAGATGTGGGAACTTGTGTTCGACGGCCACCGCCCCCGAACACCCACGGGAGCCCAACCAGGAGGACCGAGATGAGCCCGAGCCAACCGCCCGCTGCACAAGGCCAGCTCACCGAGCGGCAGGAGGGCATCCTCGTCTTCATCGAACGCCAGATGCGCGAGCGGGGCTACCCGCCCTCGGTGCGAGAGATCGGCGAGGCCGTCGGCCTCACCTCTCCGTCCACGGTGCACAGCCACCTCGCGACGCTCGAGCGGCTGGGCTACCTCAAGCGCGACCCCACGAAGCCGCGCGCCATCGAGGTGCGCTACGACCCCAACTCCGGCGCTGCGCTGGAGCGCCGTCCGGTGCGCCACGTGCCCTTGGTGGGCGACGTGGCCGCGGGCACCGACGTCCTCGCCCAGGAGAGCGTCGAGGAGCTGCTCCCCCTCCCTACCGACTTCTGCGGCGATGGCGAGCTGTTCATGCTTCGGGTCCGAGGTGAGTCGATGATCGAGGCCGGAATCCTCGACGGCGACTTCGTCGTGGCGCGCGTGCAACCGACGGCCGACAACGGCGACGTGGTGGTCGCAGGGATCCCCGGCGAGGAGGGGACCGTCAAGACCTACCGGCGAACGGGCGAGAAGGTCACGTTGGTCCCGGCCAACCCAGCTCTGGAGCCGATGGTGTACGGCGCCGACGAGGTCACGATCTTCGGGAAGGTGGTGACCGTCCTGCGCCGCTTGTGATCGAACCTGCGGCTGCCGACGTGCTGCCGGGCGAGGGCCCTAGAGCTTGGTGAGGGCTTCCTCGTAGCGCTCTTGCGGGCGGGCGGTTCCCAGATCGGCGCTGGCGAAGGTGTCGACCACCTTGCCCTGCCCGTCGATGATGAACGTGGCGCGGTTGGCGCAACCGAGCTCTTCGTTGAACACGCCGTAGGCCTTGGCCACCTCGCCGTGGGGCCAGAAGTCGGAGAGCACAGGGAACTGGTAGCCCATCTCCTCGGCCCACTTCTTCTGGGAGTGGCGTGAGTCGCAAGACACCGCCAGCACCTGCACACCGGCGTCGGTGAACGTGCTGAAGTCGTCTCGCAGGGTGCAGAGCTCGCCCTCGCACACGCCCGTGAAGGTGAACGGGTAGAAGACCAGGGCTACGGACTTGTCACCGCGGAACGACGAGAGCTTCACCACTTCGCCGTTCTGGTCCTTGAGCTCGAAGTCGGGTGCCTCGTCGCCGATGCCGATGGCCATCTGGATCTCCCTTCGCTGGTGTTCGCGCAGTCTATGCAGCCGATGTGAGCAACCCGAGCAGAGCCCCGTGGACCCTCTCTATGTCGGCGCGCTCCACGACCTCGTCGGCGGTGTGGGCGACGAGCGAGTCGCCAGGCCCGAAGTTCACGCCCGGCACTCCGAGCGACGAGAAGAAGGAGACGTCGGTCCATCCGAGCTTGGCCTCGACCTCCAGGCCGTTGCGCTCCACGAGGGCTTCCACCAGTGGGTGGTCGAGGGCGGGGGTGGCCGCCGGTGCCATGTCGGTCACCTCGAAGTTGTCGCCCTCCTCGAGCCAGGGCGCCACGACATCACGTAGGTGCGCCTCGGCCTCGGTGGGCGTGCGATCGGGAGCGAAGCGGTGGTTGATCACCAGCTCGACCTCGTCGGGGACCACGTTGCCCGCCACCCCGCCACGAACGCTCACCGCCTGGAGCGCTTCGCGGAACCTGCATCCACCGATCTCCGGCTGGCGCTCCTCGTAGCCGGCGACAGCCTCGAGCAGCCCCGAGAGCCGGTGGATGGCGTTCCTTCCCATCCACGGTCTCGCGGTGTGCGCCCGTTCGCCGCCCAGCGCGACGCGGGCCCTCATCGTCCCCTGACAACCAGCCTCCAGCTGGCCACGGGTGGGCTCGCCCAGGATCGCCACGTCGCCCTCGAGCAGGTCGCGACGTGTCTCGGCCAGCTCTCGCAGGCCGCTGTGAACCGAGCCGATCTCCTCACGTGCGTAGAACACGTAGGTCACGTCCACCACGGGCTCGCGCACCGTTCGGGCGAGCTCGAGCATCACGGCCAGCCCGCTCTTCATGTCGGTCGAGCCGACCCCGTAGAGGCGGTCGCCCTCCACCCTCGATCGCTCGTTGCCGTTGGGGGGCACCGTGTCGGTATGGCCGGCCAGGACCAGCCTCGTTCCTCGTCCCAGCTGGGTGCGAGCCACGAGGTTGTCTCCCACCCGGGTGAGCTCCAGCCCCTCGAACCCTTCGAGCCGGTCTTGCAGCCAGTCGACGAAGGCCGCCTCCTCGCGGCTGACCGAGCCGATGTCGACCATCTCGGCCGTGAGGGCGAGGAGGTCGGTCATACGGCAGCGGAGTGGGTTCGCAGGACCTCGTTGAGCCTGCTCTTGTCGTGGCGCTCTCCGGGCTCCAGCCGCTTGACGACCAGGACGCACGGCAGGCCGAACTCTCCCCCGGCGAACGAGCGCGGCCTGGTGGCCGACACCGCCACGCACCACGACGGCACGACGCCCCGGCTCAGCTCCTCGCCGCTCTCCGCGTCGATCACGGGTATCGACCCCGTGAGGATGCACCCCGCACCGAGGACCACCCCGTCGCCGACCCGAGCCCCGTCGGCCACGATGCAGCGCGAGCCGATGAGGCACTCGTCGCCCACCATCACCGGTGAGGCCTGCGGTGGTTCGAGGACTCCGCCTATCCCGACCCCGCCCGACAGGTGGACGTTGGCTCCGATCTGGGCGCAGGACCCCACGGTGGCCCAGGTGTCGACCATCGTGCCGCCTCCGACCCGTGCGCCGATGTTCACGTAGCTCGGCATGAGCACCACCCCCCGGTCGAGGAAGCAGCCGTAGCGGGCGGAAGCTCCAGGGAGCACCCGGACCCCAGCCTCCTCGAAGCCGCCCTTCAGGGGGATCTTGTCGGCGAACTCGAAGGGGCCCAGCTCCACCGTGCTCATCAAGCGCTGGCCGAAGTAGAGCAGGATCGCCTGCTTGAGCCACTGGTGGACGATCGGCTCACCGTCCTCACCCAGCTCTGCCACCCTCGCCTCACCCGTGTCGAGCAGGCGGATCGCCTCGTCGACGAGGGTGCCCACCTCCGGGTCGCCGGGTTCGATCTCGCTTCTGCGCTCCCAGAGCGCCTCGATGTTCGCCTGCAGGTCAGCCATGGGACGGGAGGCTACCGGGCAACGGCCCGGTAGCTCGCTCCTGCTGGCGACCCGGCCGGCCGCCACGGCCCCTGCTCTCGCTAGCCGAGGCGGGAGGCCACCAGATCGAGGCGGTCGATGGGCTGCACCATCGCGAGTCGAACGAAGGCCCTCCCGGCCTCGCCGTAGAGATCGCCCGGACTGGCCAGCACCCCGCCCTCGGTGGCCAACCACCTGGCCAGCTCCCAACCGTCCGCGGAAGGCGCGGGAACCCAGAGGTAGAAGGCGCCCGCAGGGAGCGCCACCTCCAGCCCGGCCTTGGCGAGGACCTCGCTGAAGTGCTCGAGGCGGGCCCGATACAGCCTCCGCTGTGCCTCCACGTGCTCCTCGTCGGCCCAGGCCACGATGGCGGCTGTCTGCACGGGCCCGGGCACCATGAGCCCGGCGTGCTTGCGGACCTCCGAGAGGTAGTGGACGAGCTCGGCATCTCCTGCGTAGAAGCCGGCGCGCACCCCAGCCAGGTTCGACCGCTTCGACAGCGAGTGCAGAGCGAGGACGCCCTCGGTCCCGTGCGAGAGGATCGTGCGTGCGGAACCGTCCCAGGTGAACGCGGCGTAGCACTCGTCGCTCAGCACCGGGACGCCGTGAGCCCTCCCCCACCGGGCGGCGGCGCCCAGGTCGTCGAGTCCTCCGGCGGGGTTGCCCGGGGTGTTGACCCACAGGCACAGCGCTCGTTCGGCGTCCTGCTGGTCCACGGCATCCATGTCGATGCGGAAGCTCTCGTCGACGGGCACCGGAACGGCGCGGAGGCCAGCCAGGATCGCCCCCATCTCGTAGCTCGGGTAGCTGAGTGCGGGGTAGAGGACCGTGTCACGCTCAGGGGTGCGCAGCGAGAGCCAGTGCGGCAAGCCCACGACCAGCTCCTTGGTGCCGACGCACGCGGCAACCTGCTCCACGTCGAGGTGCACCCCGAAGGTCCGGTCCACCCACCCAGCAGCGGCCCTGCGGAACTCGAGGGAACCGATGGATGCGGGGTACCCGCGCTCGGTGCCAGAGGTGCCCAGAGCTTCCACCACCTCGGGGGGAGGTGGGTCGACCGGGGTGCCGATGGACAGGTCCACGAGGCCCCCCGGTAGTCCCTCGGCCACCTCGCGCAGGTCCCGGAGGCGATCGTGGGGGTAAGGAGGAGGAACGAATCCCATGTCCGCTAGCTCACCATGAAGTCGCGCCAGCGGCTGGCGGCCCTGCTGTCGAGTCGGGCCCTCACCTCCATCCCCTCGGCACCCGGAGACTCGGCTAGCACCTCCCCGTCGCGGTGCAGGGCGGCGAGCACGTCGCCGCGGTCGAACGGGACGACCAGGTCGCTCACCTCGCTCAACGCACGAAGGCGGTCGGCGACGGCTCGAAGCACGTCGTCGATCCCCTCACCCGTCCGGGCAGAGGCCACCACTGCTCGCAAGCCCGGATGACCTACTGACGACGACGACCCCATGCTGGCAGCCAGCTTCTCCGCGGCTTCCCGGTCTAGGTCGGCCTTGTTGAGGACGTGGAGCTGGGGGATAGACCCCGCCCCGATCTCGTCGAGCACGGTGTCGACGGCGGCCATGGCCGCCAGCGGATCGGGGCCGCTCGAGTCGACCACGTGCACGAGGAGGTCGGCGTCGGTCACCACCTCCAGGGTCGACTTGAAAGCCTCCACGAGCTGGTGGGGCAGCTTGGTGATGAAGCCGACGGTGTCGGTGACCAGCACGGCCTGCCCGCCAGGGAGCACCATCCGGCGGGTGGCCGCGTCGAGGGTGGCGAAGAGCCGGTCCTCCACGAGCACGCCGGCGTCGGTGAGCCGGTTCAGCAGCGTGGACTTGCCGGCGTTCGTGTAGCCGACGATGGCCACCGTCGGGATGCCCGACCTCCGGCGCGCCGCGCTCTGGGTCCTGCGGACCTTGCTCACCGCGCGCAGGTCGGCCTCCAGCTTGTGGAGACGGCGCTCGATGCGTCGGCGATCCATCTCCAGCTGGGTCTCACCGGGACCGCCCCGGCGACCGATCCCACCGGCCTGCTGGCTGAGGCTCTTGCCCCTGCCCTTCAGGCGCGGAAGCCGGTAGCGGAGCTGTGCCAGCTCCACTTGGGCCTTGCCCTCCTGGCTGTGAGCGTTCTGGGCGAAGATGTCGAGGATCACCGCCGTGCGGTCGATGGCGGTGCGCCCGAGAGCCTTCTCGAGGTTGAACTGCTGGCCCGGCGTGAGCTCGTCGTCGAACACCACCGTGTCGGCGTCGACCGCTTCGCACAGCTCCGCCAGCTCGGCAACCTTCCCCTTGCCCAGGTAGGTGGCCGGGTCCGGAGCGGAGCGGGATTGCACGACGGTGTCCACCACGTCGGCTCCTGCCGTGTCGACGAGGAGGGCGAGCTCGTCGAGCGAGCGCTCCACCTCGTCCAGGCCATCACGGTCGCCGTGGAGGTCGACACCGACGAGGACTATGCGCTCGCGGAAGCTGCGCTCGATGAGCCCCGAGCTCTCGCCTCCGAAATCACCGAAGCCACCGCGGTGCGAGCGGTCGGTGCGCTCGCCTCCATCGCCTCTCTCGTCAGACATCGCGGACCTCGATCGTCGCCACCATGCAGGTGGGACCGGTGAGCGTCACCTCACCATCCTCAGCGCCGAGGCCCACCACCGCCGTACCCCCGGGCATCTCCACTCGCACCTCGTCGCCCACCAGATCCCAGGCACGTGCGGCGTGCGCTGCGGCACAAGCGCCGCTTCCGCACGCCTGCGTGGCCCCCGCTCCACGCTCCCAGACGCGCAGCGAGATCGCGTCCGGACCGGCGGGCGCCAAGAAGCCCACGTTCACGCCTCCGGGGAACTGCGTCTCGAGCCACGCCCCCTGGCTCTCCAGGTCGACCTGATCGGGATCTGGCACCTGCAGCACCAGGTGGGGGTTCCCCATGTCGACCGTGAGGTGACGTCCCGCCAGCTCCTCCTCCAGGGGGACCGGGACCCTGGGACCTGGACCGGCGACCCCCATGGTGGTGGTGACCTGCTGGCAACCGCCGCCGGTGGGCGGGTGCATCACCAAGCGCCGAACTCCCGCGTCGGTGGCCACCACCAGCTCTCCAGATCCCTGCTCCCACGCGGCAGGAGATCGATGGAAGGCCACCGCCTGGGCGAGGCACCGGATCCCGTTGCCGCTGATCTCAGCACTGCTCCCGTCGGCGTTGAGCAGCTCCATCACCACGTCCACACCTTCGAGCCCAGCAGCGGGATCGGGTGAAGCACCGCGTATGAGCCCATCGGCACCGATCCCGGTGCGACGATCGCACAGGCGCCGCGCCAGGTCGGGCGAGATGCGAACGCCTCCTTCGTTGGCTTCGTCGAGCACGACGAGGAAGTCGTTCGCAAGACCGTGGTGCTTGGTCAGCTTCATGGGGTCCCGATCGTCTGCTGGTGTCGAGGGCGGCTTGGTTGAGTGCACTCAGCTTCCCACGAGAGCGCTGAGCTCTCCCATGGGATTCTGGCCCTCGCCCGCGTCGATCCAAACGATCCGCGGATCCCTGCGGAACCAGCGCATCTGTCGGCGGGCGAACTGACGGGTGCGCAGTTTGGCGAGCTCGATCGCCTCCTCCAGGGAACAAGCGCCTCGGACGTGCTGAAGGACCTCTCGGTAGCCCAGAGCCTGCGAGGCCGTCCGCGAGAGCCCCCCGGGTCGCTCCGCCAGCCGGCGAACCTCGTCCACCAAGCCTGCCGACACCTGAGCCTGCAGCCTCGCCGATATCCGCTCGTCGAGCTCGGCAAGGGGAACCCTGAGCCCGACGAAGCGGAACGGGACAGCAGGGAACGCGGTGAGCCCAGGCCCGAAGGACGAGAAGGGCCGGCCGCTCCCGATGGTCACCTCGAGGGCCCTCACCACTCGGCGGCGGTTGTTGGGCTGCATCCTGCCCGCCGCAAGCGGGTCCAGCTCGGCCAGGCGCCGGTGCAAGGCCACCGTGTCGGGCTCGGCCTCCAGCTCCTCGCGCACGGCCGGGAAGCGCCCGGGGATGTCGAGGTCCTCGGTGATGGCCCTCAGGTAGAGCCCGGTGCCACCCACGAGGATCGGAGCAGCACCTCTCGCATCCATGTCCGCCGCCACCGCGCGGTGGACCGACTGGAACTCAGCAACCCCGAACTCCTCCTCGGGCTCCACCAGGTCGATCAGGTGGTGAGGCACCTCGGCACGTTCGGCGGGGGTGGGCTTGGCGGTGCCGATGTCCATCCCCCTGTACACCTGCATCGAGTCGACCGACACCAGCTCGAAGCCGTGCCTCCGCGCCAGATCGAGGGCAGCGGCCGACTTCCCCGCCGCGGTCGGGCCGACCAACACGACCGGACCAGGACCTCCGCCATGCCTTTCGGCCGCGGGGCCCCAGCCGGGACCGGCGGACGATTCGCGCAACGGGCTTCCCCGGGGAGCGGTCAGCCCGCTGCCACCGGGATCCTGGTCCGATGCCGCGGAGCAGCCAGGACCTCCCGCAGCTCGCCGCGCAGGAAGTGGGCGCTGGCCCCGGTCACCTCGACCGTCGCGAACGTGCCTGGGCGCAGAGGCTCGTCCGACCGGAAGTGCACGAGCTTGTTCTGCGCCGTGCGTCCGGAGGTGACCGCGGCGTCGCGCTTGCTCGGGCCCTCCACCACCACCTCCTCGCTGCGCCCGATGCGGGCCCGGTGACGAGCCAGGGCCGAGCGCTCCACGACCACCCGGAGCCTCTCGAAGCGGTCGGCCACGACGTCGGCGGCGACGAACTGGCCGGCCATCCCGGCGGCTTCGGTGCCCGGCCGCGGGGAGAAGATGAAGGTGTAGGCGCTGTCGTAGGCGGCCTCGGCCACCACCTCGAGCGTCTGCGCGAAGTCGTGCTCGGTCTCACCCGGGAAGCCCACGATGAGGTCGGTGGTCACGGCCAGGTCGTCGATGGCCGCTCGCGCCTCCGCCAAGCGGTCGAGGTAGCGTTGGGCGGTGTAGCCGCGGTGCATGGCCGCCAGCACTCGATCGCTTCCCGCCTGAAGAGGCAGGTGCAGGTGTGGGCACACCTCGGGCTGGGTCGCCATCGCAGCGATGGTCTCGGGTCGGAGGTCCTTGGGGTGCGGGCTGGTGTAGCGGACACGCCGGATGCCATCCACGGACGCCACTGAGTCGAGGAGGTCGGCGAACAGCGGGCGTGCCCTTCGCCTCGGGTCACCCGCCCAACGGACGCCGGCGGTCGCCTCGTCGTCCGGCGACGGGTCGACCGATCGGAGGCCGGTGGTGAGATCCCGTCCGTAGGAGTTCACGTTCTGGCCGAGCAGGGTGACCTCGACCACCCCGTCGGCAGCCAGTCGCTCGACCTCGGCGACGAGCTCGCCGAAGGGCCGGCTCATCTCCTTGCCCCGCACCGACGGCACGATGCAGAACGCGCAGCTGTTGTCGCAACCCACCTGGATGGTCAGCCACGCCGCCCAGTCGACCTCGCGCTTCACCGCAACCGCCGAGGGGAAGACCTCTGCTTCCTCGAGCGCCTCGTCCCAGATCTCCACGACGGTGCGCTCGCTCCCCCTCGCAACCCGAAGTAGCTCGGTGGCCCGGTGCACGTTGTGCGTACCCATGACCACGTCGACGTACGGAGCCTTCTCCGCCATCAGCTCGCGGTCCTTCTGCGCGAGGCATCCCCCGACGAGGATCTCCATGCCCGGCCGCTCGTCCTTGAGCGACTTGAGGTGACCCAGGGTCCCGTAGAGCTTGTTGTCGGCGTTCTCGCGGATGCAGCAGGTGTTGAGCACGACCACATCGGCGTCGTCGGGGCCGTCCGCGGCGACCATGCCGTCGGCCTCCAGCAACCCAGCCAACCTCTCGGAGTCGTGCTCGTTCATCTGGCACCCGAAGGTGCGAACGAAGTACTTCCTGCTCACGACCCCAGGCTACGTGAGTCGCCCTGCGTGATCAGACGCGAGACGACCGGTTCCCACCACGATCTAGTGCGCTCGGCCACGCCGAGTGCCTGCCTGAGCCAGGCATGGCCCTCCAGGACCTCGGGTCTCGCGGCCGCTCCCACCACGACCCCGGTGAGGAGGACGTCTCCTGACAGGGCGATGCGGGAGGCGGCCTCCCGGGCGGGCAGACCGGCGAGCAGGAACCTCATGCCCGCGAAGAGGTCGCAGCGCAGCTCGAGCTCGGCCTCGCCGGGATCGGCGGCACTGGGGATCCCGTCGACGAATCGCACCGCCCACCGGGAAGCCTGCCCGGGCAGCGGATCCGTGAACGCGAACGACGCCACCACGTCGGCTCCCGGAGCCGGCGATCCCCATCCCAGGCGCCGGCCCAGGTCGTCCTGGGTGGGTGGGAGACCACAGCTGACCTCGTCCCCGACCACCTTGACCGTTGAGATCCACACGAGGTCCGCGTGGGTGTCGAGGCCCACTACGAGCCTCCCTGGCGCTCCCACGAGCGGAGAACCGTGGGGGGTCCAGCTGGAGCTCCCGTCCACGGAGCTCTGCTCGATGAATCGACCAGAGCTCCGCGCGAGCACGAACGGCGTCTCGCTCAACGCGTCATCAGCTCTGTGATCGCTCCTCAGCGCGAAGCCCTTGGAGCGATCGAGGGGGCCGTCTACGACGAGAGCGAAGGAAAGATCGAGGTCTGGGTCGGAGACGGCGAAGGAGCGACCTTGCCAGCCAAGAGCACTTCGATCTGGTCACCCACGGTGAGGGCTCGTAGCTGAGCACTGGAACCTGTCTCGACTCCCCCGCAAGCGAGAACGTGCCTGACCTCCTCCTCAAGCACCAACCCTCGGTCGGACGTGACGGTCTGGCAGCTCAAGAGCTACTCCGGAAGGATCAGACCGAGGTCGTCCCAATCGATGTGCTCCATCTGGAAGTGGACGATCTCCTCCCCGGATGCCAGCACGAGTTGGTCTCCGTCGGCGTCGATCGAAGGTGAGGAAGCGATCAACTCCGACAACCAGGAGAGGTCGATCCCCGGCTTGGGCTCGCAGAGGACCAGCAGCATCTCGTCGGGCGGTACGAGCTCGACCTCGAGAGCACCACCGACCGTCGAGTAGATGCCTCCTTCCGAAACGCATCCCTGACCGCTCGAGATCCCGAACCTCTGCCCGAGGAACGAGAGGTAGATCTCTTGATCCAGGAGATCCTCGACCTGCCCGTCCCGATCCACAGAGACCGCTCGGAAGTGCAGGGGCTCAGACGCCCACATCTCGGATCCATCGAAGATGCTGGTGCGGTGGACGAACATCGCAGCGGCCTGCCTACTAGCCGAAGAGCTTGGACGGAACGTCCCATCTCCGAACCCCCGCGCAACTCCGGCCGCCGCGGCGGCCTCGATCTCTTCGAAGAAGGGGTGATGGGCCGGGACGTCCGAGAAGGTCTGAACGCCAGGCGGGGACGGCGGCAACGTCGTGAGGCGAGAGAGGAAAGCCACGGCCGCCTGGCGGCTCAACGGGCTGTCCGGTCGGAACGTCCCATCTCCGAACCCCCGCGCAACTCCGGCCGCCGCGGCGGCCTCGATCTCTTCGAAGAAGGGATGGTCGGCCGGGACGTCCGAGAAGGTCTGGCGAGGCGAGGAGGGGGGAAGCTGGTCCACCCTCGCGATGAAGGCCATGAACGCCTGACGGGTCGTCACCCCATCCGGACGGAAATCGCCCCCGAAGCCTCTGGCCACTCCCGCGGTCAAAGCCCACTCCACGGAGTCCTGACCCGCAGGGAGTGTCCCCGTCGCCCCCGCGCTCACGTGCCCGATGGCGAGGCCCCAGGTCATGACGACGACGAGCGTCGCTATCGCCGTCCGCTTCCTTCGGATGGAGAACCTCATCGGTACCACCTCTTCTCCTGTCGTCGGCTTGCTACTTGCCGTCGATCGAGCCTCCGATCTCGGCAAGGTCATCGCTCAAGAACGTGAACGCCACGTAGGACATGTCCGAGGTGGGACACGACGTCGCTCCTGGAACGTTCGGTATCCCGTGGGTGATCCCGAGGGCAATGTGGTCGGACTGCCGCAACACGGGCCCTCCCGAATCCCCCTGACACGCCGTGACGTTCGATAGGCGCCCCAGCGGCGTCTTCGTGTAGAGCTGTCCGCAGTGCGGAAGGTGATCGTCCTCCTCCCGAAAGCCGCTTCGGCAATAGACGTCTCCCAGTGTGGCATTGGCTCTCGGGATCTCCGGCGCGTCCACGACCGGCGTCCAATTGAGCGGGTTCCAGAAGTTCCCCGGTGAAAGCAAGGCCTGCCCGACCGCGTTGAGGGACACGAAGGAGACGTCGACCAGCTGTCCGCCCGCCGTCATGTGGAAGGACGCAGCGCGGGAGTCTCCAACCTTGCAGGACTCCGACCCTGCCCACCCACGCCGATCGTCTCGATGGATCCACGCGCCACTCCTGGATCCCGATATCAGATACTGATACGTATACTCGATATACCTACCAGTATCAAGGAGCACACACCAGGAGGACGACTACGTCGTGGTCAGCTCTCGATGGAGATGGGCTCGTCGTCGGCTTCGGTGAACTCGTCGGTGGAAGCCTCTTCCCCGTCGTCACCAAGGCCCATGGCGGTGCGGATCCGCTCGGAGATCTCCACCATGATCTCGGGGTTGTCGGTGAGGTACTGCTTGGCGTTCTCCCTGCCCTGACCGAGCTGCTCGCCCTCGTAGGTGAACCAGGCGCCCGACTTCTTCACGATGCCCTGGTCGACGCCGATGTCGAGAAGGGAGCCCTCACGGCTGATGCCCTTGCCGTACATGATGTCGAACTCGCACTGCCGGAAGGGCGGAGCGACCTTGTTCTTGACGACCTTCACACGTGTGCGGTTCCCCACGACCTCGACGCCGTCCTTGATGGCTTCGATGCGACGGATGTCGAGCCGAACCGACGAGTAGAACTTGAGCGCCCTACCACCCGGCGTGGTCTCGGGGGAGCCGAACATCACCCCGATCTTCTCGCGCAGCTGGTTGATGAACAGGCAGATGGTGTCGGTCTTGTTGAGGTTGGCCGTCAGCTTTCGGAGGGCTTGCGACATGAGGCGGGCTTGGAGTCCCACGTGGCTATCGCCCATGTCGCCCTCGATCTCTGCTCTGGGGGTCAGAGCCGCCACGGAGTCGACCACCACCACGTCTATCGCGGCCGACTTC
>CAZHBH010000048.1:0-17020 GCA_964530525.1 uncultured Rhabdothermincola sp. | reverse complement strand
TCCACGTGATCGTGGGCGACAGCAACATGAGCGAGTACAGCACCTTCCTGAAGGTGGGGGCCACGAGCCTTCTGCTGCGGATGCTGGAAGAGCCGAACGTGGTGCTGCGCGACATGACGCTCGAGAACCCGATTCGAGCCATCCGCGAGATCAGCCACGACACCACCTGCACCCGCAAGGTCCGCCTGGCCAGCGGCCGAGAGGTGAGCGCTCTGGACATCCAGAGCGAGTACCTCAACCGGGCCCTCCGCTATGCGGAGCGCCGAGATCTGAGCCCCATCGAGAAGCAGGCCCTGATGATGTGGGAGCACTGCCTCACCCAGATCGCTGACGATCCCTTGAAGCTCGACCGAGAGGTCGACTGGGTGATCAAGCACCGGCTCGTGGAGTCCTACCGCGAGCGCCACGGCCTGCAGCTCAACCACCCGCGCGTGGCGCTGGTGGACCTCCAGTACCACGACGTGAACCGCGACAGGGGCCTGTTCTACCGGATGCAGGAACGAGGGTTGGTGGAGAGGATCTGTGCCGAGTCCGACATCACGACGGCCATCGACGTGCCGCCGCAGACGACCAGGGCGAGGCTGCGGGGCGAGTTCATCCGCAAGGCGAAGGAGCGCAAGCGCGACTACACGGTCGACTGGGTGCACCTGAAGCTCAACGACCAGGCCCAACGCACCGTGCTGTGCAAGGACCCGTTCAAGTCGCACGACGAGAGGGTCGAGAAGCTCATCGCATCGCTCTGACGGACCTTTGGCCAGCTCGGCGGCTGACGGGCCGACGGCAGCGCGGTGGCATCAGGGGGGCGGGTCCTCGCCTATGTAGCATCAGCTCCTCCGGGGCCGGACGGGCTCGCCGACGCAAACCCACTGGAGCGGGATGACCGACAAGCTGGAGCGCTTGCTCACCCTCACCGCGACCCTCCTCGACACCTCGCGGAGCCTCACGGCCGAGGAGCTGCGCCAGAAGGTCCCCGGCTATCCGGAGGGGCAGGCGGCCTTCAGGCGTGCCTTCGAGCGCGACAAGGAAGACCTGCGCGAGATGGGCATCCCCATCTCGGTCGAGATGATCGAGGACCTCGAGCGACCCGTGGAGGGGTACCGCATCCGGCGCGTCGACTACGAGCTGCCCGACCCAGGCCTGGAGCCCGACGAGCTCGAAGCGCTGAACTTGGCGGCCACCCTGGTCAGCCTGGGTGGCAACGACGGGACCGAGGGTCTCTGGAAGTTAGGAGGCGTGGTCGGCGAGGTCGTCGACGACGCCAACCTGGCAGCGCTGCCGGCCGAGCCCTCGCTCCTGCCCACCTTCGGGGCGGTCGTGGACCGCCGACCGATGTCGTTCCGCTACCGGGGCGCGGACCAGCTGCGGGTGCTCGAACCTCACCGCCTCGACTACCAGCGTGGGCACTGGTACGTGAGCGGCCTGGATCGAGGCGTCGGCGAGCTGCGCGTCTTCCGGCTCGATCGCATCGACGGCGCCGTCGAGCTGGGAGAGGCGGGGTCGTTCGATCCGCCCGCCCCCCAGGGCCCTGCCGTGGCCCCCGCCTGGGAGCTGGGCGGCGGGGAGCGGGTCACCGCTCGACTGCTGGTGGACCCCGACCACGCCCCCTGGACGCGCCGCCACCTCGACCACGAACCGGTCGAGAGGCGGGACGACGGCTCGATGGTCTTCGAGGTGGACGTCACCAACTGGCCGGCGTTCCGCTCGTTCGTGCTGACCTTCCTCGACCACGCCGAGCTGCTCGGACCGCCAGAGCTGCGTGACGATCTGGTGGCCCACCTCGAAGCGCTCGCATCGGGAGGTGGGCGGTGACGCGGCCGTCGGCCAGCGAGCGGATGAGGCGGATGCTCGCGCTGCTTCCGTGGATCATCGCCCACGGTCCCCAGGGGGCGTCGGTGAGCGAGGCGTGCTCGCGCTTCGGGATCGACCGCGACCAGCTCACGCGCGACCTCGAGCGGGTCTGGATGGTGGGTCTCTACCCGTACACGCCGGATCGGCTCATCGACGTGCTGATCGAGGGCGATCGGGTCTCCGTGCGGCTCGCCGAGTACTTCTCACGACCCCTCCGGCTCACCCCGTCGGAGGCGTTGGCGCTCATAGCCACGGGTCGCAGCCTGACTCAGGTCCCCGGCGCAGATCCCGACGGCCCCCTGGCCCGGGGGGTTCGGAAGCTGGCGAGGGCCCTGGCGATCGACGCCGAACGGCTCCAGGTGGATCTGGGCGAGGCCGACGAGGAGACCATCAGGGTCATCCGAGGCGCGATCGCCGCGAGCAGGGTGCTCGAGATCGACTACTACTCCTACGGGCGCGACGAGCGCTCGAAGCGGCGCGTCGAGCCCCGCAGGGTGTTCGCCGAGCGGGGGAGCTGGTACCTGTCGGCCAACGACCTCGGCCGGGGAGGAGAGCGCGTCTTCCGCCTCGATCGCATCGAGTCGCTCTCGGTGCTCTCCGAGCACTTCGAGCCGACGGACGTCCCTCCGGAGGTGGCCGTCTTCGATCCCGGACCCGAGCTGCCGAGGGTGACCCTGGAGCTAGAGCCCGCCGGTCGATGGATGGTCGAGCAGTTCCCCGTGGAGGCGTCGCACGAGCTGCCCGGTGGGCGGCTGTCGGTGACGGTCGCTGTCTCGGGCGCCTCGTGGCTCGAGCGCCTGCTCCTGCGCCTCGGATCCGACGGGCGCGTCGTGGAGGCACCCCCGGAGCTCGACGGCACGGGTCCTCGGGCAGCTGCTCGGGTGCTGTCCCGCTACCGGTAGGCACCGAGTAGCCTCCGGGCGGATCCCATACGCCCTCGACAGACAGCGGCGCAGCGTTGACCGACGAACCCAAACCAGACCCCCCAGCCTCTGCTGCGCCGGCAAGATCGGTCTCGCGAACCCGCTCGCTGGTCGAGTGGGGACTCGTGATCGTGGGTGCCATCCTCATCGCCCTGGCCGTTCGCACCTTCGTCCTCCAGCCCTTCTACATCCCCTCGATGTCGATGACGCCGACCCTCCACGTGCACGACCGCGTCCTGGTGAACAAGCTCAGCTACACGTTCGGGAGCGTCGACCGTGGAGACGTCATCGTGTTCGAACGTCCTGACGGCGTCGAGGCGGGCGACATAAAGGACCTGATCAAGAGGGTCGTCGGCCTTCCCGGCAACTCCATAGTCATAGAGGACAGCCGGGTGTACATCGACGGCGCCCCACTGGACGAGAGCTACCTGCCGCCCGGGACCGTCACCCGCCAGGGCCCGCACGCATGCACCCGAGAGGCACCGTGCGTGGTGCCCCAGGACATGGTGTGGGTGATGGGCGACAACAGGACCAACTCCGAGGACAGCCGCTGGTTCGGACCCATCCCGCAGGACGACATCGTCGGCAGGGCGTTCCTGCGGATGTGGCCGCTGGGCGACATCGGGTTCTTGTAGAAGCCGTCCTCAGCGAAGGCGTGCGAGAGCGTCGGCCATCCGATCGACGTGGTCGCTGTAGATCGCGTCTATGCCCGAGTCGAGGAGCTCGTCGAGGACGTGGTCGTGTTGGCAGTCCCAGCCGAACGCGAAGCGCCCGAACCGGTGGAGGAGGGCGATCCGTCCCCCGGTCCACTGGGTGTGGTGCAGGTTGAGGGCGTCGACGTCCAGATCGGCGAGGCGGGCGGCGTGCACCTCAGGGCCCCCTGGGAGCGCCCGCAGCGTGCTGGAGTGCACGAGCCGAGCCGCCGAGGTGAGGCGACGCCACTGCGAGAGCACCTCGAGGTCGCCGTTGCAGAGCCACAGGCGCTCCTCGGCACCGTCACCCGCAGCTCGCACAACCGCGAGCACCGCAGGTGCGACGTGAGGATCCCTGACGTCCAGGGACAACTGGGCATCGGGCGCGAGCTCCTCGTAGAGCTCTGCGAGGGTGGGGACGTGAGGTGGGAGCTCCTCGCGCCGGAGCCTCGCCATGGGCGTACGGCGAGGCCAGCGCCCCACGACCCCGTCGTGGTCGAGCACCACGTGGCCGTCGGCCGTCAACCACGCATCGCTCTCGAGGCCAGTGGCGCCGAGACGCAGGGCCAGCCGGAAGGCGTCCATCGTGTTCTCGGGTGCCACTGCCCGTGCCCCTCTGTGGGCGAAGCCGATCGGGGGGTCGATGAGGGATGGCAGGCGCGTCGGCACCGGATCATCGTGGCACCTCGGCGCCCCTCACCCTTCCGGTCGCCGAGGCTTGCCTCGGTAGACTCCCTGCATGTTCAACGTCGGTGGCGGGGAGATCCTCGTGATCCTTCTCATCGCCCTCGTGGTTCTGGGACCCGACAAGCTTCCCGACTTCTCCCGCAAGGTGGGCCAGGTCGTGCGCCAGGTCCGGCGGTTCGCTGGAGGGTTCCAGGACGAGATGCGCCGGGCGATGGAGCCTGAGCCGGTCAGCCAGGAGCCCGCTGGGCCCCAGCCCACCGGTGGTGAACCCGAGGCCCGTGAGGGCAGCCAGGAGGCAACCGAGGCAGGGGCTACGCCGTCGGATCCCGCGCCGGCACGGGCGTCGGATGCCGAGGAGGTCCCAGAGGAATCGGCCGAGGAGCTCTCGTCCAACTCGGAGCCCGGCAAGCCGAGCGCAGCTTGAGCACTCCAGCACCGCACAAGCAGCCAGAGGGCCAGATGACCATCTGGCAGCACCTGGCCGAGCTGCGCTCGCGGCTGATCAAGGCCTTCATCGCCATCGGCCTCGGTGCGGCGTTGGGCTGGATCTTGTACCCGACAGTGCTCCAGCTGGCGCTCGACCCGTACCAGCGGATCCGCCCGGAGGGCCGCGTCTACGTGACCGACCCGCTCGAGCTGTTCACCGTGCGGCTGCAGGTCTCGGTCTACATCGGGATCGCAGTCGCCATGCCGGTGATCCTCTGGCAGATCTGGAGGTTCGTCACCCCAGGTCTCTACCCACACGAGAAGCGCTACGCCGTCCCGTTCGTCGCATCCTCCCTCGTGCTGTTCGCGGGTGGCGCGGCCCTGGCATGGTGGTCGCTCACCCCTGCCCTCGACTTCCTCATCGGCCTCGGTGGCGATCAGGTGCAGGAGATCTTCTCCCAAGAGCGCTACCTGATGTTCGTCCTCTACATGATGCTGGCCTTCGGGATCGCGTTCGAGGTCCCGGTGCTCCTCGTGGCGCTCCAGCTCATCGGCGTGCTCACCCCAGGCCGGCTGCTGGGCTGGTGGCGGATCGCGGTCGTCCTCATGGCGGTCACGGCGGCCGTCATCACGCCGAGCGGCGACCCGCTCACCATGGCCCTCCTCCTCGCCCCGATGGTGGTCCTGTACTTCGGATCCATCGGCATCGGGGCGATCGTGGCCTACCGGAGGGGGAGGCGGGCGCAGCGCCAGGACCGATGACCTACGGCTTCGAGCTCGACGAGTTCCAACGACGGGCCATGAGCGCCCTCGACGAGGGATCGTCGGTGCTCGTAGCGGCGCCCACGGGATCCGGCAAGACGGTGGTCGCCGAGCACGCGATCGACCTCGGCCTGGCCAGGGGAGCGAAGAGCTTCTACACGACGCCCATCAAGGCCCTGTCCAACCAGAAGTTCCACGATCTGGCCCACCGCCTCGGGCCCGACGATGTGGGCCTCCTCACTGGCGACAACTCGGTGAACCCCCAGGCACCCGTCGTCGTGATGACGACCGAGGTCCTCCGCAACATGATCTACGCGCGGTCCGCGGCCCTGGACGGGCTCCGGTACGTCGTGCTGGACGAGGTCCACTACCTGCAGGACGCGTACCGCGGTCCGGTGTGGGAGGAGGTGATCATCCACCTCGCGACAGACGTGGTGCTCGTGTGCCTGTCGGCGACGGTGTCGAACGCCGAGGAGCTGGCCGGCTGGCTGCGCGAGGTGCGAGGCCCCACCACCGTGGTGGTGGAGGAGAAGCGGCCAGTGCTGCTCGAGAACCTCTACGTAGCGGAGGATCGGCGCGCGGACGAGCTCGTCGTGGTGCCGACCCTGAAGGGCGGCCGGCCCAACCCGGTGGGGCGTCGCTTCGACCACGATCCGCTCTCGAAGGGAAGCTGGCGCAAGCGTCGCTACGGGCCACCGGCACGGGTGGACGTCGTGGAGCTGATGGCGGAGCGCGAGATGGTGCCCGCCATCTACTTCATCTTCAGCAGGGCAGGTTGCGACGACGCCGTCAGGAGCTGCCTGAGGAGCGGCCTGAGGATGACCAGGCCCGACGAGCGTGACCGGGTGCGGCAGATAGTCGAGGCCCACGTGGGCGACCTGTCGGACGACGACCTGTCGGTCCTCGGCTACGGCCGCTGGCTCGCAGGGCTCGAGGCGGGCTTCGGCGCCCACCATGCGGGCCTCGTGCCGCCCTTCAAGGAAGCCGTGGAGGCCTGCTTCCTCGAAGGTCTGGTGAAGGTCGTCTTCGCCACCGAGACGCTCGCCCTCGGCATCAACATGCCGGCGCGCTCGGTGGTGATCGAGAAGCTCACGAAGTTCACCGGTGAGCGCCACGAGTTCCTGACACCGGCCCAGTACACCCAGCTCACGGGGCGAGCAGGGAGGCGAGGCATCGACGAGGAGGGCTCGGCGCTCGTTCTGTGGTCGCCCTTCGTGCGCTTCGACGAGGTGGCGCGGCTTGCGGCGAGCAACCGGTTCGCGCTGCGCTCGTCGTTCCGGCCCACCTACAACATGGCGGCGAACCTGGTGCGCCGGTACACCGAGGACGAGGCGCACCGGCTCTTGCGACTCTCGTTCGCCCAGTACCAGGCGGACGCCGCGAGGGCGGACCGCCAGGGGGGCTCCGACGCACGACGGGCCAGGCGCAGGAGCCGCCAGGCCGCTTCCCTCGTCGACCGCTTCGATCGGATCATCGAGCTCCTCGGTGGGTGGGGATACGTGGAGGACTGGGTGCTCACCGAAAGGGGGGAGGGCCTGGTGCGGATCTACCACGAGTCGGACCTGCTGATAGCCGAGAGCCTGGAGGCCGGTGCCTTGGACGGTCTCGATCCGGCCGCCCTCGCGGGGCTCGCCTCGTGCTTCACCTACGAGCACCGCAGCTCGGCTCCTCCGGCAGACCCTTGGTTCCCGTCCCGGAGCGCGCTGGGGAGCTTCGAGGAGATCGGCCGGATCTGCCGGCGGCTCAACGAGGACGAGATCGCCCTGGGACTTCCGCCGACCCGGGCACCCGACCCCGGATTCGTCGCACTGGCCCACGCATGGGCCGCGGGCGAGCCCTTCGAGGAGGTCCTGGGCGACGAGGAGCTCTCCGGCGGCGACTTCGTGCGCAACGTCAAGCAGCTGCTGGACCTCCTCCGCCAGCTGGGGGAGGCGGCAGGAGACCCCGCCACGGCCGCCACCGCCAGGGCGGCCGCCGATGCGATGTTCCGGGGCGTGGTCGCCGCGTCGTCGGCGATCTCACCCAGCGGGGAATCGGTGGCGCACGCCGAGCAGGAGCTCGAGGGCGAGGGCCACTGGGGTGAGGGCGTGGACGACGACCTCCCCGGAGAGGAGGGCTTCGACGACGAGCCCGCCGGGTCCTCCGGGGCCGGCCGTTGAGCTTGCGACGGGGGAGCAGCTGGGGGACCCCTGGTCCGCTCCCCCCCGACGGGCTCGTAGCCCGAACGGATGCAGACGTGCGCTCGTTGCTGGAGGAGGCCCGGCGCCAGGGGGTGGCCCTGCCTCCCGTCGGGCTCCTCGGGGGCGATCTGTGCCGCACCCTCGGGGGTGTCGGAGACCTGACCCGCCTGTCGTCCGAGCAGGCGATGACCTTTCCCGTCGACGTGGGCGTCGCCGTGATCGACGGGCAGCGCCACTGGTTCGTGGCCCACCTCGTCGCGCGCAGGGCCGGCGTGGCGGGGCTGGGTGGGTTGCGCGGGAGGATCATCGCCGTGATGAACGCCGAGTGGCTAGGCACCTGGGACGTGGCGACCAGGTCGCACCCCGGGGACGGGCGGCTCGACCTCCTCGACTCCGACCTGCCGCTCGGCCAGCGCCTCGCTGCCCGCAAGCGCCTCGCCACCGGCACCCACGTCCCGCATCCCTCCATAGCGGAGCGAAGGGTGGTGTCGTGGGAAGCCGAGCTGGACGCGCCCATGGACGTCCGCCTCGACGGGGTGGGCGTCGGGCGCGCCCGGAAGATCGCCGTGGCCGTGGAGAGGGCTGCGCTCACCGTCGTGGTCTGAGCCCCGCCCCACGAGCGTGGCTACGCTCGGGCGGTGGAGCTGGAAGCCGTGAAGGAGCGGATCTGCCAGGAGGTCGAGCGCCGCGCCGACCTCCTGCTGGAGATCTCGCAACAGATCCACGCCCACCCCGAGGCCGGATTCGAGGAGCACTTCGCGCACGACCTGCTCACCGCCGCCCTCGAGGCGGAGGGCCTGCAGACCACGCGCAACGCCTTCGGCCTGGACACGGCGTTCGCTGCCGAAGCCGGCCGCGACGGTCCGAGGGTGGCGGTGCTGTGCGAGTACGACGCCCTCCCGGGCCTCGGCCACGCCTGCGGGCACAACGTGATCGCTGCCGCAGGCCTGGGGGCGGGCCTCGCAGCAGCCTCCGTGGCCGACGAGCTGGGCGGCCGTGTGGCGGTGCTGGGCAGCCCCGCCGAGGAGGGGGGAGGGGGGAAGATCATCATGGCCCGTGCGGGCGCCTTCGAAGACGTGGATGCGGCGGTCATGGTCCACCCGGCCGACGCCGAGCTGGTCGCCATGTCGACGTTGGCCGTACAGGTCGGGAGGGTCACCTACACGGGGGAGGCGGCCCACGCTGCTGCGTTCCCGCATCGTGGGCGCAACGCCCTGGACGCCGCCGTCCTGGGCTACATGGGAGTTGCCGCCCTGCGACAGCACATCAGGCCCGAGGAGCGGGTCCACGGGATCTTCCTCTCGGCAGGTCAGCGCCCGAACGTGGTCCCGGACCACGTCGAGGCCGAGTGGTACGTGCGAACGGGAGTGATCGAGCGCCTCGACGAGCTCTGCGAGCGGGTCCAGGACGCCCTGACCGGCGGCGCGCTCGCCGCCGGTTGCGACGTCGAGTTCCGTTGGGGCGACCGCCCGTACGCCGAGCTCGTCTCCGACGAACGGCTCCTGGAGCTCTACGTCGCCAACGCGTCGCAGCTCGGCCGGGTGGTCTCGGTCCCGGAGGGAGAGCACGCCGTCCTGGGCAGCACGGACATGGGGAACGTGAGCCACATCGTTCCCAGCATCCACCCGATGATCCAGGTCTCCCCGCCCGGCATCGGCATCCACACCCCCGAGTTCGCCACCTACGCCGCGTCAGAGGCCGCCGACGAGGCCGTCCTCTACGGCGCCAAGGTCCTCGCCATGACGATCGCCGACATCTGGCTGAGCCCCTGAGGGGGTCGCCCGGCGGCGCTCGGCGATGGCCTACGCTGCCCAGCCGTGGCTGTGTACGTGGCTGAGGAGTTCACCGCGGATGAAGCCAACGTGCTGCGCCGATACTTCACGAACCTCGACGAGCCCGTCTTCGCCCTGGTCAACCTGCCCGAGGTGGTGAAGGGGGCCCTGTTCGCCCGCTACTCGCGCTCACCCAAGAGCCTCCGGCGACTCTTCCTCGACGAGTTCGTGGGTGAGCTCGACATCAGCGGCGACGACACCATCGACGCAACCGTGGGCCTGCGCCGGGCAGAGGAGCTGTACGACAGGGTCTTCCTGGAGTACGGAGACGACTCCGTGGCCCAGCTCGGAGGTGTCCACCTCGCCTGTGAGCAGGCCTCCAACCTGCTCACCAAGGTGCTCGAGTGGGGTCGGCTCATGGCCTACCTGGAGCAGTCCACCCGCTACATCGCCTACGACTCGCGCATCGGCGGGCGCTACCGCTACCACCGGCCACCCGACGTCCTCATGTCGGCCACCGGGACCCGCTACGTCGGGGAGATGGACCGCATCTTCGACACCTACGCCGCGCTGGTGCCCAAGATGCAGGAGCACTTCCGCCGATCGGTACCGAAGGCCCCCGACGATTCCGACTTCATCTACCGCCAGGCGATCCGCGCCAAGGCGTTCGACGCCGTGCGCGGCGTGCTGCCGGCGGCGTCGCTCTCCAACGTGGGCATCTACGGGACCGGCCAGGGCTACGAGATGCTCCTCATGCGGATGAGGGCCCACCCCCTCCCCGAGGCGAGGCGCTATGCCGAGCTGATGCTGGTGGAGCTGCGCAAGGTGATCCCGTCCTTCCTCAAGAGGGTCGATGTCCCGGACCGGGGGGTGGCCTGGAGCCGCTACCTGGAAGCCAACGCTCAGGCGATGGGAGCTCTCGCCGAGACGCTGCTGGACGAGGACGGTGGAACCCCCGGCGGACTGGTGGACGGGGGAGAGGTACGCCTCGTCGACTTCGACCCCGACGCCGAGGTGAAGCTCGTCGCGAGCATGCTCTACCCGTACAGCTCCCTGGGCGAGCAGGCCATCGAGGACAAGGTCCGCTCGATGACGGTGGAGGACCGGCTGTCGGTGATGAGGACCTACGCCGGCGACAGGACCAACCGCCGCCACAAGCCCGGCCGAGCCCTGGAGCGCGCCTCCTACCGGTTCGACGTGCTCGCCGACTACGGCGCCTTCCGCGACCTCCAGCGCCACCGCATGCTCACGATCGAATGGCAGCCTCTCACCCCTCGCCACGGGTACGTGATGCCTCCTGAGGTCTCCGAGGCCGGCCTGGCCGAAGACTTCCACGGGGCGATGTCGCGCAGCGCCGAGCTCTACGAGCTGCTGGCCCGCCGTTTCCCGGCGGAGGCCTCCTACGCCGTGAGCCTCGCGTACCGCGTGCGCTTCGTCATGCAGATGAACGCCCGCGAGGCCATGCACCTGCTGGAGCTGCGGACGACGCCGCAGGGTCATCCGGCCTACAGGTACGTGGCGCGCGAGATGCACGATCTCATCGCCGAGCAGGCCGGGCACCGAGCCGTGGCCGAGATGATGAGGTTCGTCGACCACACCGACGAACCCGAGCTGGAGCGCCTCGAATCGGAGCGGCGGGCCGAGCTCCGTCGGCTTCATGCCGCCCGCTGACCGCTCGTTCCCAAGATTTCCCTCAGGTTGCGCGCGAACTGCCTGGCGCGTGCCTATCATCCGCCCCGCATGGCAGACGACGAGCTGGTTGACGATGAAGAGATGGTCCCCGAGCCGGACGACCTCGACGAGGACGAGCTGGGCGGAGATCTGGCCGACGACGACCTCGACGACGAGGACCTCCCTGCCGACGACGAGGAGGTCCCCGACGACGACGAGGAAGACGAGGAAGCCGCGCCCGCGCCCAAGAAGCGCGACGAGGACGACGACGAGGACGAGGAGGCGCCTGACGATGTGGAGGCCGACCTCGACACGATCCTCAAGGACCGGATCGCAGCGAGCGACGACGACGAGGAGGACGAGGAGGAGCTGGACGGCCCGGCGGGTCGCCCCGGCACCGCTGAAGCCGTCGACGGCGTCCAGCCCAAGAAGGCCAACGAGTTCGTGTGCCCCGGCTGCTTCCTGCTCGTGAACCCTGGCCAGTTCGGACCGGTGGACGCCATGGAGTGCCCTGTCGGCGAGAGCGTGTGCCCGGCGATAGATCGGCTCCAGAAGCAGGCCCGCAAGGCCCGGAAGTAGCCCCGTGGGCGACGACCAGAACCGGGGTCCGCTCGAGAAGGCGGTGGAGGTCTGCGTCCTCGCACCCCTCGGCCTGATCGCGGATGCCAGCACTGTGGTTCCCGAGCTGGTGGAGCGGGGCAGGGGACAGGTTTCGCAGGCCCGTGCGGTGGGCCGCTTCACGGTGGACAAGGCCGGGGAAGCGTTGGGTGGCAAGGCAAGGGAGGCGGGGCGACTGGGCTTGCAGGCCCTTCGAAGGATCGCTGCGCAAGGCTCGGAGGAGGCGGGAGCCGAAGCTCCAGCCGGGACGGGGGCGGGATCGGCGGCACCTTCGGGCAGCGAGGGTTCGACCGACGTCGATGGCTCCGTCGGCGTGGATTCCGCAGCACCTCCTCGACCCGACCTGCGCCCGGTGCCCGACCCCGCGCCGAGATCCGAGGTGGCGGAGAGCTCGAGCCACCTGGCCATCCCCGACTACGACAGCCTCTCCGCCTCGCAGGTGGTGCCGAGGCTGGAGAGCCTCGGCCCCGACGAGCTGGAGGCCGTGCGGGCCTACGAGGCGGCATCGAGAGCCCGCAAGACGATCCTCGGCAGGATCAGCCAACTCCAGCAGCCGGCCGGTTAGCGGTGGAGGGGGTGCGGCTGGCCACGGCGGCCGATCTCGCGAGGATCACCGAGCTGTCCGATCAGGCCACCGAGGAGCTGCGCTCGCAGCGCGGCGGCGAGATCTGGTCCCGGCGCGAAGCTCGCAGGGAGACCGTCGAATCGCTCCTGGGACCATCTGACGACGCCCTGACGGGTGGCACGGGGAGGGTCGAGACCCTGGTGCTCGCTGGAACCCTCGACGAGGTGGTGGTGGGCTACGCCGTCGCCCGGCTCGAGGAGCTCCCCGACGCGAGCCTGCTCGCCGTGATCGACGACATCTACGTGGAGCCCGAGGCAAGGGCCGTGGGCCTGGGCGAGGCGCTCATGGAGCGACTGCTGGAGTGGGCGACCGACGAGGGTTGCATCGGACTCGACGCCATCGTGCTGCCCGGCAACCGAGAGTCGAAGAACTTCTTCGAGCGCTTCGGGATGACCGCACGGGCGATCCTGGTGCACCGTCCCCTGGCGCCCTGAGCTGCATTCCCGGCCGCTCAGGCCAGTTCATCATCCGCTCCCGGCCGCTCAGGCCAGGCCGAACTGGGCGGCGACCTGGGGCACCCGGCTGGCCAGCTTCTTCACGGTCGCCGTCAGCTCCTCGCCCGGGTCCGCGGGCACCGAGGCAGCCGTGACCGTCAGCCGGACGGGGGAGTAGGCGAGGGCGTCGAGAACGGTCGCGAAGCGCTCCTTGCCGGTCTCCGCCGTGAGCGCCTGGGAGCTCGCCTCCGTCAGGCGCTGCACCAGATCGGTCGGCAGCGGAGCTCCCGCCTTCGGAGGGCGAGAGCTGAGCCGGAGGGCCCTCACAAGCCTTCCGTCGGCCAAGAGGACCGCTATCTCTCCGAGCCACGCGGAGTGCTCCTCCTCGACGCGGCGGTTGAGGCCGTCGCGCAGCTGCTGCGCCATCATCCGGGCCTCGTCGTCCCGGGCTCCCTGATCGGACGCCACCACCACCGATCGAAGGTCCCTCAAGTCGAGCTCGTCGAGGTCGGCCAGCGCTGCCTCGGCCCGGTCGCGCCACTCGGCGGTGCGGATCTTGGGAAGGATCTGCTCGGCGAGGGCCAAGATCGGCTCAGGAGCGATCTCGGGCCTTCCAGCCTCACGGTTCGCCTCGTTCTGCTTCTCCACCGCCTGTCGCACGGCCGGCACGCCACCCTTGAGCACCTGCTCGGCTATGGGCTTGTGCGAGTCGGGGAGGGTCGCGAGCACCTCGTTGCGGTGCTTGCGACCGGCTCGGAGCCGCTTCGGCCTGGGCCGCAGGTCTGCTGGGGGAGCCGAGCGCGAGCTGCGCGCACGCTCCTGGCCGGAGCGCTCTGCACGCTGCCGCTTGCCGGAGGGGCGCTGCCCGTCTCCGTTCGAGCGGGCGGCACCGGCACCGTCTCGGTCGGCCGGAGAGCGATCGCCCCTCCGATCGCCTTCAGGCCGTCCCTGGCGGTGGCGACCATCCTGCCGGCGACCACGACGGTCACCGCCGTCGCCCTTGGTCCTGTCGGATCGATCGCGGTCGCGCGACTTGGAGCTCAGCGAGGCCGTGACCAAGTTCTCGTCGCGCCTCGGAGGCCCGAGGATCTCGATGCGGTCTCCCGAGGACCGCTCCTTGGCCTTGGGGGGCAGGACGGCGGTCACCTCGATGCCGTCGACCTCGAACTCTGCTTCGGCCCGGACGACGTCGCCGACCTTGGCGCCGGGGTACAGAAGCGTGCCTGCGAGCTCGCCCTTGGGTTGCTTGGCTCCCGCCGCCCGCCAGGTCCAGGTCCCGTCGCCGCGGTCACTGGTGAGCTCCACCTCAATCTTCCGAGACATAGGGGTTCAACGGTAGTGGAGCCCCGAGCACCCTTGCGACGCGCGGCCGGCGCGGTGGCATCCTCTTGGAGAACATGGACTCCGATCGCATCCTCGCGGGCGACAGCCGACACATCTGGCATCCCTACGCGCCCCCGCCCGGCTCCCGTGCCCTCGAGGGCGTCGCAGCGCTCCCCGAGGTCGTGGTGTCGGCCCGTGGCTCCCGCCTGGAGCTGGCCGACGGCCGGACGCTCGTCGACGGGATGGCTGCGTGGTGGTCGGCGATCCACGGATACCGCCATCCCGTGCTCGATGCCGCCCTGCGCGAGCAGGTCGACGAGGTGGCGCACGTCATGTTCGGAGGCCTCACCCACGGCCCGGCGGTCGAGCTGGGGGAGCTCCTGGTGGACCTGACGCCTGCCCCGATGCAGAAGGTCTTCTTCGCCGACTCGGGATCGGTCGCGGTGGAGGTCGCCCTGAAGATGGCGTTGCAGCACTGGCGCTCCAGGGGGAGGGGCGCGAAGTCCAAGGTGATGGCGATCCGTGGCGGCTACCACGGCGACACGCTCTGGGCGATGTCGGTGTGCGACCCCGTCACCGGGATGCACCACCTCTTCGCCGACGTCCTCCCCGGCGCAGTCTTCGCCCCGCGCCCACCCGGGGGCTTCGCCGCCGAAGCCGACCGGAGCTGGCTGGAAGAGGTGCGGGTGCTGCTCGATCGCCACCATCGGGAGCTCGCGGCCCTGATCATCGAGCCCGTGATGCAGGGAGCGGGCGGCATGTGGTTCTACTCGCCCGAGTACCTCCCCGAGCTACGAGACCTGTGCTCGGAGCACGAGGTCCTGCTGGTGTTCGACGAGATCGCCACGGGCTTCGGCCGCACCGGGGAGATGTTCGCCGCCGACCACGCCGGGGTCGCTCCCGACATCACGTGCGTCGGCAAGGCGCTCACGGGCGGCTACCTCTCGCTGGCGGCGACGTTGTGCACCGACGAGGTGGCGGAGGGCATCGGATCGGGTGAGCACCCGACCCTGATGCACGGCCCGACCTTCATGGCCAACCCGCTGGCGTGCGCCGTGGCGGGGGCGAGCATCAACCTGCTCCGAGACGGCTACTGGCGCGCAGATGTGGCCCGCATCGAACGAGGGCTCCGAGAGGGCCTGGGCCCGGCGCGCGATCTCCCTGGCGTGGCAGATGTCCGGGTCCTGGGAGCAGTCGGCGTCGTCGAGCTGGACGACCCGGTCGACATGCGAACCGCCACGAGCGTCGCGCTGGAGCACGGCGTCTGGCTGCGCCCCTTCGGGAAGCTCGTCTACACCACGCCGCCCTACGTGGTGGACGACTCCGAGCTGGCGGCGATCACCTCGGCCATGCTCGCCTGCGCTTCTCGGCAGAGCGTGGACCGCCCTGCTTGAAGCTGGAAGGTCCGACGCTTAACCTTCGGCCGTTCGACGATGTGACTGTGGGGATGTCGATGGTTGATCACTTTCGAGCGGACATCCCTCGACGCTTGAGGTCCGCCCGATCTCGAGTCTCTGCCTCGATCGTCCTCGCTCTGCTGAGTTCCCTGCTGTGGGTCGCCACAGCAAACCCACACGCCGATGCGTCGGTTCGACCTCCCGTCATCCCAGGCGATGGCGCGTTGAAGGTCGATGCGGGAGGTGGCTTCAACGTGGCGATCAAAGCAGACGGATCGGTTTGGGCATGGGGCGCCAACGACTTCGGGCAGGTGGGCAACGGGACCACCTTCCCCTCAGCTTCGGGGGGTCAGACAGTGCCGGTGCAGGTCCAGGGCCTTCCCCCGGGCTCTGATGTCGTGGAGATCAGCGCAGGGATCCGGGAGTCTCTGGCCCTCAAGGGCGACGGCTCGGTGTGGGCCTGGGGGAGCCACGTCAACGAGGGTGCACCCGATCCCCACTCGCTCGTGCCGATCGAGGGCTTGGGCACGGGATCGGGCGTCATCGCCGTCTCGTCTGGTGGGGTGAACCTCGCACTGAAGAGCGACGGGTCCGTGTGGAGCTGGCCAGTAGCTACACGGGTACTCCCTTGTATCCGCCCGTTCTAGTAGACGGCCTGCCCCCCGGCTCAGGGGTTGTGGGGATCTCATCTGGCCCGACTCACAACATCGCTCTCAAGGCAGACGGGTCGGTGTGGGCGTGGGGGAGCCACGACTGCCATGGCGAGCTCGGCCGGGGAGTTCCTGTGCCGAGCACCATGTGCGGAGGTGATGCGAGCCCCCGCTACGGGGTGGGCCCCGTGGTGAACCTCGGCCCTGGCTCGGGCGTCATCCAGGTGGTCGCCACCGACTCCATGTCCTTCGCCGTGAAAGCTGACGGATCGGTGTGGGCATGGGGCTGGGCCGGCAATGGGCCCTTCGGCCAGTTCTCACCGGTAGCAGACGTCAGCACACCCGTGATGCTCCCGTCGTTCGGGCCAGGATCCGGCGTGGTCGAGGTGGCTTCGGATGGCAGCGTTGCCTGGGCACGGCGCGAAGACGGGTCGGTGTGGGCGTGGGGGTACGGAGGGATCTTCCAGGCACGGGGTGACGGCCAGGACGCACCCTCGACCTACGAGCCCGCAATGGTCGTTGGCATGGCCAGCGGAGTGGTGGATCTGAGCGAGCAGGTGATGGTCAAGTCGGACGGCTCGGTGTGGGCGTGGTCGTACAACTTCTACGGCCAGGTCGGCGACGGAACGTACGAGGTGCGCCGCACGCCGGTGAGGGTTCTCGAGTTCCATAGCGCCTGTGACGGTTTGGTCTTCCTGGACATGAAGCCGGGAGGGTCCTTCTGCGGCGAGGTCAGCTGGCTCGTCGACGAAGGCATCGTCAACGGATTCGGCGACGGAACCTTCCGCCCGGGCGAGCCCATAACCCGCCAGGCGCTGGCGGCCTTCCTCTGGCGACTGGCGGGCAAGCCCGAGTCGGAGCCGGGTGCACCGAGCTTCACGGACGTCCAATCCGAGAACCCCTTTGCTGAGGCCATCGGATGGCTGGCGGGCGAGGGGATCACCAACGGCTTCGGGGATGGGTCGTTCAGGCCCGCCGCCCCGATCACCCGCCAGGCCATGGCGGCGTTCCT
>CAZHBH010000047.1:0-17363 GCA_964530525.1 uncultured Rhabdothermincola sp. | reverse complement strand
ATGTCGTTGGTCTTGGTGGCGACCTCCTTCACCAGCTGGGCGCCCATGTTCTGGAACGGGTCCTCCAGCTCGATCTCGCGAGCGATGGACACGCCGTCGTTGGTGATGGTGGGGGCGCCGAACTTCTTGTCGAGCACCACGTTGCGGCCCTTGGGTCCAAGGGTCACCTTCACGGCGTCAGCCAGGTGGTTGACGCCCTCTTCCAGGGCGCGACGCGCCTCTTCGTCGAACTTCAGGATCTTTGCCATGTGCCTGTAGAGCTCCTTTGCTCGGGGGGGCGAGTGCTACTTGTTGACGACGGCGAGCACGTCGCGGCCGTTGAGGATGAGCAGGTCGTCACCGTCCACGGTGATCTCGGTGCCGCCGTACTTGCTGTAGACGACGGTGTCGCCGACCTTCACGTCGAGCGGGATGATCTCGCCTGTCTGGTCGGAGCGGCGCCCCGGGCCCACGGCGAGGACCTCACCCTGCTGAGGCTTCTCCTTGGCCGTGTCGGGAATGACGAGGCCACTTGCCGTCGTCTCCTCCGACTCGCCCGGCTTCACGACGATCCGGTCATCGAGGGGCTGAAGGTTCATTGCGCGCCTCCGTTGGCGATGTTGCAGTTGGCGGGTCTGGAAGGTTGGAAGGTCTGGGTCTCGCCGAGAGGCCTTAGCACTCTCGGGAGCCGAGTGCTAAGGCTAGGCGACTCGAACCGACCGCACAACTCGAAGCGGTCAACTTCCGGCGAGCGATCACGCTGACGGCACGGCGAGCACGGGCAGGGCCAGGTTGGGCTGGGCTCCTACGTCGAGGGGGCTCGGCCCATCGGAGCCGAGCCGCCACCAAGCCGCTGCCGCGACCATCGCCGCGTTGTCCGTGCACATCGCCCGGCTGGGCAGGAAGGCCCGGTATCCACCCCTGGCGCACAGGTCGAGCGCCTGCTCTCGTAGCCGCGAGTTGGCGGCGACGCCCCCTGCGAGCACCAGACCCCTGGCGCCGTGGTCCCCCAGGGCCCGGCCCGCCTTGGCCACCAGGACGTCCACCACGGCCTCTTGGAACGACGCCGCCACGTCGGCCGTGGAGACGTCGGGGTGCTTGCGAACGTGGTTGATGACGGCCGTCTTCAGGCCGCTGAAGGAGAAGTCGTAGCCCACGTCGAGGATGGCCCGGGGGAAGTCGATGGCGGTGGGATCCCCCTCTAGCGCAGCGTGGTCGATAGCCGGTCCACCCGGGTAGCCGAGGCCGAGGAAGCGGGCCACCTTGTCGAACGCCTCGCCGGCCGCGTCGTCGATGGTGGCGCCCAGCAGCCTGTAGCGGCCGTGGCCCTCCATCAGCACCACCATGGTGTGGCCACCCGACACCAGCAGGACGACCAGAGGCAGCTCGAGGTCGGGCTCCTCCAGGAAGGCTGCGTAGAGGTGCGCCTCCAGGTGGTTGACCGCCACGAAGGGCACCCCCCACACGAGGGCCAGGGCCTTGGCGGCGCTCACCCCAACCAGGAGCGCTCCCACCAGCCCGGGGCCCACCGTGGCCCCCACGGCGTCGACGTTGTCGTCGGCCACTCCCGCCTCCACCAGCGCCTGGGCCACCACCGGCGTGAGCAGCTCCACGTGGGCGCGGCTTGCGACCTCCGGCACCACGCCGCCGTAGCGGGCGTGGAGGTCCACCTGGCTGCTGACCACCGATGAGATGACGTGCCTGCCGTCCTCCACGATGGCAGCGGCCGTCTCGTCGCAGGAGGTCTCTATGCCGAGGATCTTCATCGCGCTCGCTCCTGGGTGCGGTCGTCGTCGCGCCGGTCCAAGGACCGGTCTATCGCCGCGAGGCGCTCCTGGTACGCCTCGGAGGAGATCTGCGTGACCCACATGATGAGGGCGTCCTCGTCTGGGTCGCTGTAGTAGCCGGGCCTCGCACCCACAGGCGCCATCCCGAAGCGGCGGTAGAGGGCCTGCGCCGCCGTGTTCGAGGGCCTGACCTCCAACGTGATGGCGTCCACACCCATCGGCACCGCTCGCCTCACCAGCTCCAGCATGAGGTGCTTGGCCACCGATCTGCGCTGCCACCCCTTCTCCACTGCGATGTTCGTGACGTGGCCCTCGTCGGTGACCACCAGCAGGCCGGCGAAGCCCACCACCTCCCCACCGGAGATGGCGACCAGGTAGACGCGGTCGTCGGGGCGCGACAGCTCGCTGAGGAAGAGCCCCATCGACCATCCCCTGCCGTACGCCTGGCGCTCGATGCGCAGCACCGACCGCAGGTCCCGCTTCCTCATGTCTCTGATGTGGATCATCGGTCTCGGGTCGTCCAGTTGGCCTCGGCGTCGGGCTTGCGCATGTAGAGCGGCGACAGCTCCCACGGCTTCACGAACTCCTCCCGCAGCGCCTTCGCGTGTGCCAACTGCACCAGCGAGAGGGCCGAGGGGTACGCCAGCGACCCGTCGGCCAGCTCCACGCCGGCAAGGGGCTCGAAGACATCCCGGTACCGCAGGGCGCCGTCGCCCACCAGCAACGAGTCCTCGTCGCGGGCGACTATCTCCGAGGCCAGGTCGTCGGGCGACCCCACCTGCGGCTCGCCTATTCGTTGCACCCCCGCCGGCACCTGTCGGTAGATGGCGTAGAAGACCTCGCCCCGCCGAGCGTCGACCGTCGCGATGATCAGTCGATTGCTGAACCGCACCGGCAGCGCCACCAGGTCGAGGCTCGGAACCCCGATCATCGGGATCCGCAGGGCGTGGGCCACCGCCTTGGCGGCCGCCACGCCCACTCGCAGCCCGGTGAACAGACCGGGCCCGAGGTCGACCGCCACCACCGATATCTCGCTCAGCTCCACGCGCGCCTGGCGGCAGGTGAGCTCGATCGCGGGTGTGAGCACCTCAGCGTGCTGCCGACCCCTGGCTGAGCCGGTGAACGCCAGGACGCCCTCGTGGCCCCCCACCGCCACGCTCACCTGTGGAGTCGCCGTGTCGATGCCGAGTATCAGCACGCCGCGCCGCCCCCGTCCGTGCCCCGGTCAGACGGGGTCCACCGAGCGAGGACCTCGGCGAGTGCTCGAGCGCGGGCCGACCACGACGGACCCACGGGCCTCACCGACACCAGCCGGTGGTCCAGCTCACCGCCTGCTCCCCCCTCCTGCAGCGCTGGCTCGAGCCGTACCTCCAGGTAGTCGGCGGGCAGGGCGGGGCTGATGGTGTCGCCCCACTCGACGAGCACCACCCCCCCTCCGTCTCCACCCCGCCCGGGATCGACCAGCTCTTCGAGCCCCAGGTCACCCACCTCGTCGATGCCGCCAAGCCGGTACACGTCGAGGTGCTCCAGCACGAGACGTCCTCGGTAGCGGTTGTGGAGGGCGAAGGTGGGGCTCGTGATGCGCTCGTCCACTCCGAGACCCCTCCCGAAGCCCTGGGCGAAGACGGTCTTGCCGGCACCCAGGTCGCCCACCAGCAAGATCACGTCTCCTGCCTCGGCCGTGCCCGCGAGTGCGGCAGCCAGCTCGCGCGTGTCGTCGGCCGACGAGGTGCGGCAGGAGATCATCGGCCGTCGACGCCGGCCGTCGTGCCGGTGAGCCGTCCCTGTCCTGCCAAGACCTGCTTGACCCTGACCAGGTCGGCGCGCATCTTCGCCAATGGCTCGCCCCCGCCACGCAAGGCGTAGGCGGGGTGGAAGGTGGGCACCAGGACCCGCGATCCGTAGGGGTGCACCCGACCTCGGAGCCGCGAGATGGGCTCGTCGGTGGCGAGCAGCAGCTGAGCTGCGAACTTCCCGAGGGTAACGACGACCACAGGTGAGACCAGCTCGATCTGGCGAGCGAGCCAAGGGCGGCACGCATCGATCTCGTCGGGCTCCGGATCCCGATTGCCCGGAGGTCGGCACTTGACCACGTTGGCGATGTACACCTGCTCCCGAGAGATGCCCAGCTCGTCGGCCAGGAGCTGGTCCAGGAGCTTCCCCGAGCGTCCCACGAACGGCAAGCCCTGCCTGTCCTCCTCGGCACCGGGCCCCTCGCCGACGAACATCACGTCGGCTTCGGCTAGCCCCGTTCCGAACACCACCTGGGTGCGGCCGAGCTGGGCGAGCTTGCAGCTGGTGCAGCCGAGCGCCTCTTCACGCAGCACTTCCAGGGCGATCGGCACGGCCCCAGAGCCTACCGGCGCCATGGACCGGCGGCCCCTGGGTCCGGTGCGCCACGGCTTCGGAGGGCGCTGGTCGCAGTGGGTCCTCAGGGCCGCACGTACGTCCGAGGAACCCGCGGACCGATGGCGCAGACCACCTCGTAGTTGATGGTGCCGAGCCGCTCCGCCCACTCGTCGGCCGTCACCTGCTCGCTTCCCTGCTCGCCGATGAGCACCACCTCGTCACCCACGACGACGAGGTCGTCACCGCAGTCCACCATGAGCTGGTCCATGGTGACCACACCCACGATCGGACGTCGGCGGCCGCCCACCAGCACCTCCCCGCCGGCCGCGGCCAGCCGCCGGGGCACCCCGTCGGCATATCCGATCGGCACGGTGGCGATCGTGGTGTCACGATCAGCGAAGTGCCTGCGCCCGTAGGAGATGGACTCGCCCGCCGGCACCCGCTTGACCATCGAGACCTCCGCTCGCAGCTTCATCGCCGGCTGGAGCTGGGCTCGGCCGGCGAGGAACGGCGAGGGGGCAAGTCCGTAGACCCCTATCCCCACGCGGACCAGGTCCATCCGGGCCCTGGGGTGGTCGATCGTCGCGGCCGAGTTGGCCGCGTGGGCCATCGGTGGTCGCAGACCCGCCTCCTCGAGCTCGCGGACCACCGCGTCGAAGCGATCTAGCTGCTCGTCGGTGAAGGACCCAGCCTCGTCGGCCGCCGCGCAGTGGGTCCACACGGCCTCGAGCTCCAGGTGGGGGTCGGCCGCCACGGAGGTGGCCATCGCCACGGCCTCCGCCGGCCGGCAGCCGACGCGGTTCATCCCCGTGTCGACCTTGAGGTGAACCTTGGCCACCGTGCCGATCTCGGCTGCCGCCTTGCCGGCCTCCAGGATCCCCTCCGGCGTGTAGAGCGTGAGACGCAGGTCCCAGCGCAGCGCCGCGTCGATGTCGCCGAACCTGGGCTGCGAGAGGAGCAACACGGGAGCCTCTATCCCGGCCTTGCGGAGCACTGCTCCCTCCTCCACCAGCGCGACTCCGAGCCATGAGGCTCCGGCGGCCAACGCCGCCTCTCCGACCGCGATGGCGCCGTGCCCGTAGCCGTCCGCCTTCACCACCGCGCACAGACGAGATGGGGAGGCCAGCTCCGCGAGGGTCGCGATGTTTCGTTCGATCGCCCCCAGGTCGACCTCAGCTCGTGCAGCTCGCACGGTCGCCCCTACGAGGCCTCAGGCCTTCGAGCCCTTGGGGGAGCCTCCGCCGTCGCCTGCTCCCTCCACGATCGCCCTCACTATGTCGCCCCTGGCGAGGAGGCCCACCAGGCGCCCGTCGCCGTCGACCACCGGGAGTCGTGAGAAGTCGTTGTCGTGCATGATCGTGGCTGCGTCCTCCACCGTGTCGTCAGGACCCACCACGTGGGGACGGTCGGTCATGACCTCGCCCACGAGCGCCCCCAGCGCCTTCTCCATCGTCTCGTCGAGCTTGCGCTCGTTGAACGGCAGGGTGACGTTCACCCCCAGGAAGTTCACCACGGTCGGGAAGTGGACCCTGGCCTCCTCCACGATGAGGTCCCCCGTGGAGAGCATGCCCACCACCTCGTTGCGGTCGTTCACCACCGGACCGGCGTCGACCCCGGCGTCGAGGAGGCGGGTCATGGCCTCCTGGACGTTCTGGTCCGGCGTGAACGAGATCACCTCGGTGGTCATCACATCCCGCACGGGGACATCACGCAGCATCCGGGCCTCCTAGCCGTCGGCGAGCTCTTGAAGCACTAGCGGGAGCGTGGACAGCAGGTCGCTGGCCACCAGCCCGATGCGCCAGCCTAGGGCCCCGGCCAGTCCGTGGATGAACGCTCCGAGGCCCGCCGCCCGCCACGGGTCGAGCCCGGAGGCACACAGGGCGCCGACCACGCCTGCGAGCACGTCGCCGGTCCCGGCAGTGGCGAGGCGCGAGTCTCCGGTGCTGCTGAGCAGCACCCGGCCGTCGGGATGGGCCACCGTCGTGGTGGAGCCCTTCAGGAGCACGACGGCACCGAGCCGGGAGGCAAGCTGCCTCGCCGAGGCCACGCGGTCGTCGCCGGGTGGTGACCCCGCGAGCCTCGCGAACTCGCCGTCGTGCGGGGTGAGCACCACCGAGGGCTCGCCGCCCGGGGAGCGGGAACCGATCACCTGGGAGGCGTCGACTCCGAGCGCCGTGATGCCGTCCGCATCCACCACCGTCGGCATGCCCCCCGCCCCGGCAACCAACCGGCGCACCTCCGACTCGGTATCCACGCCGGTGCCCAGGCCGTTGCCCACCACGAGGGCAGAGAACCGGTCGAGATCCTCGAGCACCGCTTGCGCCCAGCCTTCGGAGGGCAGCTCCACCTGCACCACCTCCATCGGCACGCCCGAGGCGAGGCCCCCTGGGGTGCACAGGCGCACGTAGCCGGCACCCGCTCTCTGCGCCCCTCCTGCAGCGAGCGCAGCGGCACCGGACATACCGGGGCTCCCGGCGACGAGACAAAGTGCTGTCTGCCACTTGTGGGCCTCGCTCGGGCGCCGGGGCAACCAGGCGGCCACGTCCGCTGACGTGACCAGATGAACCCCCTCGGCCCCTTCCCCGCCGGGAACGGCCCCCGGGGTCTCCGGAGCACGAGCTCGCGTACCTGCGGCAGCGACCCGACGACGTAGGTGCGCCAGTTCGGGTTGGGTCGAGCCGAGCGCCACAGCGGTGGCCGAAGCGACGTGGTCAGAGTGGCTGAGGGTGAGCAGCCAACGGCCCACCCCGCGCTCCGAGGCCGCCTGCTCGGCCGAGCCGTGCAGCACGAGAGAAGGCTGCCCGCTCTCGGCCCGCACGACCTCGATCTCCCGGAGCTCCACGCTCCCGAGGCCGAGGCCCATGGCCTTCAACACCGCCTCCTTCGCTGCGAACCGGACAGCCAGCCTCTCTGCGGGGTCGGCCCGCAGCTCCGCGTACTTCCTCTCGCCGTCGGTGAAGAGGCGCTCCACGATGGTCGGGGTCCGTTCGAGCACTTCTCGGAACCGCCCGACGTCGACCAGATCGGTCCCGATCCCGATCACCGACACCTGCCCCCTGGAGGGTGCACGTAGGGGCCGCCAGGCCGAACGGGGTGAGCGGAGCGAACGAGTGGGGCCCCAAGCGCCGGGGGGGCCGACATGGTCATCGCCAGCGCTCGGCGAGCTCGTAGACGGGGGCCGTCATCAACTCGATGATCGGCACGTCGGCGAGCAGGTCGTCACGGAAGACGGGCTCGGTCTCGGTGACCGCGTCCCTGATGGCCTCGTAGCGATCGCGGTAGCCGGCCAGCACGGCGCGCAGCGTGGTGACGGGCAGGTGCTCGACGAGCGAGACGTGCAAGAGCGACAGCCCCACCGTCGCCCCTTCCTTGAGCTCTGGAACTATCAGCACCGTACGGCCGTCGCTGCGGCCCTGGGCGAGCAGCACCTGGCGCTCGTTGGCGACCCGGTGCTTCGTGCCCCGCAGCACGGGGTTGTCCTCGGTGCGACTGCGCAGCTCACGGCCCAGCCCGCCCCTGTCCACGACCACCGCCGTCTGCTCCGGAGCCACACCGGGGAGCTCCGCCGGGCCGTAGCCGTCGGAGGCGTAGCGCTCCACGGCGTAGCGGGTGTAGCCCAGCACGTCGGCGACGAGGGGATCGAGCGCCGCCAACGTCCGCAGCGAGCTGTAGCTGAGGTGGTCGCGCGCCACTCCGGTGTCGAGCACCTCCCGCACCAGTCGCACCGAGAGGAGCGTCTCGTCTGCGCGCGATATGCCCACCGTCACGGTCTTGGCCTGGTGCTTTATCGCGTCAACTGGACGGGTGAGCTCCTCGATGGCCTTCGTGAGCGCTGCCAGGAGGTCCTCGATGACCACCGCTGGCGTGCCGACCTTGCCGTGCTCGGCCTGGTACGACTCCAGTGGCACCGTGCCCAGCGCGTACCTCAGCAGCGAGGCGAGCTTCACGGCCGCGCTGGCGTCGAGGTGACCGTCGTGCTCGCCGGCCCGGAGGTCGTCGAAGAAGCGAGCAGCGAGAGGGGCCAGGCGCTGGTTAAGCCGCTCGAGAAGCACCAGCCCGTCGTCGTCGCCCGCCTCGGCCACCACCGACTCCACCGCAGCGCGCGCCTCGCGCAGCGGGAGCGCCTGGGCGTCGATGGCCAGGGCCGCCTCGTAGCCGAAGAGGTGACCTGCCATGGCCGACAGGACGAACGCGAGCGAGGGATGGGTCTCGGGCACGAGGACGGCCTGGAGGGCTGCCCCGAAGCGAGCGTCGCCCTCGGTGGCGATCACCAGGGGAGCGGCCTTGTGCGCGCGGTATATGGCCACCTCCTTGGCCACGTCGTCGGCTGTCGACCCGTTCAGCCCTGCGGCGCACACCACTATGAGCGGCTCGGACGAGAGGTCGATGTGCTTCTTGTCCTCGGTGCTGTCGCAGGCGATCGACTTGTAGCAGAGCTCGGAGAGCTTGATGCGCAGCTCCGAGGCGGCGATGCGGTTCACGCCGTTGCCCACGACGGCCCAGTAGCGCCGCCTGGGGGCCAGCTCGGTGGCGGCGCGGGCGAGCTGCGGACGCAGCTCGAGGGTGGCGGCCATCGCCTCGGGGAGCGCCCGCAGCGCCTGGAGCACCGACGCGGCCTCGGGCGTCGGGCGCGGATCGCCCCGCAGCTCGGCGCCCAGCGCGAACGCCAGGAGGAAGCAGGCGGCGACCTGCGAGTAGAAGGCCTTCGTCGAGGCGACCGCCATCTCCACGTCCCGCCCGTCGCTGGTGTAGAGCACGCCGTCGACCTTGTCGGTGAGGTCGCTGTTGCGGCGGTTGACGATGGCGATGACCGAAGCACCCCTGGCTCGGACCAGGTCGACGGTGCGGTTGGTGTCGGTGGTGGTCCCCGACTGGCTGATGGCCACCACCAACGTGTCGCTCATGTCGTCTCGCAGGTCGAACCCCGAGAGCTCGGTGGCGAGGACGGGCGTCACGGTCACGTCCGAGTCCGGGGCGGCCACACCCAGGCCCACGGCCAGGCTGTGGCCGGCGACCGCCGCTGTGCCCTGCCCGATGACGAGGATGCGACGGACGTCGCCGTCGCGGAGGCGCCGCCTCATGTCCTCGCTCAGCACGCCTTCGGGGAGCCCCACCCGAAGGCCGTCGGCGGTCTCCACGAGCTTCCCGCGCAACGTCTTGCGGAACGAGTCGGGAGCCTGCGATATCTCCTTGAGCAGGAAGTGGGGGAAGTCGCCCCTGTCGATGTCGCGGGTCGTGATCTCCGCCGTCACGAGATCGGAATCGGTGACCGGCAGGGGCCTGCCGTCGTAGGACATCCGCTCGGTGCCCTGCACGGATCCGGCGTGCTCGCCCCTGAGCCGCACCAGCTGGCCACGGCTGGCAGGGTTCCCGGCCTCTGCCATCGTCTCGCCGTCCATCCGGAGGTAGCGATCGGCCTCCTCCACCACGCCGTAGGGCTCGCTGGCGACGATGTAGGCGTCCTCGGCCATGCCCACGTAGAGGGCCTGCCCGCTCCCGCGGAGCGCGAGGAGGAGATCGGCTGGTTCGGCCGCCGAGCTGGCTGCTATCCCCATCGATCCGTCCAGCTTGTTCACCGTGGCGCGGAAGGCCTCGAGCGGATCGGTCGAGGCCTTCTTCCCTGCGGAGGCCGCGATCCTGCGCGAGGTCAGCGTGGGTATGACCTTGGCGTCGGTGGTGATCTCCGGTGCGATCGCCAGGCCGGCTGCCGCCTTCAGATCGGCGAAGTTGTCGACGTCGCCGTTGAGCACCGCCGTCACGTACGGTCCGTCGGCAGTGCCCAGCTCCTCGGAGTCGAGAGGGTGCGCGTTCGCGGGTGAGATCGTCCCCACGCTCGCCCAGCGGGTGTGACCCAGCACGAGGGCTTGGGCGGTGGGTGCCGCCAGGGCTGCCCTCAGCAGCTCGTCGCCCCCGATCGCGGCCCGCAGGGCGCGTGTGTTGTCACCCAGCTCGCCGATCTCGGCAGCTGCCTTGTAGACGAAGCCGAGGTTGCCCTCCACCAGGCGCACCGACAGGGAGCCGAAGAGGGGGTCGTGGCCGCGCTCGCGGAGCGCCGAAGCGAGCGTCGGGTCGTCCAGGTCCAAGCCGTGGTCCCGAACCAGGACGTAGAGGCCGGCCGAGTCGCGGCCGCGCACCTCCAGGCGGTCGAGGGCGGAGAGGGCCTGCTGGATCGAGGTGAAGGCCGCGACGGCCGCCTCGCCGAGCTCCGGGCCTGCCAGCTCGGCGACGGCCCGCGCCGTGCGGAGGCGGTCGCGCTGCAGGGCCCAGAGCGCGTCCTTGAGGGCGGTGAGGCCGGCGTTGACCTCCTCCAGGGGCGAGTCGCCCTCGGCACCCGTGGATCCCGATGCCGCCAACCGCGACCACGACGAGTCGAGGTCGGACTCGAGGTCCTGGATGCTGGCCGCGATCGACTCCAGGAGGCGGTCGAGGGAGGCGAGGAGGCCGGGATCGCCGAGCAGGGCGCGAGCGCCGGGGACGCCCCGAAGGAGGCGGTCGGCCTGGCTCAACCGCCGAGCGCACTCGTGGAGCGAGCTCGAGAGCTGATCGGACTCGATCGGGCCGCCCAGGCGGGAGACCACAGGCTCCACCAGCTCCAGGATCTGCGACGAAGCAGGGACGGGCCGTTGAGCCTTGCGTCGGACGACCGCGATGATGCCGCACATGAGGCTTCGAGCCTACGCCGGTGGCCCGAGAGACCGCTCGACCACCCCTACCAGGCGATCTGCAACAGACGCCGCCTCGGCAGCGTCTGCTGCCTCGACCATCACCCTCACCATCGGCTCGGTCCCGCTGGGACGGATCAGCACCCGGCCCGACGCTCCGAGCGCCTCTTGCTCCAGGGCAGCGGCCTCGGCCACGTCGTCGGGGACCCGCCCCGGGCGCCGGGCCACCACCACGTTGCGCAGCACCTGCGGCACCGTGGTCATTGCCTCCGCCGCCAGGGCCGACAGGGGCCTGCCGCTGCGGGCTACCAGGTCCAGGAGCTGCACACCCGTGAGCAAGCCATCGCCGGTGGTTGCGAGCTCGGGAAAGGTGCGGAAGATCACATGCCCCGACTGCTCGCCTCCGAGCGACCACCCGCCGGCCTCCAGGGCTTCCAGCACGTAGCGGTCGCCCACAGGCGTCTCCACCACCGCGACACCGGAGCGATCCAGAGCCTTGCGGAGGCCGAGGTTGCTCATCACCGTAACCACCACGGTGTCGCCGGCGAGCTTCCCCCGCTCTCGCAGGTCCCCGGCGCAAAGAGCGATCAGGTGGTCGCCGTCCACGAGGGCGCCCTCCTCGTCGACGGCGAGGACCCTGTCGGCGTCGCCGTCGAAGGCCAGGCCCGCTGCTGCCCCGTGCGCGACCACGGCCTCCTGGAGGCTCGCGGGGTGGGTGGACCCGCAACCCTCGTTGATGTTGGTTCCGTCGGGCGAGGCGAACATGGTGACCACCTCGGCCCCCAGCGCTTCGAGCACAGCGGGTGCCAGGCGCGAAGCCGCTCCGTTCGCGCAGTCGATCACCACCTTGGTGCCAGCCAGCTTCCGGCCCTCGAGCGAAGCCACCACTGCAGCCTCGTAGCCATCGGTGGCCCCGGGTCCGAGCTGGACGAGCAAGTCGGTTCCGACGGTTGAGGCGACGGCGTCAGGACCGTCCGCTCCCGCAGGGGGAACGGCGATGAACCGGTCGAGCTCGGCCTCTATGGCCCGCTCCACGTCGTCGCCGAGCTTGCGGCCCCCCGCTGCGAACACCTTGACCCCGTTGTCCGAAGCGGGGTTGTGGGAAGCAGAGATCATCGCCGCAGGCACGTCCATCGACGCCGAGAGCCAGGCCAGGGCTGGGGTAGTGACCACCCCGGCAGAGCTCGCCGAGAGGCCTCCCGCGACCAGTCCCGTTGCGAGCGCAGCCTCTATGCGGGCTCCCGACGAGCGCGGGTCGCGCCCGATCACGAAGCCGGGCTCTCCCGATCCATCGGAGCGAGCTGGGCGCAGCACCGCTGCCACGGCCCTGCCCAGGGCGACCACGAACCGGTCGTCCAGCTCCTCGGCCGGTCCTCGCACCCCGTCGGTGCCGAAGCGCAGTGACAAGGAGACCTCTGACGTCAGGGCTCGGAGGTGCCGACAGGACCCGCGCCGGCCGATGCTCGCTCGGCGAGACGGCCGGATGACATCAGCGCTTGGAGTACTGCGGAGCCTTCCGGGCCTTCTTCAGGCCGTACTTCTTGCTCTCCTTCTCACGGTCGTCACGCGTGAGGAAGCCTGCTCGCTTCAGCTCGGGCCGTAGCTCCACGTCGAGCTCGGCGAGCGCGCGAGCGATGCCGTGGCGCAGGGCCCCGGCCTGACCGGAGATGCCACCACCATCGATGGTCGCGTCGACGTCGTAGGTCTCCGCTGTGTTGGTGATGCGAAGCGGCTCGGTGAGCACCATGCGGTGCGCCTCGGACGGGAAGTAGCCCTCGACCGGACGGTTGTTGACCACGATCTGCCCGTTGCCCGGACGGATGCGAACACGGGCTACGGCGCGCTTGCGGCGGCCGGTGGATTGCACGAGGGGCTGGGTCATCGTGATGGGAACCTCTGGATCAGCCGCGGGCCCGGGCGTGCTCGAGCACGAGCGGCTGGGGCTGCTGGGCGGCGTGGGGATGGGTGGGTCCGGCGTACACCTTCAGCTTCCTGAGCATCTGGCGACCCAGCCGGTTCTTGGGGAGCATGCCCCTGACCGCACGGCGAACGCCCTCTGTCGGCTTGCGCCGCAGGAGCTCGCCGTAGGTCTCGGACTTGATGCCACCGGGGTAGCCCGAGTGGCGGTAGAGCCTGACCTTGTCGCCCTTGTCGGAGGTGAGGACGATCCGATCGGCGTTGACGACGATGACGTGGTCGCCGGTGTCGATGTGGGGAGCGAACATGGGCTTGTGCTTGCCCCGGAGCAGTCTGGCGACCTCGGTCGCCACGCGCCCGAGCACCATGCCCTCCGCGTCGACGACGTGCCAACGGCGCTCGATCTCGCTGCTCTTAGGCGTGTAGGTAGCCACGATCATCTTTCATTCAGCTCAAGACGGAACTTGAGGAAGGACGTACGAGCATACGGTTGGCCCCCGGTGACCGGCAAGCCGGGCACGCAGACGCCTGGCCCTCGGGCCGGGGGTTGCGAGCAGTCCCGCCGAGGTAGGGGTCAGTCCGGATAGGCCAGGTGGATGGCCGCTTCGGGCGAGCACACCCGCAGGGTGAGGCTCTCCTCTAAGTAGAGGCGAACGACCTCCTGGTCGTGGTCGGCGTAGCCGATCGAGAGGTCTTGGCCCGTGACGATCTCGAAGTCTCCACCTCGCAGGCTCAGCACGACCGCACCGTTCACGGCCTGGGCCCGCACCACGGGACCTCCGAGGATCAGCTCGAGGTGCTGGAGAACGGGGTAGCCCCCCATCTCGGACTCCTCCACCACGCCGGTGTAGCAGCGCGGCCCGAGTGCGATGGCATAGGGGCCCTGCACCCCTGCGTCCTGCAGGCGAGCCATGGCCCTCGCCACGAAGCGGGGGTAGCGCTCGTAGTCGCTGCTGATCTCCACGGCTTGGTGGGGGCTGGCCTCCGTGAGGCCCACGATCCCACCGGGGCCGAAGCCGTGGAAGAGGGCCTCGTCCTCGCCGAGGGCGGCCGCCTTGGCCGCCTCGACCACGGCATCCAGATCGGCGTCACAGGCGCCCCGATCGATGGCGTCCAGCTCGGTGCGGGCGACCTCGAACGGGGTGCGCAGCTCCACCATGGGCTGGACCTCCCTGGCCCTGGCCTGCACGGTCCCGCGCTGCAGGGTGCCCACCTGGGGTGCGCGGCCGGTGGGAACGGCGGAGTGGTCCCAGCCCTTCGGACCCGTGAGGTCCATGAGCTTGCGTCCGGCCAGGAAGTGCTCGAGGGTGCGCTTGGCCTCCTCGTCGATCTCTTCCCAGGCGCGATCGCTGATCGGGGCCTTGCTGCGCAGCAGGTGGTTCATCTCAAGCTCCTCTGAGGCTGCCGATGCCCAAGCTCCCGTCGGACGAAGCCGCCCCGACGGCACCGCCCTCGTCGGCTCCCCCGTGCTCGGCCTCGTGCTCGATCTGCGTGATGGACCCCTCGGTGAAGAGGTACGTCTCCAGGTGATCGGCGAAGACGGGGTCTCGACGGCGCAGCCATTCGATGGTCATCGCCGCGTGCTCCTTCTCCTCGTCCCGGTTGTGGGCCAGGACCTCGGCGAGGCTCTGGTCCGAGGTGGCTGCGACGCGCTGGTCGTACCAGTCAACCGCCTCCAGCTCCTCCATGATCGACTGGACGGCCCTGTGGCGGTCGACCACGTCGGTCGGCAGCAACTCGAACGGCTCGTGGTACGTCTCGCTCGACATGGATCGACTCTACCCGCCCGATCCATCGCGAACCCGGTGACCTGCACGTGGGTGGGCTCCTAGTAGGAGACCTCCCAGAGGACGAGGCCGTGCGGAGGGGCGGGTTGGCCGGCCGAAGAGCGATCCCTGGACCGCAGGATGGCGGCCATCTCGCCCGCCTTGCGCCTACCCGAGCCCATCTCCACGAGCGTGCCCACCACCGACCTCACCATCTGGTGGCAGAAGGCGCTCGCCTCGATCTGGAACCTCAGCACCCCCTCGCCCAGGTCTTCCCAGCGGGCGTCGACCACCCTGCGCACGAGCGACGGGGGATCCTCGCCTTCGGGGACCTTCGGCCTCCTGCAGAACGAGCTGAAGTCGTGCTCGCCGATGAGCGGGTCGCACCCCAACGACATCGCCCGCACGTCGAGGGGCGAGGGCACCCACCACGAGGTCGCCGCCAGGAAGGGATCGGGCACGGGCCGGTTCAGCACCGTGTATCGGTAGACGCGGGAGCGGGCGGAGAACCTCGCGTCGAACCCGGGCTCGGCGATCGCCGCCTCCCGCACCACGATCCTGCCTCCGCACATCTTGTTCACGGCCGCCTGCAGGGCTACGAGGTCGAGGCCCTCGGCAGGGGCGTCGAAGCTCACCACCTGCCCCCACCCGTGGACGCCGGCATCGGTGCGGCCTGCCACGACGAGCGTGACGGGGTGGCGTAGGACCCTGGCGAGCTTCTGCTGCAGGGTTCCACCCACCGTCACCACGCCCCGGTTGGCAGCGAAGCCGTGGAAGCCGGCGCCGTCGTAGGCGACGGTGAGTCGCACGCGCACCAACGCCGCTGGATCGGCGATGGTGACCTCGGCAACGTCCCCGTGGTCGTGGTCGTCGAACAAGGTCACCTGCGAGTGCCCTTCGACTCAGGTCGGAACCTGGGTTCCGACCGTGTTCAAACCAGCTCGATGCGCGCCATCGGCGCGTTGTCACCGTTGCGTGGTCCGAGCTTCAAGATGCGGGTGTACCCGCCGGGACGCTCGGAGTAGCGCGGCCCGATGTCGTCGAACAGCTTCGAGGCCATCTCCCGGTCGCCCAGGTAGCTCACGACCTGCCGGTGGTTGTGCACCCCGCCCTTGCGGGCCTTGGTGATCAGCTTCTCCGCTATGGGACGGAGGGCCTTGGCCTTGGCCTCCGTGGTCACGACAGCCTCGGCAGCGAACAGCGATGCGGCCAGGTTGGCCATCATCAGGCGCTGGTGCGCCGCGTCGCCGCCGAACCGGCGGCCCTTCTTCGGTGTGGCAGGCATGTTCGGCTCAGATCCTGGAGGCGAGCGAGAGTCCTCGCTCGTCGAGCTTGGCTATGACCTCGTCGAGCGACTTCTGGCCGAAGTTGGTGATCGCCAGGAGGTCGTCCTCCGTCTTGCCCAGAAGCTCGCCCACGGTGTTCACCTGGGCACGCTTGAGGCAGTTGCGGGGACGCTCCGACAGGTCGAGGTCCTCGATCGGAAGGTCGAGGTCCGGAGAGCCCGTGGCGACGGTACCCACGTCGCCGAGCTCCAGGCCCTCGGGCTCGTCGGACATCTCGGCCACCAGGCCGACCAAGGCCTGGAGGGTCGCTCCTGCTGACGAGAGCGCGTCACGCGGCGTGAGCGTGCCGTCGGTCTCCACGTCGAGCACCAGGCGGTCGAACTCCGTCGCCTGCTCGAGGCGCGTGGGCTCCACGGCGAAGGTGACGCGCCGGACCGGCGAGAAGATGGAGTCGACCGGGATGACGCCGATCGTGCTCGAGGTCTTGTTGCGGTCCGCCGGGACGTAGCCCACACCACGGCCGACGGTGATGTCGACCGCCAGGTGGCCGCTGGCGTTGAGCGTGGCGATGGGGAGCTCGGGGTTGAGGATCTCCACGTCCGCTGTGGTCTGGATGTCGGCCGCGGTCACCTCCTTGGCACCTCGCACGTCGAGCCGGAGCGCCACCGGGTCCTCCGCGTGCACGCGGAGCACCAGGTCCTTGAGGTTCAAGATGATGTCGGTGACGTCTTCGGTGACGCCCTTGATGGTGTCGAACTCGTGGAGGGCCTCGTCGAACCGCACCTGGGTGACAGCTGCGCCGGGGATGGACGACAGGAGCGTCCGGCGCAGGGAGTTGCCCAGGGTGTGGCCGAAGCCCGGCTCCAACGGGCCGATGGCGAAGAGCTGACGGTTGCCTTCGGGCTCGCCGAGCGCTTCGACCGTTGGACGCTGCATGACCAGCATGGCATCTACCTCTAGATCAGGGGTTCGTACTTCTTGGGCGGTGGTGGGACGGGATGGCTAGGGACTACTTGGAGTAGAGCTCGACGATGAGCTGCTCGCGAACGGGCACGTCGATCTGCTCGCGGGTGGGCAGCTCGGCGACGGTGGCCGTCCAGCCGTCGGCCCCGGGCTGGATCCAGGCGGGGGGCTGGCGGTCGAGGACGTCGCGGTTCCACTGGACCACGACGAACCCACGGGCCTTGTCGCGAAGGGTGATCTCGTCGCCCTTGCGGACCCGGTAGCTGGGGATGGTCACCCGCTTGCCGTTCACCGCTACGTGGCCGTGCCCGACGAACTGCCTGGCCTGCGGACGGGTGGCCCCCCAGCCGGCGCGGTACACGACGTTGTCGAGCCGGAGCTCCAGGAAGCGGAGCAGGTTGTCACCGGTGACGCCCTCCTTGCGGTTCGCCTCCTCGTAGAGGTTGCGGAACTGCTTCTCGGAGAGGCCGTAGGTGAACCGGGCCTTCTGGCGCTCTTGGAGCTGGAGGAGGTACTCCGAGACGTTCCCCCGCCGGCGCGTGCGACCGTGCTCGCCCGGGGGGTAGGGCCTCTTGTCGAGGGCGACCGTCTCGCCCTTGGTGCCCCAGATGTTGGTTCCCAGGCGACGGGAGACCCGGGCGCGGGGGCCGATGT
>CAZHBH010000046.1:0-17604 GCA_964530525.1 uncultured Rhabdothermincola sp. | reverse complement strand
ACCTTCGTCGACTCCTCCTGGTACTTCCTGCGCTACTGCGACCCGTGGAACCAGGAGATCCCCTTCTCCAAGGAGGCCGCGAAGGCCTGGATGCCCGTCGACCAGTACATCGGGGGCGTGGAGCACGCCATCTTGCACCTGATGTACGCGAGGTTCTTCAGCAAGGCCCTGGTGGACCTGGGGGTCGCACCGCCTGAGGTGGGCGAACCGTTCGCCCGCCTGTTCACGCAGGGGATGATCCGGCTCGGCGGCGACAAGATGTCGAAGTCGAAGGGCAACTTGGTGGCCCCCGAGGAGATCCTCGACGCGCAGGGGGCCGACGCCCTGCGTCTTGCCCACCTGTTCGTCGGGCCACCGCAGGACGACGTGGACTGGGAAGGCGTCACCCTCGACGGCACCTCTCGGTTCCTGCACCGGGTGTGGCGCCTCGCCACGGAGCAGGTGCCGGGATCGGCAGGCGAGGACCGTGCGCCCACCGCCGACGACGAAGCGATCGACAGGGCCACCCACAGGCTCATCGCCAAGGTCACCGACGACTACGAGAGGTGGTCGTACAACACGGCGGTGGCAGCCCTGATGGAGCACACCAACCTGCTCTACCGCTACGTCCAGTCGCCGGCCGGCGCTCGATCGGAGACGCTCGCCGGCTCGACGGAGTCGCTCCTCCTGCTCCTCGCCCCGATGGCGCCGCACGTCGCGGCGGAGCTCTGGGACCGCCGGCGCCCGGGCGAGCACGTGCACGAGGAGCCCTGGCCCGTCGCCGACCCCTCGAAGCTGGGCGCGGAGTCGGTCACGATGGTCGTGCAGGTCAACGGCAAGGTGCGCGCCAAGATCGAGGTGCCCGCAGACACCGACGCCGCTCGTGCAGAGGAGCTGGCGCTGACCTCGGAGAAGGTCCAGGCCTTCCTCGACGGCGCCACTCCCAAGAAGGTGATCTCGAAGCCCCCGAAGCTCGTGAGCCTCGTGGTGTGAGCGACGACCTGCGGGATCACGACACCACCAGCTCGGGTGTGGTCCAATGGCACATGGCCGCTGTTGCGGACACCGCCGTGCTGCACGCCGATCTGGTAGAGCGACTGCGGGCCGCCAGCCGCTTCGGTGGCCGGGTCGTGTTCGTCTCCGGCGACGAGCAGAACGCTGTCAGCTGGGAGCAGCTCCACGCGGAGGCGGCCTCGGTGGCACTCGAGCTGGCCTCGAGCGGCGTCCAGCCCGGAAGTCACGTGGCCGTCCTGGCGCCCACCTCTCGGTCGCTCGTGACCGTCATCCAGGCCGTCTGGCTCGCGGGGGCGACCCTGGTCGTGCTTCCTCTGCCGATGAGGCTTGCCTCGGTGGAAGAGCTGGTCAGGCAGGTAAGGGCCAGGGTCAGAGCTGCCGACACCGCCTTGTTGGTGGTGGACCCGGACCTCGCGCCCTACGTGGCCCCGGAGCCCGGGGACCCCCCCTTGGTGCGCCTCGACGAGCTCGTGGAGGCTTCCCGGCGGCGGGACCCTTCCAACTACGTGGCTCCTCCTCCAGATCCCGAGCGCCTCGCCATCCTCCAGTTCACGAGCGGTTCCACGGCCGACCCCAAGGGGGTGATGCTCCCGGAGCGAGTGCTCCTCGCGAACCTCGATGCCGTGTGCGCCGCCGGGCAGATGCGGGACCACGAGGTGTTCGTGTCGTGGCTACCGCTCTACCACGACATGGGGCTCGTCGGGATGCTCTCGGTGCCGATGACCACCGGTCGCGACCTGGTGCTCGGTGCTCCGCAGGACTTCCTCGGATCTCCGGGACGGTGGATGCGCTGGGTGTCGGAGCACCGTGGGACGGTGACCGCGGGTCCCAACTTCTCCTGGGTGCTGACGACGAGGGCGCTTCGGCGCGAGTCGGGCCTCGACCTGTCGTCGCTGCGCATCGCCTTGAACGGCGCCGAGCCGGTGGACCCGAGGGCCGTTCGAGCCTTCGTCGAAGCGGCGGAGCCCCACGGCCTCGACCCGCATGCGGTGTTCCCCGCCTTCGGGATGGCAGAGGTGGGCATCGGCTGCACGTTCCCCGCGCCCATGGAGGGCCTGCGTGTGGACGTGGTGGACCGCGACGAGTTGGAAGCTGCCGGCCGTGCGAGGCAGGTGGGTGCCGACCACCCGTCGGCCAGGGAGCTGGTGTGCCTGGGACGCCCGGTTCCCGGGCTGGAGTTGAGGGTCGTGGCGACGGACGGCGATCCACTTCCCGAGCGCCACGTCGGCGAGGTGGAGGTGATGGGCACGTCCGTCACTCCTGGGTACTACCGCAACCCCTCAGCCACCTCGCAGACCTTCCGAGGAAGCTGGTTGCGCACGGGAGACCTCGGCTACCTCACCGACACCGGCGAGCTGGTGCTGTGCGGGCGCATCAAGGACCTCATCATCGTGGGGGGCCGCAACGTGTACCCGCAGGACATCGAGCAGGCCGTGGGCGAGGTCGACGGGATCCGCGCCGGCAACGTGGTGGCCTTCGGCGTCGACGGGGGTCGGGGCAAGGAGCAGGTGGTGGTGGTCGCCGAGCTCCGCAGTGAGGACTACGACCTGGAGCTGGTCCGCAAGCACGCAAGGGAGAGGGCGCTGGAGGCCACGGGCCTGCCGCCGCGCGACGTGGTGCTGGTGCCCAAGGGCACGCTGCCGAAGACCTCCAGCGGGAAGCTCCAGCGAAGCCTGAGCCGCACCCGGTACCTGCAGGGCGAGCTCCCCGTCCTGGGTTAGTCGAGTCAGGTCTCCTGCTCGCGCAGGAACCTCTCCAGCTCGGCCGCGAGCTCGTCTCCCGAGGGGATGCCCTCACGCTCGGCGGCCTCGAGGGCGTCGACGTGCGCCTCGAGTTGGTGGACCATCTCGACGTGCTCGTGGCTGTTGCTGACGAGCGAGTCGAGGCGGGCCAGCGTGCTCTGAGCGTCGCTGCGCAGATCGCCGGGGTCGAACTTGAGCCCGACGATGGTGTCGAGGCCTTCCACCAACGCCAGCGCCCCCGCAGGGAACGGCATGGCGGCTGCGTAGTGCGGTACCTGGGCCCAGAGGCCGACCGCAGGTAGCCCGACATCTCCAGCTCGGTGCTCTATGGCGGCGTGCACTCCGGCGGGGACCTCCACCTGCCCGTGGACGTGGCCTACGAGGTCGGCGAGGTTGCGGGACGTCGCGGTGGCCACCAGTCGGGTGGGCCTGGTGTGGGGGACGGGGGCCGGATAGGCGCCGAGCCCTGCCACCATCCGGCACCCGAACTCCAGCGCCAGGTCCACCACCGAGCGCGAGAAGGCTCCCCACATGTGGTCGGGCTCGGCGCCGACCAGGAAGAGCGCGTCGTTGCCCTCGTCGTCGGTGACGGCCTGTAGCTCGATGCTGGGCCAGCTCAGACCAGCGTTGATGCCGTCTTCGAGGTGGAGGGTGGGCCGGCGAGCCCTGTGGTCCAAGAGCAGGTCGGAGTCGAAGACGGCCACCGTCTCGGCGTCATCGGTCGAGTGGATGACGCTCAGGGCTTGGGCCGCGGCGAGCCCCGCGTCGATCCACCCGTCGAGCGCGAGCACCAGCACGGGGGAGTCGAGCTCCGGTCGTTCGATCAACTCGAAGAGATCCATGGCCAGGCCACGGTACCGAATGACGTGTCACCTCACGCGAACGCCTCTGGTCGATCCGCCCGGCCGTGCCGTATCGTTGGCTCCGCCTCACGGCCCTCCGGCTAATCGCCCACCGCACCCACCCGTGCGCCGCGAGCCTCCCGGCTCCCCAGTCGTTTCGGTACTTCGCGCTGGCGCGCAGCTGGGAGGCGAGCCGTGGCCCACCAAGATCCCGTGGATGATGAGCCGAGCCCGGCACCGGGCGATGCCCGCCAGGATCCCACTTCGCGGCACCGCGTGGCGCTCGACCACCTTCGCCGGGGTGCGCTCGAGGGAGCTGGGCCGCCCTCGTCCCGGGTTTGGTCGGCCGTGCTCGACTCGCTCGACAGACGTTCGCGTCGGGTGCTGGGCGCCGCCGCAGCAGTCGTCGTGGTGGTCGTCGTCGTGCTGGTGGCGGTGTGGTGGGCACGGCCGGCTTCGAGGTCCCCGGACGCCCCGCTGCGGGAGGCTCACTCGCTGGCGACCATCCCGATGGCGTCGCCCAGCACTACGGCGGAGCCCGACGTCGTGGTGCACGCTGCCGGGGCGGTCGCCAACCCGGGGGTCTACCGGCTCGGGCCAGGTGCGCGAGTGGGCGACCTGGTGGAGGTGGCCGGGGGACTGGCGACCGATGCGGACGCTGATCGCCTCAACCTGGCATCCGAGCTGGTCGACGGCTCTCGCGTCTACGTGCCGAGGAGGGGAGAGGCGGCAGTCCCGCCCCTCGCAGGCGGCCCGCTCGACCCTGGTCAGCAGAGCTCGGGTACCGGCCACGAAGGAGGTGGGGAGGGGGCGGGCTCGCCGGTAGACGTGAACGTCGCGTCGGCAGAGGTGCTCGAGGGCCTCCCGGGGATCGGGCCCGCCACGGCCAGCGCGATCGTCGAGCACCGCCAGAGGAGGGGTCCCTTCCGGGCGGTCGACGACCTGCTCGACGTCCCCGGCATCGGTCCGGCGAAGCTCGAACGGCTCCGCCCGCTGGTTCGGGTGTGAGGAGTCTCGGGTGCTCGGGGATCCGGACTCCGGGGTGCGAGCTGGGAGCGCGAAGGCCGATGTGGCTGCCGCCTCCCTCGCCGCTTGCGTGGTCGTGGCGGCGCGGCTCTGCCTTCCGGTCCCGTTGCCTGTGGTGGCCGGCGTCGCGCTGGCGGGATTCGCGGTCCGGCGGGCGTGGGTCCTGGCTCTGGCCCTGGTCCTGGCCACCTCCATGCTGGGCGCGTGGGCGCAAGAGGGCCTCGTAGCACCCGAACGGGGACCCGTGGAGGGCGAGGTGATGCTGGTCACCGATCCCGAGAGGGCGTTCGGGGGCGTGCGTGTGGAGGTTCGGGAAGCGAGCGGCCGCCGTTGCCAGGCCGTCGGGCGAGGCGCCAGCGGTGCAGCCCTCTCCGAACTGCTGGCGGGCGAGACCGCCAGCATCAGCGGAGCCATCGAGCCGTTGCAGCGTCCGCACCTGGAGGTACGCCACATCGCTTGCAGGATCCAGGTTTCCGAGGTCGACTCCACCTCGCCTGGGTCGGTGCCTCACCGGATCGCGAACGCCCTCAGGCGCACCCTCGTCGACGGTGCCCAGGTGCTTCCAGGTGAGCTCCGGGGGCTGTACTCCGGCTTCCTCCTGGGCGACGCGCGCGGCCAGTCGCCCGAGGTGGCGGACGACTTCCTGGCCTCGGGTCTCACCCACCTGCTCGTGGTGTCGGGCCAGAACGTGGCGTTCGTCCTCCTCTGTGCGAGTCCTCTGCTGGTGCGCCTGCGCCCTTGGCCGCGGTTCGTCGCAGTCGGCACCCTGCTGGCCTTCTTCGCGCTCCTCACCCGCTTCGAGCCCTCGGTCCTGCGGGCTACGGCGATGGCGGGACTCGCCGCGTTCGTGTTCGCCCGCGGTCGCCGTTCGTCGGGCATCCGGCTCCTTGCCGGCGCCGTGATCCTCCTCTTGCTGGTGGACCCGTTCCTCGCGAGGTCGGTCGGCTTCGGGCTGTCGGTGGGTGCCTCGGCAGGCATCTTGCTGCTCGCCCGTCCCCTGGCAGACGCCGTCCCCGGACCGCGCTGGCTCGCCGGTCCACTCGGAGTCGTGGGAGCAGCACAGGTCGGCGTGGCGCCCCTTCTCATCCCGGTCTTCGGCGGCATCCAGGTGGCGAGCGGCCCAGCCAACCTGCTCGCCGGGCCCCTGAGCGGATTCGTGATGGTCTGGGGGCTCACCGTTGGCTTCGTGGCCGGCGTCGTCACATCCACGGCCGGCTGGGCAGGCGAGGCCGTCGCCTCGGTCCTCATGCTCCCCGCACGGCTCAGCTTGCAGTGGATGGCGGGCGTGGCGGAGCGTGCGGCTTCTTTGGGCCTGGGCGAGCTCGGCCCGCACCTCGCCCTGCTCATCGCCGCAGCCTGCGGCGGGGCGGTGCTGGCGCGACGGCTCGGCCTCAGGGCTGCATCGGCGACGTGCGCCTTGGTGGCCCTGTTGCTGCTGGCTACGCCCTGGGCCACCGCCGATCCGCCAGGGCCGGGACGCCACCGGATCCCTGGACTCGGCGAGCTGACGGTGGCGGCCGGCCCCGACGGCCGCGACCAGAGGGTGCTGGCGCTGGACCCGCGGACGTCGCCGGCGAGGATCCTAGAGAGCGCCCGGAAGAACCAGATCGCTCATCTCGACCTGGTGTTGACCGCCTCGGGGGGACCTGCTGCCGCCTCCAGGATTCGGGCCCTGCGCCACCGCGTGGACGTGGAGGAGGTGTGGGCACCTGAGGGCCACGGCATCGACGGTGCCGTGACGCCCCGGCCTGGTCGGCTCATCCAGGACGCGCTCACACTTCAAGTGGTCGAATCGGAGCCCAGGCTCGATGTCGAGGTCGAGGTGCTCCCGGAGGATGGAGCGGCCCGTCGGGACGCACAGGGAAGTGGAGCTCGGGGCGGAGCAGCAGCAGCAGGGCTTCCCTGAGCGTTCTGGGGGCCGTGTAGCGTCGGCGCGCGTGCAGCTCCGTCTAGGTGACCGAAGTTACGACGTCGCTCACCGGGCGCTGGTGATGGGCATCCTCAACCGCACGCCCGACTCCTTCTTCGACCAGGGCGAGTACTTCGCGTTCGACGCCTTCCTGCGGAAGGCCGAGCAACTCGTGGCGGACGGTGCGGACCTCCTGGACGTGGGCGGAGTGAAGGCGGGTCCGGGAGAGGAGGTCTCCGAGCCCGAGGAGCTGGACCGCGTCGTCCCTGCTGTGGAGGCCCTCCGATCGCGCTTCGACGTGCCCCTCTCGGTCGACACGTGGCGGGCCTCGGTGGCGCGAGCGGCCTTCGAGGCGGGTGCGTGCGTGGGCAACGACATAAGCGGCTTCGCCGACCCCGACTACCTGCACGAGTGCGCCCGCTTCGGTGCGACCGTCGTGGCCACTCACATACGGCTCCGACCTCGCGTGGCCGATCCCGATCCCCGCTACGACGATGTGGTGGCGACCGTCACGGCCTTCCTGGCCGAGCGAGCCGGCAGGGCGCTGGCTGCCGGTGTGTCCCGGGACCGCATCGTCGTGGACGCGGGGCTGGACCTCGGCAAGACCGAGGCTCAGTCGGTGACGCTCCTTCGCGCCTCCGACCAGTTGGTGGCGCTGGGCTACCCGGTCCTGCTGAGCGCCTCCAACAAGCGGTTCCTCTGGCACCTGCTGGACGTGGAGCGCGGTTCCGCAGCGGAGGGCACCATGGCGGCTCACGCGCTGGGGATCACCCTCGGCTGCAGGATCCTCCGCGCCCATGACGTGCGGGCAGCTCGCAGGGTCTCCGACGTGCTCGCCGCCGTGTCGGCCGCCGCCGGCGCCGGGACGACGTCGTGATGGAGGCGCTCGCCGCGTACCTGGTCAAGGGCGACGACGAGTCGGTTCTCGCGGAGGCCGTCCGGACGCTGGTGGCGGAGTTGGTCGGCGATGACGACAGGGCGCTGGTGGTGGAGGAGATGGACTCCGGCCGCTATGCGCGCCGGGAAGGATTCGATTCGGCGGCGGTGGTGGAGGCGTGCCAGACCCTCCCCTTCCTCACCGATCGTCGGGTGGTGGTGGCTCGGGAAGCCGGGACGCTCGCCGGAAAGGAGGCCCTGGCCCCCCTCCTGGCGTACCTCGCCGACCCTTCACCCACCACGAGCCTCGTGATCGCGTGGGAGCGCGATCCCCAGCCGGGTTCTCGCCTGGCATCTATGCCCAAGGCCCTCGTGAAGGCCGTCGAGTCGGCCGGTGGTCGCGTCGTGGACGCCAGCGTCGGTGGCCGTCCCCGCGACAGGGCGGACTGGATCGACTCGCAGCTCCGCACCTCGGGCCTCGACCTCGACCAGGGTGCCCGTCGGCTCCTGGCTGATCGTCTGGGAGGTGACGTGTCGAGGCTGCACTCGGTGGTGTCCGCGCTCGAGTCGACCTTCGGCACGGGTGGTCGCTTGGGGGCGGACGACATCGAGCCCTATCTGGGCGAGGCGGGAGACGTGGCTCCCTGGGATCTGACCGACGCGATCGACAGGGGGGACCTGGCCCAGGCTCTAGGCCAGCTCCATCGGATGATGGGAGCTGGTGGCAGGCACCCCCTGCAGGTGATGGGAGTGCTGAACAACCACTACAGCCGCATGCTCCGACTCGATGGGGCCGAGGTGGCATCCGAGAAGGAGGCGGCAGACCTCCTGGGGATCAAGGGCAGCACGTTCCCGGCTCGCAAGGCACTGGAGCAGGCTCGCCGGCTGGGCTCGGACCGCCTGGCGGAGATGGTGTCGCTCCTAGCCGAGGCCGATCTCGACCTGCGGGGAGCCAAGGCGTGGCCGAGCGAGCTGGTGGTCGAGGTGCTGGTGGCCAGGCTGGCCAGCCGAAGTCGCCGCAGGACCACGTCCGGCGGAGCCAGGCGAGCGAGCTAGGCGGAGGTGGAGCTGAGGCGCTTGGCCAGGCGGGCCTTGCGCCGTGCGGCAGCGTTGCGGTGGATGACGCCCTTGGAGGCGGCCCTGTCGATGCGGCTCATCGCCAGGCGGGCCAGCTCGGTCGCGTCCTCGGCGCCCTCTTCGGCGGCGACGATGGCGTTGCGAACCCGGGTCTTGAGCTCCGACCTGACGGCCTTGTTGCGTTCGTTGCGAACCAGGTTCTGCCGGTTCCGCTTGATCTGGCTCTTGATGTTCGCCACGTGTTGGTCCTGTGCTCCGGCTGCGGGAAGTCGAGTGACGAAGGATAGCGGGAGCACGAGGTCGGTTGCCATCTGGGCATGACGTCGGCGGTGCGGGCGAGTGGTCGGTGGGGGCGTGCTTCTGCGGCGTGCGCGCCTCGATAGGCTCGGCAACCCATGACCAGGCTCGATCGCTACCGGTGCCTGTCGATCATCGCCCACATCGACCACGGCAAGTCGACGCTCGCCGACCGGCTGATGGAGCTGTGCGGGGCGGTCGATCCCAGGGACATGCGTGCCCAGTACCTCGACACGATGGACCTCGAGCGCGAGCGCGGGATCACCATCAAGCTCCAGAGCGTCCGGCTCGACTGGAAGGGCCACGTGCTCAACCTGATCGACACCCCCGGCCACGTCGACTTCGGCTACGAGGTGTCGCGCTCGCTGGCGGCGTGCGAAGGGGTGGTCCTGGTGGTCGACGCCTCCCAGGGCATCGAGGCCCAGACGTTGGCCAACTGCTACCAGGCCCTCGAGCACGACCTGGAGATCGTCGCCGCCCTCAACAAGATCGACCTCCCCGCGGCGGATCCCGACCTGCACGCATCGGAGATCGAGAGCGTGCTGGGCATCCCCAAGGATCAGATCCTGCGGATCAGCGCCAAGACCGGCGAAGGGGTGGACGCGCTGCTCGACGCCGTCGTGGCTCGCATACCGGCCCCGACCGGCGACGCCGACGCTCCGCTCCAGGCGCTCATCTTCGACAGCCACTTCGACCAGTACCGGGGTGTGGTCAGCTCGGTGAGGGTGGTCAACGGAGAGCTGGCGACGGGTTCCAAGGTCCGCTTCGTCCAGGCGGGAGCCGTGCACGAAGCCGACGAGGTGGGCGTGCGCAACCCTGGACCGACCCCCGTGGGCTCCCTGGTGGCCGGCGAGGTGGGCTACCTCATCGCTGGGATCAAGGACGTGGGCGAGGCCCGGTCCGGTGAGACCGTGACGAACGCCTCCGACCCGGCGCCGGCGCTGCCGGGCTACCGAGAGCCCAAGCCGATGGTCTTCTGCGGGCTGTACCCGATCGACGCCGACGAGTTCCCCGCGCTGCGGGAGGCGCTCGACCGGTTGCGCCTCAACGACGCGAGCGTCACGTTCGAGCCGGAGACCTCCACAGCCCTCGGCTTCGGGTTCCGCTGCGGCTTCCTCGGCCTGTTGCACATGGAGATCATCCGCGAGCGGCTGGAACGGGAGTTCAACCTGAGCCTCATAGCGACGTCTCCGTCGGTCGAGTACGTGGTGCGGACCTCCGCGGGCGCGGAGGTGGCGATCGACAACCCGAGCGAGATGCCGCCGGCCGGCGAGATCGAGTCGGTGTCCGAGCCCTACCTCACGATCACGATCCTCACCCCGAGCACCTACACCGGAGCGCTCATGGAGCTGTGCCAGGCCCGCAGGGGCGAGATGGTGAAGATGGAGTACCTCTCACCCGAGCGCCTCGAGCTGGTGTACACGCTCCCTCTGGCGGAGGTGGTCGTGGACTTCTTCGACCAGCTCAAGAGCCGCACCCAGGGATATGCGAGCCTCGACTACGAGCCCAGCGGCTACCGAGAGGCCGACCTGGTGAAGGTGGACGTCCTGCTGAACTCGGTCCCCGTCGACGCCTTCAGCGCCGTGGTGCACCGGGACAAGGCCTACGACTACGGCCGCCGAATGGCCGAGAAGCTGAGGGAGATCATCCCTCGCCAGCTCTTCGACGTGCCGATCCAGGCGGCCATCGGCGGGAGGATCATCGCCAGGGAGACGGTGAAGGCCAAGCGCAAGGACGTTCTGGCCAAGTGCTACGGGGGCGACATCACCCGGAAGCGCAAGCTCCTGGAGCGCCAGAAGGAGGGCAAGAAGCGGATGAAGAACATCGGGCGCGTCGAGGTGCCCCAGGAGGCGTTCATCTCCGCCCTCCGGCTGGACGACTGACCGAGCGTCCCTGAGATCCCGCTGGCACTCGATATCATCGAGTGCCAGATGTCCGCGACCCAACCACCTCTCGACGACCGCAAGGCAAACGTCCTTCGGGCCGTGGTGGAGGCATACATCGAGACCGCCCAGCCCGTGGGGTCCGGTCGCGTCGCTCGCTCGCCCGAGGTCAACGTCTCGCCCGCCACGGTTCGCAACGAGATGGCCCTCCTGGAGCAGGACGGCTACTTGTACCAGCCCCACACGAGCGCGGGGCGGGTACCGACCGAGAAGGGCTACCGGTTCTTCGTGGACGCCCTGGGGGGTCCGGGTCGGTTGGGCTCGAGCGAGACGCACCAGGTTCGGTCGTTCTTCGCCCACGCCCACGGCGAGCTGGAGCAGATGCTCGCCGACACCTCCCGCCTGCTCTCCAACCTCACGCAGTACACGGCGCTGGTCGTAGGGCCGCACAGAGAGGTGGTACCGGAGCCGTCGCTTCCCAACGTCTACATCGGAGGGACCTCCCACACGGCGGATGCGTTCGATGCCGTGGCCACCGTCAGGGAGGTGCTGCGCATCCTCGAGGAGCAGCTCATGGTCGTCACATTGCTGAAGGACGTGGTCGACAGGGGCCTCAACGTCGCGATCGGCACCGAGACCGGCCTCGAGCCCCTTGCCGACTGCTCGGTGGTGGTGGCCTCCTACGAGGTGGAGGGTGAGGTGGCGGGGTCCATAGGCGTGCTCGGTCCGACGCGGATGCACTACCCGCAGGCCATGGCCGCCGTCGCGATGGTGAGCGAACGCCTGGGCGACCGCCTCAGCGAGCCTCGGTCGTGACGGTCGACCCCTACGAGGCGCTCGGCGTCAGCCGAGACGCCGATGCCGAGGAGATCAAGAAGGCCTACCGCCGTCTCGCTCGCGAGAACCACCCCGATGCCAACCCCGGCGATGCGGCTGCAGAGGCGCGCTTCAAGGAGGTAGCCGTCGCCTACGAGATCCTCAGCGATCCCCAGCGACGCCGGCAGTACGACATGTACGGCGCCGTGGGCTCGCGAGGCTCGGGTGCCGGATCGCCGTTCGGCCCGGGCGCCGGTGCCGCGGGCCTGGGCGACCTGTTCGACATGTTCTTCGGGGGCGCCTCACCGTTCGGGGCCCAGCGCCCGCCGGGTCGCAGCACCAGGGGCGCCGACTTCGAGATGACCGTTGAGGTCGCCTTCGAGGAGGCGGTGTTCGGCACCCAGGTCCCGATCTCCTTGAGCCTGCCCGTGCCGTGCGAGCGCTGCGCCGCCACGGGCGCCGCCGACGGCACGCATCCCACGACCTGCCCAGAGTGCTCCGGCAGCGGCCAGGTGAGGCGCGTCCGTCAGTCGTTCCTCGGGCAGATGATGACGACGGGACCGTGCACGCGCTGCAGCGGGATGGGTTCGATCATCGCCAAGCCCTGCCCGGTGTGCCACGGAGAAGGCCGCCACGTCGACGAGCGCGAGATGACGGTGGAGGTTCCCGCAGGCGTCGACACGGGAGCGACGCTTCGCCTCAGCGGCAAAGGAGGTGCCGGCTTGCGAGGGGGCGGCGTCGGTGACCTCTACGTCCACCTGAAGGCGAGGCCCCACGAGCGGTTCGAGCGGCACGGCTACGACCTGAAGGTCGACCTCCACGTGCCGGTCACCCAGGCAGCGCTGGGTGCCGAGATCGACCTCGACACGCTCGACGGTCCGGAGCGGTTGATCATCCCCCGAGGCACCCAGAACGGGAAGGTCTTTCGCCTCAAGGGCAGGGGTGTGCCCCACGTGGAAGGCAGGGGAAGGGGCCACCTCCTGGTGCAGGTCGTGGTGGACACCCCGGCCGACATGAGCTCGGAGGAGGAGGCCCTGTGGCGCCAGGTCGCAGAGCTCCGGGGCGACGAGGTTGCAGCCGAGCAGGAGGAGGGCTTCTTCTCCAAGGTCCGCTCGGCGTTCAAGTAGACGTGGCCGTGGTGGTCCCGTGAAGGGCATCCCCTTGGCGGAGCCACCTGGCGATGTGCAGCTGGCCTTCGTGGACGACCTCGGATCCCCCGAGCTGTCCCCCGACGATCGACATCATCTTGCCCGCGTGCTGCGCCTGCGGCCTGGGCAGATCGTCACGTTGAGCGACGGGGCCGGAAGATGGCTGCCCGCCCGCTTCACCGACCCCCTGGAGCCATGTGGCGACCTCGCCGTCTCTCCACAGCGTTCGCCAGCGCTGACCGTGGGGTTCGCACTGGTGAAGGGCGGGAAAGCGGAGCTGGTGGTCCAGAAGCTGACAGAGCTGGGGATCGACCGCGTGGTGCCGTTCGTCGCCGAGCGCTCGGTGGTGCGCTGGGACGCAGATCGTGCGATGCGCAACCGAGACCGCCTGGCAAGGGTGGCGAGAGAGGCCTGCATGCAGGCCCGGCGGACGAGGCTCCCCGTGGTGGAGGCCTTGCAGCGCTTCGACGACCTGGTGGGAGCCGGGCCCGTCGCATGTGCCGAGAGGGGTGGCGAGCCCCCTGATCTCGATTGGCCGACGGTGCTGGTGGGACCCGAGGGTGGCTGGACCCGTTCGGAGCGGGCGCGCTTCGCGCGGACCGTGGGACTCGGGGACCTGGTGCTGAGGGCCGACACGGCTGCCATCGCCGCGGGAGCGCTCCTATCGGCCGCCCGGGCTCGGTCAGCCTGAGCCGAGCGCTCTTCGCCGCCGTTGGAGTATCCCGGGACGTGACAGCGACGAGCCCCGGGGGCAGCGGGTCCCGCTCGTCTGGAACGTCATGGGACGGGCTCGTACGGCTGTCGCCGGTTGGATAAGGTGCTCGCGAACGCGCACTGTGGCCACTTTGGCGCTGACGGCGAGGTCAGCGCTACTAGGAGAGACATGACCGACGATCCCGGGGATGAACCGCCGGCAAGCTACCGACGTGATGTCGGGGCCCGCCTCAGGGGCATCAGGAGGCAGAAGCGTCTGTCTCTCCAGGAGGTCGAGGCCGCTTCCAACCAGGAGTTCAAGGCCTCTGTCCTGGGTGCGTACGAGCGAGGGGAGCGGGCCATCTCGGTACCTCGCCTGCAGCGTCTCGCCGAGTTCTACGAGGTGCCGGTGGACCAGCTCCTCCCCGAGGACCGCCGCAGCGCCACCACCGCCCCCGGCTCGCCCCGACCTCCGGGGCCGGGGACGATCACCATCGACCTCCGCCGCCTGGAGGGCATGGACGGCAAGGAGGCGGAGCTCCTCAAGCAGTACCTGGCGTCGATCCAGGTGCAGCGCCAGGACTTCAACGGTCGGGTGCTCACCGTGCGACATGAAGACCTGCGGGCGATCGGATGCTTCCTGGGCGTTCCCGTGGAAGAGGTGATCTCCCGCCTCACGCAGATGGGGCTGCGCCGCGGTACCGGCGCTGTCGGCGGGGACGCCGCCTCCGAGGCTTAGGCGGTCCGCCGGTGCCGGCCTCACCAGCTACGGGAGGCGGAGGCCCGGGCCGAGAGGCGGAGCCCTTCGGCGTCTACCTGCACATCCCGTTCTGCACGCGACGTTGCGACTACTGCGCGTTCGCCACCTGGACCGACCGCGGACATCTCGTGGAGCCCTACATGCTCGCTCTGCGCAGCGACGTGGAGCGGGCCGTCGACGCCGGCATGTGCCCGGTGACCTCCGTGTTCGTCGGCGGCGGGACACCTTCGCTCCTGGAGCCAGAGGACCTGATCGAGGTCTTGTCGCTGCTACCCCTCGCCCACGGCGCGGAGGTCACCGTGGAGTGCAACCCCGACACGGTCACGCCCGAGCTGGCAGCCGCGTACGTGACGGGAGGGGTGAACAGGGTCTCCCTGGGGGTGCAGTCGATGGTGGAAGCGGTGCTCACCTCCCTGGGTCGAACCCACGACGCGGCCCACGTCGCAGAGGCGGTCCAGGCGTTCCGGTCGGCTGCGATCGGCTCCCTCAACGTCGACCTCATCTATGGGGGAGCGGGCGAGACCTTGGACGACTGGCGCCAGACGCTCGAGGGTGCGCTAGCGCTGGAGCCGGACCACATCTCCGCGTACGCGCTCACCGTGGAGCCTGGTACGGGCCTGGCGCAGGACGCCAACCGCCACCCCGACGACGACGACCAGGCGGACAAGTACATGATCGCCGACGAGGTGCTGGGGGCTGCCGGGTTCGAGTGCTACGAGATCTCGAACTGGGCCCGCCCAGGCCACCGGTGCGCCCACAACCTCCTCTACTGGAGCCAAGGCGACTACCTGGGGTTCGGATGCGCTGCGCACTCGCACCTCGGCGGCCGCAGGTGGTGGAACGTCCGTACCCCTGATCGCTACATCGACCTAGTGGAAGCGGGTGCGTCGACCGAGGCAGGACATGAGCTGCTGGAGCCTGCCGCCAGGCGGGTAGAGGGCCTGCAGTTGGCCCTGCGAACCAGCTCCGGGGTGCCCTCCTCTGCTCTATCCACGCAGGACGTGGTGGAGCTGGGTGATCTGATCGAGACGCGTGGCGATCGCCTGGTCCTGACGGTGGAGGGCCGGTTGCTCGCCAACGAGGTGGCCGTCCGGGTGCGCTGAGATCGCCGGCGGCCGACGCGCACGTGCCAACCAACCGTAGGACCTCGCCCGTGCTGAGCGCCTCGGGCCCCTCAGGTGGTTCGGGGGAGCTTGCCTGGAGGGGCATGGCCAGGTGGATCGGGCCGAGGCTGGCTGGGGGCGGGGGGAGCGGGCCCTCGACCTGGCCGGGGCGGGGGAGCTTCTGGCGTCGGACGTCCGGGTTTGGGTTCGGCTGACGGCGGTTCCGCAACCGGGCCCCCTCGGAGAAGCTCGTCGGAAGGGGGTCTCACGAGCCGATCGGCACTCGGCTCGACGGGGCGGATGGTCGCGGTCTCGTCGGGTTGGACAGCCGGTTGGCTGCTCGGGGCCACGGCCGAAGCGGGGGCGGGGCCCACCGGCATCACCAGGCTGAGCGTGGCGACGCCGCTGAGGGCTCGGCGGAGCGTCGGCGTGGTGAGGGCGTCCAGCAGCCGAGCGACCCGGGGCCACCTCTGCCTGCTGAGTGCGGCGGTCGCCACCGCCACGATCGCCACGTATCCGGCCAGCACCAGGGCCGCGACTCGCACCAGGGCGATGAACGCCACCACCGCGCCATGGCGCTCGAGCCACTCCTCCCAACGGAGGGGCTCGAGCGGGGGCGTCGGCAGGGTGGCCCCGGCCGCTGCGACCACTGCGAGCGAGACCCCCGCGACGACCAGCGCGCCTAGGGCCCTCGCGCGCGATGGCCCCTCGGCGAGACGCTGGCCGCCACAGGCCCGGCTGGGGGACTGGTGCCGAGGGCTCTGGCTCACGGCTTCGCCTCGTCCGCATCGAACGCAACGACCGTGCGCGATCCCGTCGGGGACGACACCTCCAAGATCGGGCAGAGGTGGTCGGCAGGGGGCACTGCCAGACGTGATCCGGGTCGCACACGTGCGATCGGACCGGCAGTGGCGTGCTGCGCTGCGGGAAGTGGGAGCTCGAACAGGAAGACGGCGCCCGTCGAGGGGCGCACGACGGCGACGCTCGGCTCGCCTTTGCAGCGCCAATCCGCCACCACTGCTCCATCCCCGGGCTCTCCGACCTCGTACCGCCTCCCCTGGACGGTCACGATCGGAGGTCCGGACCCGTCGTCGGGGATGTCTCCCGACGACGTCGACGCCGTCGGGAGGGTCGAGTCGGGTGCATTGGACGAGGGAGCAACTCGAGCCCCCAGGGCGCCCGATGCGTCGGCGTGGGGCGAGTCGCGGTCGCCACCGTCGGCCATGGCGCCCACGGCTCCGACGGTGGCGACCAGGGAGACGATGCCGAGCGCCCCGGCAGCTACGGCGCGCCTGACCGGACGGGCTGAGTGCCGCGGCCGAGCGGCGGATTCGAGGTGGGTAGCCACGTCGCTGCTGTGCTCCTGGGCCCGGTCGACCTTGGCGCCGTCCATTGCGAACCGCAGTGCAGCTGCAAGTGCGCGAGCACCCGGGCGGTTGGTGCGATCCGGCGCAGCCGCCCTCTTGGCGAGCCTGGCTAGAGCAACTCGTTGCTCGGCCCGCCTGCGTGCAACAACCCCCCAGCGGGACGCTCCCGGCGGTGCAGGAAGCTCCAGGAGGCTTGCGAGCAACAGGCCCAACCTCTGGATGTCGTCGGATGGCCGGCGGGGCTCGTCCGAACCCGAAGGGGGCTCGCCGGCTGGGCCCGCATCGGCGAGGCTGCAGAGGACGGGCCGCTCCGGCTGTTCGTCGCCAGGATGTGCCGGTCCTTCGTCGGGGGCCTCCCCGGCCGGGGTGGCCCCGCTCGGGTCAACCGCACCCAGCAGGACGTGGCTTGCCTCGATCCGCCCGTGGACCCAGCCTCTCTCGTGCATCTCGGACAAGGTGTCGGCGACCGAGGCGCAGATCGCCCCTGCTCTTGCGGGCTCGACGTGGGCGAGGTCGGCGACAGATCGGGTTCCCACCCATCTGGTGAGCAGGGCGACGCCGTCGGTCGACGATCGCAGCTCGTGGAGGGCGACGATGCCGGGGAGCTGGATAGATCGGATGACCTCGGCTTCCCGCGCCAGACGGGCGGCGTCGGCTGCGTGCAGTGCCCACTTGGCGGCCAGGAGACGGCCGTGGTCGTCGACGGCGAGGGTCACCCGAGCGCTCATCGTCGCCCAGCTCCCGCTCGCCGCCACACCCCATGGCACTCCATCGACACCCACGGTAGACGAGCTAGTAGGATACGCAACAGAGCGATGAGTCTCGCCGACGACGGGCTCAGCGCAGCGGGTCGCCGGCGGGTCCTGCCGGGCAGTAGCCGCGAGCTCCTAGCGCTCCGTCGGTGCCCTGGCGGCCCCCGAGCTCCGCTGACGTCGCTCTTGCGGACTGCCCGTCACCCCCCGGCTCGATGCTCTCGGGCTTGGCCTACGTGGCCCCGAACGGGCTCAGCGCAGCGGTTCGCCGGCGGGTCCTGCCGGGCAGTAGCCGCGAGCTCCTAGCGCTCCGTCGGTGG
>CAZHBH010000045.1:0-17901 GCA_964530525.1 uncultured Rhabdothermincola sp. | reverse complement strand
ACCTGCGACCTTCGGGTTATGAGCCCGACGAGCTACCAGACTGCTCCACCCCGCAGAACCAGCTTACCAACGTCCTGGCACGCTCCAAACCGGGATCGGGCGGGGTGGCGGTAGGGGAGGACCGCTGGAGGGCGGTGGTCAGGAAGGCGGGCGGCGCCACGACGAGCGGGGGATGGTGGTCATGTCGGCGACCAGATCCTGCATCTCCCGGCGGTTCTGGGCGACGTCCGCTCGATGCCAAGTGCCGTGACCGGGCAGCACCCACTCGAAGGGAACATCCACGAGGGACGCCATCGATCTTCTCAGCTCTTCCCAGGAGTACCAGGTTGCCCGGGCGAACACGTCGAGGCGGCGCCGGCGTCGGCTCCAGGCCATCGAGTCTCCCGTGAACAGGAATCGGTCCTCGAGGTGGAACACCATGCTGCCCCGGGTGTGGCCGGGCACCGGTATCGCCGAGAAGCCCGGCCAGATCTCCACCGCCTCCGCACCCTCCACCACTTCGGTGGCATAGGGAGCGGCGCGGGCATCGGCCTCGTGGATCCACACCTTCGCACCGAAGTGGTCGGCGTAGCGATCGGCGTCGGCCACGTCGTCCTGGTGCGTGAGGAGCACGTGGTCGATCCCACCCCGCTCCTCGAACACCTCCACGAGCGCCCGGACGTAGCGGGGCGAGTCGACCATCACGTTGCCCTCGTCGCGCTGCACGAAGTAGCTGTGCGCGCCGAACGACGAGCGGTCGTTGTAGCCGCACAGCGACACCCCGGCTGCCAGCTCCCACGGGAACACCCTCGCCGGTGCACGACGCCGTGAGGTCGTGCCGATCGACTGGGTGGGACACGCCAGCGAAGCCCGCCACAGGGCCATCTCGTCGGCGTCCGAGCGGGGCTGGGCCGAGACCCACGACAGCCCCTCGTCGTCAGCCTCGATCAGCTCGGGGGCGTACTGCCGGGCGACGTCGCAGTCGATGCAGCGAGTGTCGGTGAACCAATCCCCCTCCACGCTGAGGGGATGGCGCTGGTCGAGCCTGGCCATCCCTTCAAGCTACCGGCGGGCCCGCCAACCCCCAGGCGGTTCAGGCCCCCCGAGCTCTCTCTGTGAGGGTGCGCAGGACGGTGCGGGAGATCTCGAGGTGCTCGGCCGAGATGCCCTCGACGGCTTCGGATCGCCAGTCGAGCGAAGCTTCGGTGATGGCAGCGAGCGCCGAGCGCCCCTCGTCGGTCAGCCGCACCAGCGGCGAGCCCTTGTGCCGCGGGTTCGGCTCGTAGCGGGCAAGCCCGTCCTCAACTAGCAGGTCGGCTACCCGCCGGACGCTCTGGCGAGTTACCCCGAGCCGGCGCGCGGCCGTGGAGATGGTCCAATCACCCTCGGAGACCGCGCTCAGCACCTGCCAGCGAGCCTGGGTCTGGCCCACCAGGGACGCCAACTGGTCGCCGTGCTGCCTGAGGGCTCCGGCGGCCTCGAAGATGTCGGCGACGAGCAGTGCCAGGTGCTGGGCCTTCCGCATCTTGACAGTATATTCACATGTGTTTATGTTGTCAGATATGGCGATCGACTTGTTCACCCTCCCCCACAAGGCCCTTCGGGCCTACTTCGGCCGCACCGCCGCCGCCCTGGGCAGCCTCGACATCGATGACGAGACCCTCGTCAAGGCCGCCCAGCTCGACCTGCACCAGCTCGTGGACACCCTCGAGGCCCACGGCCACCACGAGGACGAGTTCATCCTGCCGCTCCTCGACAGGCACCTGCCGGACGTCGGATCGCGGCAGCGAGCTGACCACGCCGAGCTGACCTCCAGCCTCGACGACCTCCGCCGCCAGGTCGACGCCTTCGCGGCGGCACCCGCCGCCGGCGCCCACCTGTCGCTCTACCGCCACCTGCGCCGCACCGAGGCGGCGAACCAGGCCCACCTGGACCACGAGGAGACGTCCGTGATGCCGGCGCTGTGGGTAGTGAGCCCGGAAGCGGAGCTGCTGGGGGTGATGGAGGCCTTCAAGGCGGCGCACCCCGAGGCCGCGGAGCTCTACCGCCGGGTGCCCGAGGCCCTCAGCCCCACCGAGCGCCAGCTCGTGGGCCTGTAGGCCAAGAGGCTCTCAGGCCTCGGTCTGGGGCGCCGTGGTGGTAGTGGTGGTGGGCTCGCTGGGGGCACCCTGAGCTTGGCCCACCAGTCCGTAGGCCTCGGCCACCTTGGCCCTCGCCTCGGCGATCTTGCTCTGGTAGAGGGCGAGGTCGCCCGAGCGCAGGGCCGCGTCCGCCTCGGCGAAGAGCTGCTCGGCCTGCCGCAGCAGCGCCGCCGCGTCGTCGGACAGCTCGGGCGCGATCGGGGCCCCCGGTTGGGGTTCGCCTTCACCCGCGGGCGGGACGTCGGCCCCCTCCACCTGTCCGGTCTGCTGCTCGAAGGTCTCCACGCCCACCCCGAAGAGCTTGCCTATGGCCTCCTTGAGGGTGGGCTCCATCACGATCTGGTTGCCCCACACCACGATCACGTTCTTCAGCTCGGGCACCGGCGAGGTACCCGCCGACTCCACGTACAGCGGCCGCACGTAGAGGATGGTCTCGTTGATCGGCACGAGTATCAGGTCGCCGTAGCGCACCCTCGACCCTGTGTCGTCGAGCAGCGAGATGCGGGTGGAGATCTCCTCGTTGGCCTGGATGGCGGCGTTGACCACCAACGGACCGTCGGCAGGCAACGACGAGGGCATCTCGTACACGACGAGCTTGCCGTACTGCGAAGGATCGCTCTTGGCCACCATGAAAGCCGTGAGCTGGCGGCGGTTGTAGTCCCGCGAGAAGGGGACGAACGAGCGCAGCATCACGAGGTTCTCGTCGGTCTCACCCGGCAGGCGCGTGATCACGTAGTAGGGATCTATCCGCGACGCCTGCAGCGGTTGGAGCTGGCCTCCCGGGCCCACCGCCTGGGACACCTGGCTGGCCGCCGTGGTCACGTCGGTGCCGGGGTTCTGGGCCACCAGCCAGGTGTTGGCCTCGTCGAAGAAGGTCTGCGGGTCGTCGAGGTGGTAGCGGCCCCACATGTTGGTCTGCACCCGGAAGAGGTCCTCCGGGTACCGGTAGTGGTCCACGAGGTTGGGCGAGATCTGGTCGCCGTCGGCGAACAGGTCGGGGAAGGCCTGGCGGTACGCGGCCACGACCGGATCGGAGTCGTCGATCACGTAGAGCGTCACCGTGCCGTCGTAGGCGTCGACCACCGCCTTCACCGAGTTGCGCACGTAGTTGAACGAAGCGTTCGACAACCCGCTGTCGGGCGGCAGGCCACTGGTGTCGGCACGCTGGGCGTTCGGGAAGTTGTCGGAGGTGCTGTACCCGTCGAGGATGTAGACGATCCGGCCGTCGTCCACCACCGGGTACGGGTCGGAGTCGAACGACAGGAACGGTGCGACGGCTTCCACCCTCTCCTGCACGTCGCGCCCGTAGATGATGCGCGACTCGTCGGTGATGAAGCCCGAGAAGAGCAGGTTCACCTCGAAGTCGAAGCGCAGGAAGTAGGCGGCCCGCTTGAACCAGTTGTCGAGGGCGACTCCTCCGGTGCCGTCGTAGTGGTAGGGCACAGGCACGCCCGCCGAGTCGAGGTAGTCGATCTCCTCGCGGTCGGTGCCCACCACCGCGTAGCCCCCCAGGTTCTCGCCGAAGTAGAGCTGGGGCACCTCTATGGACAGGTCGATCCTCTCCTCGTCGACCTCCACCGGCACGTCGCTGACGATGAAGTCGGGACGGCCGGCGGAGTCGGTGGCGTTGGCGGCCGAGAGGGCCATCCCGTAGCCGTGCGTGTAGGCCAGGTGCCGGGCCTCCCACGAGTTGCCGGGGGCGTTCCCGGGGTCGAGGTCTCGGTTGCCCAGAACGACCTGGGTCATCTCCACGCTTCCGTCGGGCCGGCGTATCGGGTACCGGTCGACGTCGAGGTCGTTGAAGCGGTAGTAGCCCCTGGTCGACTGGAGGTTCTGGTAGGTGGGGCCGACGATCTTGGGGTCGAGCAGGCGGACGTTGCTCAGCGTGGCCTGGTTCTCGCGCACCGCCTGGATCGCCTCGGTCCTCGACGACTGGTAGTCGAACGACTGGACCTCCACCTCGTCGAGAGCCAGGCCCTGGCGGGTGGCGGTGATGTTGTTCCCTATGTAGGGCCCTTCCCTGCTCGACAGCTCGGGCTCGACGATGAAGCGCTGGATGAAGGCCGGGTAGGCGATGCCGGCCAGCACCACCACGATGCCCCACAGCCCCACCGCAACCACCGGGAGCACCCATCCGCGCCGCCAGATGTTGGCGATGAACAGCACGCAGGAGAGCACGGCGATCAACAGCAGCAGGTAGGTGGCCGGGAGCTGAGCCTGCACGTCGGTGTAGGTGGCACCGTCCACCGCACCCCGAGTCGAGAACGTCAGCTCGTAGCGGCCGAACCAGTAGTCGAGGCCCTTGACCGCAGCCAGCAGCGCCAGCAGCACCGAGATGTGGGCCTTCACCTGCGGGGTCACCCGCTGTCCCGGCCCCTGCAGGCGGATGCCGCCGTTCAGGTAGTGGGCGACGACCGTGATCAGCAGCACGAACACGAGCGACGCGAACAGCCAGTCGACGGTCGACAGGATGAACGGCAGCTTGAACATGTAGAAGCCGACGTCGGTCCCGAACGTGGCGTCGGTGATGCCCATGTCGCCGCCGTGGCGGAAGAGGATCCACGAGTTCCACTGCGACGACATGCTGACGCCGGCGATGAGGCCGAAGAGGAGGGACACCCCGAGGCGGATCCACGCCGCGTGACGGCTCACCACCTCGCGATACCGATCGATCAGGTCCTCCTCGGGCCCGCTGCGAGGTTCGGTGGGGGCCAACCGGTCGGCGATGGTGAGGTTCACCCACGTGATGAGCGCGAAGGCCAGCGTGAAGACCACGGCGAGCATGACCCTGGTGCTCAACAGCGTTCGCCATACGGAGCTGAACTCGAGGCTGCTGAACCAGAGGTAGTCGGTGTAGACGCCCGCTGCGCCCCGCAGCGAGGTGAACAGCACGAACAGGAGCCCCGCAACCACCAGCAGGACCAGGCGGCCCCTCCCGCTCAAGCGTCGCCGTCTCGGGGCGCGTCGCTTGGGCATGTCGTCGGGGGGCCGCATGGAGACGAGCCTACGGGACGGCGGGGTCGAGCACGCCTCGGTTGAAGGCGATCAGCACAGCCCGGGCGGCGACCTGGTCGACCTTCTGGGTGCGCCACTCCCTGTAGCTGTCGCGAAGGCGCTCGACCAGCACGTCGTTGTCGTCACCCGATTCGGCCACGCACTGCTCGAGGCGCTCGCGCAGCGGCACCACCAGCTCCACGGCCACCTCTGCGGCGATGTCCTGGATGGCCGACGAGTTGAGCGTGTCGGCAGCTCCGTCCAGGCGGGCGCCGGCAGCGGCCGCCTCCGTGAGCGGCGGGATCATCGCAGCCGCCATGCGCTCCACGTGCGCCTCGGGCGTTGGGAGCAGGTCTTCGAGGTCGCGCTCCTTGCGACGCACCAGATCGAGCACCTCGTTCTGCTCGTCGGAGATGCTCCGCTTCACGGCGCGGCCGAGCGCACGGGTGAGGTCGTTGAGGACCTCGTCACGCTCGTCCAGCTCGTCTCGGTGCTCACCTTCCTCGACCTTCCCGTCCTCGTCGGCTTCCGGGGCGTCGAGCGACCCGTCCGACCCCTCCGCGGCTGTCTCGAGATCGGTGGCGGGCTCGGGCCCGGGCTCGGGCTCGGGCTGGGGCTCCTCTGCATCGAGCTCGACGTCGAAGACCGCCTCCGGCTCCAGATCGGGGGCGGGGCCCGCTTCCAGTGCAGCGGCGGAGTCCTCGCCCTCGTCGTCCGAGCCGGTCGGAGCACCCGACGAGTCGTGTCCGGACTCGCCCTCCACCTCCGAGACCAGAGCGGCCATCTCCTGCTCGAAGGACTCGCCGTGGGCATCCTCCTCGGCCGCCCGCAGCGCCGCCGCCTCCGCTGCGAGCTTCGCCTCGGGCTCCATCACCCGCAGCTCCTCGGTCGCCACGTCGAGGGTCTCGCGAACCACGTCGTAGGCGGCGGCGAGCCGTTCGCGCCCGGCTTGGAGCTGCTCGATCTGCTGGCGGAGCTGCTTGCGCCTCCGGGCGAGGTCCCTCAGCACCCGCTCGCGCACGCGCTGGGCCTCCACGAACATCTCCCGGCCGCGCTGGCGGCCCGCTTCAACCGCTTCCTCGGCATCGGCACGCGCCTGCTGCACTATCTCGTCGACCTGCCGCTTCGCCTCCGCCAGGAGCTCCGCGCCTTCCTCCTGGCGCCTACCCAGCTCGCGGGAGGCCTCCTGGCGCATCTGCTGGGCCTCGTCCTGGGCCTCCCGGAGCAGGGCGGCCACCTTCTCCTCGGCACGGGCCCGGATGTCTGCCGCTGCAGAGTTCGCGGCCTCCAGGATCCTGCTCGTCTCCTCACCCACGAGGCTGCTCAAGCGGCCGGGCGCCATCTCTGTGAGCTCCTCGACGTTTCGCTCGGCCTCGTCGAGGCGCGACTGCAGCTCTCGCTCCCGTTCGCGCGCTGTGCGCAGCTCGGTGGCCAGCTGCAACAGGAACTTCTGGACCTCGAGGGGATCCAGGCCTCGACGCACCGAGGTGAAGGTGCGGCGCAGGATGTCGTCGGGATCGATGGGACTTGCAGCTGGATCGGCCACCGCGGCCGATCGTACTCAACCCGCACCTCCGGCCCGGGGAGGCTCGGCCAGCCTTGACCAGCAGCGCTAGGGAACCTGGCCGCCCGACGCCGCCAGCACCTCCAGGGCGTCGTCGAGCGAGTCCACCGGCTCCACGCGCACGTCGCCCGCGTGGCGCCTCGCCAGCTCCAGCTCGCTGCTCGGGACGAGGAACAGGTCGATGTCGCCGCGCCTCACCGTCACCGCCTTCTGCTCGACGCCTCCCACAGGGCCAACCCGCCCGTCGATGCTGATGGTGCCGGTGGTCGCCACCCTCAGACCGCCCGTGAGGTTCCCGGGGGTCAGCACGTCCATGACGCCCAGGGTCAGCGCCAGTCCGGCCGAGGGCCCACCCACCGAGCCGGAATCGATCGACACCTCGAACGGCAGGTCGTAGGCGAGCTCCCGGGTGGAGAGGCTCACGCCCATCCTGGCGTTGGCGGGATCGTCGGGGTCGTCGGCCAGGACCACCTCCACCTCACGTCGACCCCCCGGTGAGCCCTCCTCTCCCGCGCCCGACCCATCGGGGTGGTCGAGGGGCTCCACCACCAGCCTCAACGCGTCTCCGGGGCGGCTAGAGCGCACGACGTCGATCAGCTCGTGGTGCGTCGACACACCCAGGCCGTCCACCTCGACGATCACGTCCCCAGGCTCGAGCAGGCCCGCGGCCGCGCCGTCGTCCTCCACGCCCACCACCACCGCTCCTGTGCCGACCGGCACCACCTCGTAGCCGAGCTCCATCAACGCCACCGCTGCGGCGATCTGCTGGGAGGTGGCCATCTGGCGCAGGTTCAGCTCCCTGTTCTCCTCGATCGTCCTGTCCCCCAGCACCTCGTGCTCGGGCCTGACGTCCACCGAGGGATCGAGCCATCCCACGAAGGCCCGCAGGGCGCTGGAGGTGCTGATCGACACGGTCGTGAACGAGACGTCGTCACCGTCGTGGTAGGTGGGGGCGCCCACCACCTCTATGTGCTCGCCTGTGGGGTAGAGGCTTCCCGGGCTGACGAGGATGTAGGGAACGGGCAGGAGGGCTGCGCCCACCACGAAGGCGATGAGAAGCCCCGAGCCGATGCCAAGCACCCACAACCAGCGTCGGCGGGGGCGGGCCCTCGGCGCCTCGGGCGCCTCCACGCCGCCGTACAGAAGGTCGTCTCCGGTCACCTTCCTCAGCCTTCCACGCGCCCGGAGCAGCCGGGTGCCAGGCTGGCGAGATGGGAGAGCCCGATGCCACGGCGAGGAGGCGCTCGGTCGCCATCGCCGGCCACGCCGGAGACGTGGAGACGGCGCTCGCCCACCTCCACGACCCCGAACCGGTGGTGCGGGCCACGGCGCTGCGAGCCCTCCTGCGCCTGGGTGCGCTCGATGGTCCGCACCTGTCGTCGGCGGTCGCCGACGCCTCCCCGGTGGTCCGCCGGGCAGCGGCAGGAGTGCTGGCAGCCCGACCGCAGGGGATCGGTGTCGATCGGCTGGAGGCCGAGCTGGCATCCCTTCTCGCCGACGCGGACGCCACCGTGTCCGAATCGGCGGCGTGGGCAGCCGGGGAGCAGCACCGCCTGTCGGCCGCAAGGGTCTCGCAGCTGGCCGACCTCGCCACTGGTCACCACGACGCCCTGGTGCGAGAAGCCGCTGTGGCGGCCCTCGGCTCTCTCGGCGATCCAGCGGGCCGCGAGGCGGTGCTGGCTGCCACCGAAGACAAGGCGACGGTGCGTCGCAGGGCCGTGCTCGCGCTCGCTGCCTTCGATGGACCGGAGGTGGAAGCCGCGCTCGAGCGCGCCTGCACCGATCGCGACCGCCAGGTCCGCCAGGCCGCCGAGGACCTGCGCTACGAGGACGGCTAGGTCAGACCCGGGAGTCCATGAACATCACGCGCAGCTCTTCGAAGGCCTCGATGCAGTGGCCGGCCCCCAGCACCACGCACTCGAGCGGGGTGTCCACGAGGTGCACGGGGATCTCGGTCTCCTGCTCGAGGCGCAGGTCGAGGCCCTTGAGCATCCCTCCCCCGCCGACCAGGTGCACGCCCTGGGCGATCAGGTCCTGGGCGAGCTCGGGCGGCGCCTGACCGAGGCACGAGACCACGGTGTCGACGATCGCCGAGACGGGCTCGTCGATGGCCGTGCGCACCTCCTCGGCCGTCAGAACCACCGTCTTGGGCAGCCCGCTCATCAGCTCGCGCCCACGCACCTCGGCGGCGTACTCGTTCTCGGTGCGCCACGCCGAGCCGATGGTGACCTTGATCTCCTCGGCCGTCCGCTCGCCGATGGCGATGCCGTACTCACGCCTTATGTAGCTCTGGATCGTGGCGTCGATGTCGAACGAACCCACCCGGAGCGCCTCGAGGGCCACGAGTCCCCCGAGGGAGATGAGCGCCACCTCGGAGGTCCCTCCTCCGATGTCGACCACCAGGTTGCCGAGGGGCTCGTTGATGGGCAGCCCGGCTCCGATGGCCGCCGCCATGGGCTGCTCGATCAGGTGTGCCTCAGCGGCCCCCGCCCTCTTGGCGGCCTCCGTCACCGCCCGTCGCTCTACTGCGGTGATCGCCGAGGGCACGCAGATGACCACCCTCGGGCGGTTCCAGCGGCTCACCCCCACCCTCTGCAGGAGGAGGCGGATCATCCGCTGGGTCACCTCGAAGTCGGTTATCGCGCCTTTGCGCAGCGGGCGCACGGCGACGATGTAGCTGGGGGTCCGCCCGATCATCTGCCAGGCCTCGTGGCCCATGGCCAGCACGTCCTGGGTGCGGCTGTTGAGCGCGATCACCGAGGGCTCGTTGAGCACGATGCCCTCCCCCCTCGCGTACACCAGCGTGTTCGCGGTGCCGAGGTCGATCGCCAGGTCGCGTGCCAGCGCTATCTCTCCTCGGGATCCGGCCGCTCGACCCGAGACACGCCGTCGGACCTCGAGCGGGCCGTGCCACCCTCGTGTCGCCAGACGTGGCGACCCTGGCGGGCGGAGCTGGTGGACGAGCGGATCCGGCGCGAGAGCCACCGCCTGTCCGACCTCCGCTCGGCAGGAGGGCGCCCCAGGGCGTCCATCTCTCGCTGGAACTCGTCGACGCTGGAAGAGAGGGAGCTCGGCTTGTGGTGTCGCAGCCAGAGGAGAAGTGACGCGAGAACGGCCACGCCCACCGCCACGAGCAGGAAGCCTGCGTTGGCTAGCACCCCTTCATCGTAGTTAGGCCCGGGGGCGCGGTCGGCGGAACGACATCGGTAACTATCCTCACGCCCATGCCGTTCGACGACGAGCCGGACGACGTTCCCGGACGGCGAGGCCCACTCCCACCCGACGACCGCATCTGGCGACACCCCTCCGAGCTGGGACCCACGGTCCCTTCCGGCGGCTTTCCAGGCCTTCCTTCCCTGGCGAGCTCCGAGGGCGAGCCGAGCCGGCCCAGGCCCTGGAGCCTTGTCGTGGGTTCTGCCCTCGTGGGCGCTCTCGCCATGCTCGCGGCGCTCGCCGGCCTGGGGATGTTGAGCGACGGCATCCCCATCAGAGCTGTCGAACGAGTCGCCGTATCGGTCCCGGAAGACCCGGGCGCCACCTACCAGGAGGTCGGCCAGAAGGCCTTCGAAGCGGTAGCCGAGGTCGTGGCCACCAGGCCCGGAGGCCAGGCCCGCGGGACGGCCGTCGCTTACCGATCCGACGGGTACCTGCTCACCACGGCCGACGTGGTCGCCGGCGCGACCTCCATCGAGGTGACCACCGCGCAGGGCACCACCATGGAGGCCGACCTCGTGGGTGCAGACGCACCCAACGACGTCGCCGTCCTGCGGGTGGAAGCCGTGGACCTCCCCACGGCCACCCTCGTCGACGTCTCCCACGTCCGGCTCACCGACACGGTGATGGCCCTGTCGGCGGGCGACGGCTGGCCCGACGAGCGAGCGATGAGCGTAGGCGTGGTGAGCGGGCTGCGCCGGCAGCTCGTGGACGACGTGGGCACCCTGCACGGGATGGTGCGGATCAACGTCGACGTCGACGGGCCCGCACAGGGTTCGGTGGTCGTCACCGGCTACGGCGCCGTGGTGGGGATCCTGACGGCGAGGGGCCTGCCTGCCGGCTACGACCCGACCGGTCGCGTGGACGGGTCTGACGACCTCGACGAGCACCACGCGACACCCATCGACTGGGCCAAGCACCTCGCCGACGAGATCGTCGAGGACGGCAGCGCCGACCACGTGTGGGTGGGCATCGAGGGCGTAGACGCATCCGACTCGGTTGGAGGCGCCAGGGCCGGTGCAGAGGTGCGCCGGGTCGTGGAGGGCTCTCCTGCGCAGGCAGCCGAGCTACGAGAGGGCGACGTCGTGACCACCGTCGACGACGAGCCCGTGCGCTCCATGTCGGATCTCGTGCTCGCCCTGAGGACCCACGACCCGGGCGACACGGCGGTCGTGCGGTACAGCCGGGGGGGTCGGGAGGCGACCGCCACCGTGGAGCTCGCCGAGAAGCCCTAGGCGCCCCGCCGCGCCGAGCGCAGCCGGCGGACGAGCCAGACAGCGCCGGCTGCCAGCACCGCCAAGACCGCCCCGGCTGCCACCAGCGATGCCTCCTGGCGGGTGCGAGCCCCCAGGGGCCGACGCCCGCGCACGACCACCATCAGCTCCTCGGTGCTCGCCGTGGGTTCCCAGCCGGCCGCCTTCAGCCGGTCGTTCGCCACCACCCAGGGGTGCGCCAGGTACGGCGCTACCCCCGCCACGGAGCCGAGCCTGCGCCGGCGGAGGCGGCGCCCGAGAGCACCGGGCAACGGGAGCATCCCTCCCGACAGCTCCTGGCGATCAGGTGCGTCCAGCCACCCGTCGGGTGCCACGTTGAAGGGTCCGTCGAGGCGCTCGCGACAGGCGACCTCCACGGCAGCCGCCAGGTCGTCCACGTCCAGCAGCTGCATGGGGGGATCGTCGTCGTGGACGAGCCGGCGACCCGCCCCCCACACCGATCGCCGGAACGAGCGGGGGTCGGCGCGATCCACGGTCACGACAGGCCTCAACACCGCGGCCGACGTCCCCGGGACTTCGAGTCGCCAGGCTCCAAGTTGCCGTTCGAGCTCCGCGCGCGACACAGCTGGACCGAAGCCGTCAGCAGGGCGAAGCGGGGCCTGCTCGGTGAGGGGCACGGGGTTCTCGGCGCTGGCGCCGTACACCGTGGCACTCGACAGGGCCACCACCGAGAGCACCTGGGCCTCGCCGGCCGCTCGGAGCACCGCCTGCAGCCCCGAGGCCGACAGGGGCCCCGTGCCCGTGCCGTCAACATCTGGCTCTCCGGGACCGAGCGCCGGGCCCACCACTACGAGCACGTCCACGCCCCGCAGCTCCGCGCTGGTCGTGGGCACCTCCAGGGCGCGGGTGAGGACATCGGGGCGCGAGGCCAGCCTCGAGACGATCCTGCGCCCGACCTTGCTCGTCGTCCCCCAGACCGCGACGGTCAGCACGGCGCTAGCAGGTCCGCCGTTGAACGGCCCGGACAGGTGGCGGCCCACGCCGCGATCGTCGACACGGGGCCTACCATGCCAGGTGTGACAGCCGGTCCGCCCGACGAGAGCTTCGGCGAGGGCAACCCCTTCCGTGGACTGCCCATGTTCGGAGACCTGGCGAGGCTCTTCGGCGACCAGGGTCCGGTGAGCTGGGACGCCGCACGGCAGCTCGCGCTGTCCATAGCCAGCGGAGGTGAACCGGAGCCGAACGTCGACCCTGTCGAGAGGATCAAGCTCACCGAGCTGGGACGCGTCGCAGAGCTCCACGTCGCATCGGCGACCGGCCTGGACATCACCGTCGACGGGCAGCCGGCCGCCATCTACCCCGTGACCCGGAGCCAGTGGGCGACGCGCACGCTCGACGCGCACCGCGACCTCGTCGAGGCCTTGGCCGGATCGTTGAAGCCCGTCGACGACGAGGACGACGACGACCCGGACGGCTACGGCGAAGCCCTCTGGATGGCACCGCTGATGAAGATGGTCGGGCCGATGATGCTCGGCATGACGGCGGGGAGCCTGGTGGGACACCTGGCCAGGAGGACCTTCGGCCAGTACGACCTGCCCATGCCCCGGCCGACCGGCGAGGAGATCCTCGTGGTCCCGGCCAACCTCGACGAGTTCAGCGAGGCCTGGAGCCTGCCGGCCGACGACGTTCGGCTCTGGGTGTGCCTCCACGAGCTGACCCACCACGCCGTTCTCGGCGTGCCGCACGTGCGTGCCAGGCTCGAAGAGCTGCTGCAGACCTACGTCCGGAGCTTCGAGCCCAACGCCGGATCCATGGAGGAGCGGCTCAGCGGGCTCGAGATCACCGACCCCGCCAACCTCGACCTCCAGTCGCTCTTCGCCGATCCCGAGCTCATGCTCGGGGCCGTGCAGTCCGACGCCCAGCGCATGCTGCTGCCCCAGCTGCAAGCCCTGGTGACCACGGTGGTGGGATACGTCGACCACGTGATGGACGACATCGGCAACGGGCTCATCGGCAGCTACGGGATGCTCACGGAGGCCATCCGGCGCCGCCGGGCAGACGAGGCTCCTGCCGACCGCTTCGTCGAGCGCCTCTTCGGGCTGGAGCTGACCCGGACCCAGTACGAGAGGGGCCAGCAGTTCATCGCCGGAGTGGTGGAGCGCGCCGGCAAGGACGTGCTCCCGCGCCTCTGGGAATCGGCCCAAACCCTTCCCACCCCTGCGGAGCTGGACGCCCCCGGCCTCTGGCTCGCCCGCATCGAGCTGGACCTGCCGCACTAGCGAAGACCGCAGAACCGTGGCGGGGCCCGATGCGCCGCGGCACGCCGTGAGGCTCCTCGGCACCGGTGGTGCCTGCTCTAGGGCAGGCCGCTCGGATCTTCCTGGGCGGGCGGGACGTTCGCCCTTCGGCGCAGGAAGCTCCCCCACGACCGATGCTGGAGCTGGATGCGTCGCTGCGGGACCTTCCCTTTGCGAACCTGCGACTGGCCCACCAGGTAGGAGGTCGCCGACACCGCAGCCAGCAGCGCTATGGCGAGGAAGCCCCAGGTCATGGGGATGGGGACGACGATCGGTATCAGAGCCCCGATCACCCAGAAGAGCTGGAAGCGAGTCTCGAACTTTGCGAACGACCGGCCCCGGTTCGCGTCGGGCGCATCACGCTGGACGAGGGCGTCGAAGGCCTGCTTTGCGGCGTTGCTCGCGGTGCCCACCAGCAGGGCCACGCCGCCGGCGGCCACCAGACCCCCGACCAGAGCGCCGGCCACGCCCCCCAGGACCACGGAGATGAGGCAGCCAGCCATGATCGTCTGCTCGCGCGCCATGCGGCGCAGGAAGGGAGCGATCATCGCGCCCACGAACACGCCTGCCTGGGCGCACACGGCGGCCACCCCGAGGTACCAGAGCGAGGCGTCCTCGTCCTTGAACGCGAACGCGAGCATGAACGTGAGGAAGCCCACGATGGCACGGACCGATCCGATGGCCGAGGTGGCCAGCACGATCCCGGCGCTGCGCAGCTCCGCTCGCTCCATCTCGCCCTCTGGCTGCGATGCGACGCTCACAGGCGGCAGCTGGAAGGCCAGGACCACGCCGACCGCGAAGATCACGGCCGATAGGCCGAGCACCCATCCCGATCCTCCGAATCGCAGCAGCAACCCCCCGAAGGGGAACACCACGGCCACGGCGATGCCGCTCAGCACCGTGAGGCGCGAGTTGGCCCTGACCAGCTCGGCGTCTGATCTCACCGTCGTAGGGACCAGGGCGCTCTTGGAGATCGAGTACGCCTTGGCGAACACCAGCATCAAGAACGCCTCTGGATAGAACCAGATGGCATCGAGGTGCCGGATGACGAGCACGGCGAAGACCGCCCTCAAGAACATCGACCCGACGACGACCCACCGCCTCCCACCCGGGATGCGGTCGAGCGCCGGCCCGATGAACGGCGCCGCCACCGCGAACGGTGCCACCGTCAGGGCAAGGTAGAGGGCCACCCGCCAGCGTGCGGCGTCGAAGTCGAGTGAGAAGAAGACCGACCCTGCCAGGGCTATGACGAACAGCGCGTCCCCGCCGGCGCTGGCCGCGTGGGCGCGCGCCAGCCGGGTGAAGGGCGATGGCGCGAAGGGCCGCCGAGGGTCGACCACCGTCCCATGCTACGAGAGCGCGGTGGGCGCCCAGCCTGCGTGCCGTGGTGGAGCCCCTCGATCGCCCGACGACGGCGCCGAAGCGCTGCCGTCAGGCGCGAGGCACCTCGTACTTGTAGCCGACCCCGCGGATGGTCACGATCCGCGTTGGATGGGCAGGATCTTCCTCGACCCTCCCACGCAGGCGCTTGATGTGGACGTCGAGGGTCTTGGTGTCCCCCACGTAGTCGGCCCCCCATACCCGGTCTATGAGGGTGTCGCGCGTCAAGACCCTCCCGGCGTTGGCGAGCAGAAGCGCGAGCAGCTCGAACTCCTTCAGCGGCAGCCGGACGTGCGAACCACGCACCACGACCTCGTGGCGCTCTTGGTCGACCGCTACGTCGCCGACCGAGAGCACCGCTTCGGAGACGTCGTCCCGCGACGAGTCGTCGGGTGCCGATCGACGCCGGAGCACCGCCCTCATCCGCGCCACGAGCTCGCGGAGCCGATACGGCTTGGTCACGTAGTCGTCGGCGCCCACCTCCAGCCCCACCACGGTGTCGATCTCGGAGGCCTTCGCGGTGACCATGATGATCGGCACCGAGGATCGCGAGCGGATCTGGCGGCACACGTCCACACCCGACACCCTCGGAAGCATCAGGTCGAGCAGCACGAGGTCGGGCCGGATGGCGTCGAACACCTCGAGGGCCTCGGCCCCGTCACGGGCCACCGACACCTCGAAGCCCTCACGGCGCAGGCCCACCGTCAGCGCCTCCACGAAGGAGTCCTCGTCCTCCACAACCAGAACCGAGGTCGACTCAGCCACCCGTCTCGCCCTCCGCTCGCTCCTCGGTGGCGATTCCGGTCGCCTGTGGCAGCACGAGGGTGAAGGTGGAGCCCTCCCCCAGTCGCGAGTCCACCCTCACCTCTCCCTCGTGGTTGCCCACCACGTGTCGCACGATCGCCAGCCCCAGGCCGGTGCCACCGGTGTCGCGGCTGCGGCCCTGGTCGACACGGTAGAAGCGCTCGAAGACCCGGTCGATGTCGCGAGCCGGGATGCCTATCCCGTGGTCCTCCACCGCTATCGAGACCGACGCGCCCTCGTCGGCCACCCGCACCTCCACCACCGACGAGCCATCGGAGTACTTCACCGCGTTGTCCAGCAGGTTGTAGACGGCCGACACGAGCTGGAGCCGATCGCCGAGCACGGCCAACCGAACCGGCACCTCGCCCAGGCGGATGGCCGTTCCGAGCTGGTCGGCCGCAGGCCTTATGCGCTCCACCGCCTCCTGGAGCACCTGCTCTACCGGCACTGCAGATCGATCGGGCACCTCCCCGCTCTCCATCCGGCTCAGCTCCAAGAGCTCGTCGATGGTGCGCGAGACGCGGAACGCCTCGACCCCTATCCGGGTGGCCAGCCGTGCGGCGACCTCTGGGTCGTCCTCGCTGACGAGCGTCTCGGCGAGCAGGCCCAGCGCCCCCACGGGCGTGCGTAGCTCGTGGCTTATGTTCGCCACGAAGTCCCGCCGCACAGCCTCGAGGTGTCGGAGCTCCGAGATGTCCTCGATGATCCCCAGCGCCCCGACCCCGCGCTCGGAGGGGAGGGGCAACGCCGTGAGCACCAGGGTGCGCCGGGGCGGACCGAAGAGATCGATGGTGCGCGACCCCCGCCTCGACCTCATGGCGTCCGAGACGAGCTCGTCGAGCTCGGCCCCCACCAGGGCCTCGGAGTGGCGCGCCGAGGCGAAGTCCTGCGCCACGGCGTTGCGCAGCACCACCGCTCCCGTCTCGTCCACCACCACGACGCCCGAGGGGATCGAGTCGAGTGCCTGCGCCAGTCGAGAGCCGTGGATCTCCGCCTCGGCGGCCCGTGCCTGCGATGCCGTCACGAGGCGGCGGGCTTCCTCCTGCTCGCGCGCAGCTGCCGACCTCCGCCCGTTCACCACCACCAGCGCGGCGAGGGCGCACACCGCCACGAGCGCTGAGGCCGCCACGGCGACGATCATCGGTCAGCTCTCCTCTGGGTCGGATCCCACCTCTGGATCAGGCGCCTCGCCTTCGGCTCCGGTGTCGGCGCGACCTGCTGGGGCCTGCGGCCGGGTCCAGGGTTCGGCCGAGTCGTTCACCGCTGTGCGGGCCTTGTGCCGGGCAGCCCCGCTGTGCTCGGGCAGCCAACCGGTGACCATGTACTCCACCCTGTTGCCGATGTTGACCGCGTGGTCGCCGATGCGCTCGTAGTAGCGACCCACGAGCGCCAGCTGGACCGCGACGTCGATCTCGAGGGCGCCGTCGTGGTGCGCCTGGAAGATCGCCTCGATGTAGTCGGTGTGGATCTGGTCGAGGTGGTCGTCCATGTCGTCGAGCGCTGCCGCGAGGCCGGCGTTGTGCTCGACGTAGGCGTCGATGGCCAGCTTGTACAGGCGCGAGGCCTCCTCGCTCATCCGCTCTATGAGCCCGCGCAGCCCAGGCGGCAGCTCGTTGGGATAGATGCGCCGCGCCCCCTTGGCGACGTTCACCATGAGATCGGCCGAGCGCTCGATCTCCGACACCAGCCTGACCGCCGTCACGATCGATCGCAGGTCGCCGGCCATGGGCTGCTGGAGGGCCAGCACGTTGTAGCAGTTGTCCTCGATCTCAACCGAGAGGTCGTCGATGGCGTCGTCGTCCTCTATGAGCCGTTGGGCGCCGACGAGGTCGTTGCCCAAGAGCACCTCGGTTCCCCGCGGGATGAGCTCGGTGGCCATGGCGGCGAGGCGCACGATCCCGTCGCGGATCTTGTCGAGCTCCTCGTGGAAGGTCCTGCGTTGCTCCTGCATGCGGTTCTCCCTGCTAGCCGAAACGGCCGGTGACGTAGTTCTCCGTCCGCTCGTCGGCCGGGTTCGAGAAGATCTGCTCGGTCATGTCGTACTCCACCAGCAACCCTGTGCGCGTGTCGCTCTCGGGGTTGACCTCGGTGGTGAAGAACGCGGTGCGGTCGCTCACCCGGGCGGCCTGCTGCATGTTGTGGGTGACGATGATGATCGTGTACTCCGACTTGAGGCCGTGCATCAGGTCCTCGATGCGGGCGGTCGCGATCGGGTCGAGGGCCGAGCACGGCTCGTCCATCAGGACCACCTCGGGCTCCACGGCGATGGTCCGAGCGATGCAGAGCCGCTGCTGCTGGCCACCGGAGAGGCCCAT
>CAZHBH010000044.1:0-18577 GCA_964530525.1 uncultured Rhabdothermincola sp. | reverse complement strand
GGCCAGCTTGCGATCGCCCACCGTGGCGATCTGGCGCTCGGGGGGCGCTTCGCCCCGCAGCTGCAGCCAGGCCTCGAACAGCATCCGCAGGCCAGAGGCGCCCACCGGGTGGCCGAAGCTCTTCAGGCCCCCGTCGGGGTTCACCGGCAGGTCGCCGTGCAGATCGAAGGTGCCGGCGAGCACCTCCTTGTAGGCCGTGCCACGCTCGACGAACCCCAGGTCCTCCATGAGCACCAGCTCGGTGGGGGTGAAGCAGTCGTGCACCTCGGCCATGGCCAGCTCGTGGCGAGGGTCGGTCACGCCCGCCTGGGCGTACGCGTCGGCCGCACAGGCCACGATCTCGGGAAAGGTCGTGTAGTCGTAGGAAGGATCCAGGAGTCCGCTGCCGTTGCCGGCCACGAACGAGAGGGCCTTCACGTAGAGCGGCTTGTCCGTGTAGCGGTGGGCGTCCTCCGCCCGCACGACGATGGCGGCGGCCGAGCCGTCGGCCACCCCGGCGCAGTCGAACACGCCGAGCATCCCCGCCACGGTGGGGGCAGCGCACACCTGCTCGGGAGTCACCTCCTTGCGGAACTGGGCCCGGGGGTTGCGCGCCCCGTTGTGGTGGTTCTTCGAGGCGATGTGGGCCAGCGCCTGGCGCAGCTCGGCCTCGTCCACCCCGTAGCGCTTGGCGTACGCGGGGGCCACCATCGAGAACATGGCAGCTGCGGTCAGGTTCCGGGCCGTTCCGTCGTTGGGGATGGGAAAGGCGTTCAGGCCCTGGTACCCCGAGTCCTTCACCTTCTCCACGCCGATGGCCATCGCCAAGTCGTACGCGCCGCTGGCCACTGCGTACGAGGCCTGCCGAAGGGCCTCCGACCCGGTGGCGCAGTAGTTCTCCACCCGGGTGACGGGCTTGCCCTGGAGCTGGAGGGGGCGTGCGAGGGTGATGCCGCTCATCCCCGACTGCGCCGTGCCGAGCCAGTAGGCATCCACGTCGTCCTTGTCGATGCCGGCCGACGCGAAGGTCTCGGTTGCGGCGTCCACCAGGAGCTCGTCCGCCCCGGCCTCCCAGTTCTCGGTGAAGGGCGTGCAGCCCATCCCGACTATGGCCACCTGGTCCCTGATGCCGTGCGAGCTCACGAGACACCTCCTCTTGTAGCTCCCGCTTCCCCGGGCCCAGGGCTTCCAGCCCTCACGGGGCGAGCCTTCCAGAAGTAGTTGTGCACTCCGTCGGTGGTGCCGAGCTTGCGGAAGGTCATCTCGACCCTGCCGCCGATCGCCACGTCTGCCTCGTCCACGTCGGTCAGCTCCACGGGTAGCCGGCCGCCGCCGTCGAAGTCGACGACGGCGAAGATCACGGGCGGGCTCGGCGAGTAGGCGAGCCGGTCGACGGTGTACGTGACGATCGTCCCCTGCACGTCGGCCATCGCCACGGGCTCCATGTCGTCCACTGCACCGCCCACCATCGAGACCCTGCTGGGCGGCAGGTGGATGGCCTCGCTCGTGCGGTCCTTCGACCCGACGAACCCGTACTTCCACTCCACGTTGCGTGCAGCCGCCGAGGCCGACATGCGCGCCGGCTCCGGGCGCCTGGGGGGCTCGAGGGTTAGGTGGCCGCGCCACGTGAGGAACTTGGCGTACGACACCTTCCCAGCGGACGCGACCTGCTCGGCCACCGTGCGAGCCGGGCGGTAGGACGAGATGGCCTCCGTGGTGCGGAAGATCCCCACGTCTGCCCCGTCGGCCAGCGATATCACCGCCACCACCTGTCCGGGAGCTGCTTCGTCGAGCACCGATGCCAGCAGCAGCGAGGGGTGGGCGGCGCCGGTCCAGCCGACGGTCGCGGCCAGGTCGTCGACGACGGCACCGTCTGCCACGCCGAGCCGTCGCCCCAGCGACCGCGACGCACGGGCGTGGGGGCCGGTCAGCACGACCCGGTCCACCTCCTGGGGCGTGACGCCGGCGGACTTGAGCGCCCCGTTCCACGCCTCCTCCCCCAGGGGCAGGTAGCTCACCTCCCCGAACTTCTCGTCCCAGCCCTTCGATCGATCCTCACCTGGCGTCCGCCAGCGGTCGAGGAACTCGGCGCTCGCCGAAGCCCAGCCGATGAGCTCGGCGATGACCGTGGGCGTGGTGCGATCGGAGGCATCGGCGTCGCCCGAGCCCACCAGCAGGGCCACGCCGGCGTCGCCTCCGGCCGACTCCTCCGAGCTGGCAGGAAGGCCCCCGCGGATGTCGGCGGCCACGACCAGCACGGTGCCCTGCCCGTCGAGCGCCGCACGCAGAGCTCCCGAGCGCACCGCGCCGCCCATGTCGAAGGCGGGGACGTCGGCGTCAAGGCGCAGAGCGGCGTGGAGCGCTGTGGCATTGGTCTTGTCGATGTAGGCCGGCGTGACGGTGGAGAAGTAGAGGGCCTCTGGCCCCTCGGGACCCGCTCCGGCCACCGATGCGAGGGCGAGGCGGGCGGCCTCCACCCCCATCGTGGTCGTGTCCTCGTCGTAGGAGGCCACCGCACGTGTCCCCTTGCCTCCCCCGGACCCCAGGAAGGCTCGGATCTCACCACGATCGAGCCTGCGGAAGGGCACGTGAGTGCCGTAGCCGATGATCCCTCGCATGGCCCCAAGCCTACCGCCCACTTCCTGACGCCCGTCAGAACCGAGGGCCCGGTCCCGTACGATGACGGCGTGAGCACCCAAGAGCACGACCGGGACCCCGGCCTCATGTGGCTGGGCGAGGTGGCCAACGCCTCAGCCGAGCGCTGGGGCAAGCCCCTTGAGGGCATCCGGGTGCTCGCCGCCGAGCAGATGCAAGCCCTCCCGTTCGGCACGCAGCTCATGTCGCGCCTAGGTGCCGAGGTCGTGAAGGTCGAGCACCCCGTCACCGGGGAGTCGGGCAGAGGAGCTCTCCCGGCCATGGACGACCCCCAGGGCCGTCGCACGGGAGCGACCTTCCTGCGCAACAACCTGGGCAAGCGCAGCGTGGGAATAGACCTCAAGTCCGATCGGGGACGGGAGCTGTTCCTCGCGCTGGCTCCCCGGTTCGACGTGGTGGCAGAGAACTTCAAGCCGGGGACCATGGACAGGCTCGGCCTCGGGTATGCAGAGGTGTCTGCCGTGCACCCAGGCGTCGTGTACCTGTCGATCTCGGGCTTCGGGAACCCGGTGTGGGAAGACCTCGATCCCTCGCCCTACGAGAGCTGGCCCGCCTACGCGTCGATCGCCGAGGCGATGTCGGGCCTCTACGAGTTCAAGCGACCGGAGGGCGGCCCCCCGACCGCCAGCCCCGCAGGAGCCCTGGGCGACATCAGCACCGCCCTCTTCGGGGTGATCGGGGTGCTGGCGGCGCTGCGTCACCGCGATCGCACGGGCCAGGGACAGCACGTAGACGTGGCGATGCTCGACTCGATGATCGCCATGACCGACCTGATCACCAACTTCTGGTCGCTGGGAGAGCGCCGGCGCGGGCCCGGCGGGGTCATCATGGACGGCTTCCGGGCCAGCGACGGGTGGTTCGTCGTGCAGGTGGCCAGGGAGCACCAGTTCGAGCGGCTGGCGGCCATGGTGGGGGCCCCCGAGTGGCTCGACGACGAACGGCTCTCGACCCGAGACGGTTGGAGGGAGCACCTGGACGACCTGATCAGGCCCCCGGTGGAGACCTGGGCGTCCGACCTCACCATGCTCGAGGCGTGCAGTCGGCTCTGCGACGCCGGGATCCCAGCGGGGCCCTGCTTCGACGCCCCCGCCGTGATCTCCGATCCCCACGTCGCCAGCCGGCGGATGATGGTGGCCATGCCCAGGGTCGACGGCCGAGAGATCGAGGGCCGCGAGCAGCCGGTGCTGATCCCCGGCAACCCGATCAAGATGTCGAAGGTGGCAGAGGGACCCGAGACCAGGGTTCCCTGGATCGGAGAGCACACCTCCGAGGTGCTGGAGCGAGAGCTGGGCCTGGGCGACGAGGAGCTCGCCGAGCTGCGCGCCGCCGGAGCGATCAGCTAGCGCTCGGCTGCCTCCCTCGCACGCTGGAGCACCACGTCTGCCCGGTCGATGTCGGGCAGGCGGTGCACCTCCCGCAGGGGCGCTCCGGGGACGATGCCCTGCACCTCCACCGGATCGCTCTCCTCCAGGTCGACCTCTCCCGGCCATGCCTCCACGACGCCCACCAGCGAAGTGAGCGAGGCGTAGCCGGCCCGGACGAGGCCGGCGTCGGTGTCGGGGGCGTCCAGCTCCTCGTCGGACGACTCGAACTTGAACTGAAGCCGGCCGTCGGTGGGAGCCGTCATGGCAGCACGCACCTCGCCGAAGGGGGCGAGCCTCGCCCAGCGCACGTCGAGCACCTCTTCGCGGGGCCGGTTCGGAACGTTGAGGTTCAGCACCGACCTGGGCGGGGCGTCGATCAGCAGGGCGAGCGTCTCGGTGGCGATCTCGGCGGCCGTGGACCAGTGCCACGGATCGTTCCACTGGAGGCTCACGGCCAGCCCCGACCACCCGAAGTTCTGAGCGGTGAGCACTGCTCCAACGGTTCCCGAGTGCAGGATGGCCCGTCCCGAGTTGCCACCCGGGTTGATGCCGGAGACCACGAGGTCGGGCGCCTTGCCGAAGGCTCCTAGCGCCGTGGCCAGCACCGCGAGACCCGGAGGACCGTCGAGGGCCCACGCCTCGGTCTCCTCGACCCCGGGGATGTCGACCCGGCTCACGTCGATGTGCTCGGTGGGGTTGATGCGCCCGATGCTGGCGCCCGAGCCGCTCCAGTCACGGTCGGGCGCCACGACCATCACGTCGTGGCCAGCCTCCACCAGGGCGGCCGCCATCACGTGGAGGCCCTCCGACTCGATCCCGTCGTCGTTCGTCAGCAAGATCCGTTGCGGTCGCACGATGCAAGGCTAGGGGACCGCTGAGACGGTCGGAACCCTCACACGGGCATGATCGCGTGGAGCGGAGTCGCCACCACCTTCGTGAACCGGTAGAGGAACGCAGCCATCGCCTGGCGGGTGAGGTCGAGGTCGGGCTTGTAGAGGTTCCCGTCGTAGCCCTCGGAGATGCCGGTCTCGGCCATCCAGGCGATCTGGGGGCAGAAGGGGTGGTCGGTGGCCACGTCGGCGAACGGGTCGGTGGCGCAATCGGCCGGCGAGACCTCCGGGTTCCCCAGCCGGTAGAGGAAGGCGCTCATGGCCTGGCGGGTGAGGCCGAGGTCGGGCTTGTAGAGGTTTCCGTCGTAGCCCTCGGAGACCCCTTCGGCCTTCATCCACGCGATCTCGCCGCAGAACGGGTGATCGACGGGCACGTCGGCGAACGGGGCGGTGGCGCACGACGGGTCCTCGCCCTGGGGGTAGCCGTAGAGGCGGTAGAGGAACGCGCTCATCGCCTGGCGGGTGAGCGTCTGGCCCGCCCTGAAGGTGTTGTCGTCGTAGCCGTGGGTGATGCCGCTCACGACGAGCCACTGGATCTCGGCGAAGAACGGGTCGTCGGGCAAGAGGTCCTTGAACACGTTCTGGTAGCCCATCACCATCACCTGACCCGAAGGCGTGGAGGGCTCGCTGAGCCCGAGCGCGTTCCGCGCCTGCACCGTGAAGGTGTACTGGCCCGCCTCCAGGCCGATGACGTCCACGGTCGTGACCTCGGCAGAGGTCTCGACGGTCGCCCCCCCGGGCTCGGCCGTGACCACGTAGCCCGTGATCTCGAAGCCCCCGTCGTCCTCCGGAGCGTTCCAGCCCACAAGCGCCTGGCCCGAGCCGGGCACCGCGATCACGCCGGTCGGCGCACCCGGAACCGACGTGCCCTCGGGCGCCACCACGGTGGTGGTGGCCAGCAGAGCCTGGCTGAACGAGCAGCTGAGGGACATGACGATCGGGCTGGAGAATGGTCCGCCGGCGATCTGGATGGAGAGCGAGAAGGGGCTCTGGAGGGTGAAGGTGATCTCCTCGAGGCTGGTGGCGGTCACCTGCTCGGTGTTGCTCACCACGATCACCTCGCCGATGGGCGGGAGCGGAGGGAGCTCGCCCTCCCAGAGGGCGTCCGCGCCACCCGCAACCACGACGTTGACGTCGGAGTTGAGCAGCGTGGTCGCAACCCCGAGATCCTGCTGGACCTCGGCCATGTGGTCGGGGATCGACATCTGAGACGAGATCGTCACGTCGGCCGTGGTGCCGAACTCCATCGACTCCGGCGCATCGACGGTCATGGGGGTCTCCAACGAGAGGATCCCACCCTCGTCCGCGAAGTAGATGTTCAGCAGGCCCTGAGTCTGGAGGTCGGCTCCCTCGCAGGTGACCTCTTGGGTGATCTCCACCTCGTCTGCCCCGGCAGGCGAGGCACCCCCCACCACCAGGACCGCCGCCACCATGGCCACCGCGACGAAGGCACCTGCCGCCCTGGTGGCCCCGGTTGCGCGACGACCCAGCCTGCTCTTTTGCACGAAGCTCATGACCGCCCCTTTCGGGCTCTCGGAGACGACCCCCGGAAAACTCTGCGAAAGCGTAGACGCCCGCCGACCCTCTGTGTCCTCGCGCTCGAGCCCTCGCCGGCGCTGCCAGGGCAGCGGGACTGCCGGCACCGCTTTCGTCTGGTGCCGCGGCTAGGCGAACACCCAGCGGGTCTTGCCCTTGGCCGGGAGCAGGCGCCCGAAGCGCATCTCGGGGAAGTGCGAAGCCGACGTCAGCGCCCCGGTGCCCTCCATCTCGTCGGCGAGCCTCTCACGGGTGCGTTGCGCCAACACGGGGTCGACGTCGCTCACCGCCCCCCACTCCTCGTCGAGCAGCTCGACCGGGCAGTGGATCGTGTCGCCGAGCAGCAGCGCACGCTCTTCTCCCGACGACACCACGATCACTGCGCTCCCGGGGGTGTGCCCGGGCGCCGAGAGCACGTCGACGCCCGGCAGGATGGGCCCGTCGCCGTCCCAGAACTCGATGCGATCGGCTATGGGCTCGAGGCGCGGGGCGATCTTCAGGTCCTTGTCGGGAAGGTGCCCCTCGCCCGCGCGCGTGTAGAAGTGGTCCCAGTCCGCGGCATCGCACCAGTGGCGAGCCTTGCGGAAGGTCACCTCCCCGTCGGTGGCGCACCAGCCCACGTGATCGAAGTGGAGGTGGGTGAACACCACGTCGGTGACGTCGTCGGGGCGGTAGCCGAGGGCGGCCAGGCTCTCGATGAGCTCGCCCGACCGGCGGCAGTCGGCGTCGGCTCGCGGCACCTTGTAGCCCGCTCCGGCGCCGAGGTCGACCAGTACGACCCTGTCGCCCCCGGTCACCAGGAAGCCGCCGATGGCCAGCTCCAGCCGGCCCTCGGCGTCGAGGAGGTCTCGGTGGTCCTCCCAGTCGGCGGGGGTGGTGCGGTCGTAGAAGACCGTGGGATCGAAGTAGATGACCCCGTCGTCTACCGGGCGGATGGACATGTCACCGATCTGGGGCACCTCAGCAACCTCCTTCCGGGGTGCTGGTCCCCGGCCCTGCTCCCGGGACGGCGGCAGCGAAAGCTCCCGGGCCCTCTCCGGTGAGCTCGTCGTGGTCGATCGTCCGAACGCCGTTCACGAACACCGCCTCGTAGCCCCGCGCCCCGCGGTCGAGCCGAGGGTGACCGCCGGGCAGGTCGTGCACGATCTCGGCGTTGGCCAGCGACAGGCCCGCAAGATCGATGACGCACACGTCTGCTGCGAACCCCTCGGCGAGGGTTCCCCTTCCCGCCAACGACAGGAACGAGGCGGGGATGGAGGTCAGGGCCCGAACGGCTGCCTCCAGCGTCATCACACCGCCGTCGCGCACCATCTCGGTGAGCATGTACGTGGTGTACGAGTAGTTGGTGATGCTGTTCACGTGGGCCCCGGCGTCGCCCAGCCCGATCAGCGTGGTCGAGTCGCTGACGAGCTCGGCGGCTGCGACGGGGTCGTCGTTGGCCACGGGAACCTGGATGACCGTCTCGAGGCCGTCGGCGAGCACCAGGTCGAACAGCTCGTCGACCGGCGACGGCCCTGTGAACGCCTCGGCCAGCGGAACCCCCGTCAGCTCGGGTCTCGTCCGCGAGGCCGCGATCGACCACGCCTCGAAGCGTGGCGCCAGCAGGCCCTCGCCCGAAGTCCCGGCGCGGCGCACCAGCTCACGGAACGGCGAGCCCTGGAGCCTCGCGTGGCGAGCTGCGTCGTCGTCGCCCTCGTAGCCGCGGAAGGCCTCCTCCCAGCCGTTCACGGAGTGCAGCTGGACGCACCCGCCACGGAAAGAGATGGCGATGGAGATGGGCTGGGGGCAGACCTGGGGCCTCACCACGAAGCCCTTCTGGCCGAGCTCGTGGTTGTGGTGGAGCACCTCGCGCCACGAGTCGCGGCCCGACTGCGCCAGGAAGGGCGTCCACGACAGCAGGACCCCGGCGTCGCGTGCCCAGGCGGCGAAGCCGTCGACCTCGGCGTTGATCGCCGAGACGTCGCCGCCAAGCTTGTTCTCGAGGTTGACCTGCCACACACGGCCCCGGCACAGCGCGATCAGCTGGCGGATCTCGATCTCGTCGGCGAGCCGGCTGGGCATCGGCCGGCCCAGGTGGTCCACGTGGTTGGGGCCCCTGGAGCTCGACAGCCCGATGGCCCCTGCGGCCAGGGCATCGCTCAGCAGCGCGCACATCCTCTGCCGGTCGGCCTCGTCGGCCACCTCCTCGAAGGCCCTGTCACCCATCGCCGCGTAGCGCAGCGCCGAGTGCGGCACGAACCCGGTCACGTTCACCCCGAGCGGCAACCTGGCGAGGCTGTCGAAGTACTCGGACCAAGTGCTCCAGTCGAAGGGCACCACCCTGGAGGTCGCCTCGTAGGGGATCTCCTCCACGACCTCCAGCGCCCGAAGCAGGGTGTCGCCGCCGCCGTCGGCCAACGGGGCGAGCCCGAAGCCGCACGACGAGAGGTTCACCGTGGTGATCCCGTGGTTGGCCGAAGGAGCGCCGGAGGGGGCCCAGAAGAGCTGGGCGTCGAGGTGGGTGTGGGGATCGACGAAGCCGGGGGTGACGATGCAGCCGTCGGCGTCGACCTCCACATCGCCGGGCCCCACGTCGTTCGAGATCGCCGTGATGATCCCGCCGTCGATCGCCACGTCAGCCCTGGTCGCGGGCGCCCCGCTCCCGTCCACCACGGTGCCGCCCCGGATCACTGTCTCGTGCATCAGCTCTCCTCTGGTTCTGGTTCGTTGCCGCCCGGCGCGCCGGGTGAGATGGACACGTAGAGGGGGTCCTCGCCGGGAACCTCTCGCCCGAGGATCCGCAGCGCCTTGTCAGCCTCTTCGAGGGAGAGCTGGTGGGTCCTCAGCGGCGCCAGGCGCGGGGCGAGCTCCACCAGGAGGCGCAGCGCCTGCTCGTAGGCGAACCACCCTGCACTGCGAGCGCCGATGAGGCGGATCGTCCTCAGGATCACCTCGTCCACCGGGAAGCCGTCGACGAGACGACCCTCCTTGAGCCCGCCGAGGACGACGGTCCCCCCGTCGCGGACGCCGTGGACGGCCTGGACCACCGGCTCCGTGGACACCGAGGAGCAGTCGACGACCACGTCGGCCAGCTCGCCTCCGTTCAGGTCCCGCACGACAGCCGGTATGTCGTCGACCCCCGACACCACCACGCCGTCGGCACCCAGCCGGCGAGCCATCTCCAGACGGGAACCGTCGCGAGCCAGGCCCGAGGCGATCACGGTGCCGGCACCCGCGGCCCGTGCGGTGGCGACCGCCGCCAGGCCACGCTGGCCCACGCCGAGCACCAGGACGCTCTGGCCGGGCTCGAGCCGAGGGAGAGCGCAAGTCCAGTGGAAGGCGTTGGCGAAGGCGTTGAACATCCCCGCCGTCGCCGCGTCGAGCTCGTCGGGGACCTTGTGGGCGACGGCGTGGCGTGGCAGGTACATCACCTCGGAGTACCCACCCCACAAGCTCGGCTCGACCGAGGCGGGGATGAACCCGAACGACATCGGGCGGGGGTCCCACCCGTCGCACGCGACGTAGAGCCCGCCCAGGCACCGGCGGCACACCCCGCACGGCAGGTTGGGCTCGACGGCGACCCGGTCGCCCAGCTCCACCCCCCACCGCCGCAGCATGAGAGGGTCGCCAGCGCGGACGATGCCCACCACCTCGTGACCGATGATCTGCGGACCCTTCGGCCAGGTCGATCCGCCCACCGTGCCCTGGTACTGCGCGACGTCGGTGCCGCACATCCCGCAGACCTCCACCTCCACCAGCGCACCGCCGGCGAGGTCCTCCGGGATCGGGTACGAGCGCATCTCCATCCGGCGCGGCTCCACGAGCGTCGCTGCCCGGGCCACACCTCCTGCGACCCCTGTGCTCACGACAGCTCCGTGCGCGTCACGGCCCTCACGCGATCACGACAGGACATCGGGCTCGTCCTTGATGAGGCGCCTGACGGCACCGGCGAAGATCACCTCGGAACCCCGCTCGATCAGGGAGGCCTTCATCGGTCGGGTGATCTCGGGGCCGATCGGCAGGGGCTCGCGGCCGACCGCCATCACGTCGTAGGCGAGCCTGCACGCACGGTCGACCACCGAGGCCCGCATGAAGGCCTCCTCGATGGTGGGCCCCACGACGATGATGCCGTGGCTCACCAACAGGGCGAAGTTGGCCGACCCGATGCGGTCGGCGAGGACCGCACCCATCTCAGCCGTGTCGATCTCGCCGTCGTACTCGTCGACCATGACGATCTCGTCGGCCAGGAGGCTCCCGGTCTGGTGCGCGATCGAGGGGAGCTCGCCGAGCGCCGCCATCAGCGTCACGTAGTAGGGGTGGTTGTGGATCACGACCCTCGCGTCGGGTCGGCGGCGGTGGAGCTCCGTGTGGATGTGGATCGCCGGCGTGACGTCCCACCGGCCGTCCACCACCTCGGCGTCCATCGACACCGTGCAGATGTCCGACGCCGAGACCTCTTCCCAGAGCAGGCCCCACGGGTTCACCAGCAGGTTCTCGTCCCCCGGTCGCTGCCAGGTGATGTGGCCGGCGATGTGCTCGGAGAACCCCTCCCTCGCGAGGACCCGCAGGGTGCACGCCAGCTTCTGCTCGTCGGTGAGCTCGACTCCTATCGGTGGCAGCACCGACGGGCTCCACGCCTCGCGGCCGCCACGCCGCTCCTCCGAGGACTCGGCCTCGGCTGCCGTCACGACCGCCTGCGCTTGGTCAGGCGTCGTGTCAGGCGGAGTGGTCTTCGCTCTCGACACGTTCCATCTCCTCGATCTGCTCGGTGTTCTCGACTCCCATCACCTTGCGGTAGGCCACGTCGAGGGCCTCCCCGCCGCGGTCGCTCTCGGCGACCACCAATCCGCGCAGCAGCACGTAGCCACGGTCGACCGCCCGCCGGATCGCTCCGATGGCCGGCTCGGCGATGACCACCGCCACGCCCTCCGACGCCAGCTGCGAGACGGTGTCGATGAGCCCCTGCACCACCATCGGAGCGAGGCCCGTCATCATCTCGTCGAGCAGGAGCACCTTCGGCTTGCGCATGAGCGCCCGGCCCACGACGAGCATCTGCTGCTCACCCCCGGAGAGGACCCCCGCAAGGCTCTTCGAGCGCTCCCGCAGGATCGGGAACCTGTCCATCGCGGAGTCGACCGCCGAGGACGGCAGCCGGAGCAGCTCCGCCATCACCTGGAGGTTCTCCCTCACCGAGAGGCGGGGGAAGAGCTGGCGGCCCTGGGGCACGATCGCCACGCCGGCACCGGCTCTCTGCACCGGCGCCATCTTCGAGAGATCCTCGCCGTCGAGGGTCACCGAGCCCGTCGACGCCACCGATCCGTAGACCGCGAGCAGCAGGCTGCTCTTGCCGGCTCCGTTCGGACCGACCACGGCGGTCACCTGGCCGCCCTGGGCAGCCACCGAGATGTCGGTGAGGGCCGCTGCGTGGCCGTAGCGCACGGTGAGACCTGTGATGGCCAGCTCAGTCGCCATCTTGCGCTCCTGCCAGGCCGAAGTAGACGCGCTGCATCTCCGACGACGAGAGGCACTCGGCAGGATCGCCGTCGAAGACCACCTTGCCCTCGGCAAGGAGCATGATCCTGTCGGCCAGGGCGCATACGAGGTCGACGTTGTGGTCGACGAGGATCACGCCGTGTCCCCGTTCCCTCACCGTCCTCACCACCTCGCTGATCCCGGCGACGCCGGTGACGTCGGCCCCGGCGAACGGCTCGTCGAGCAGAAGCACGAGCGGGTCCTGCGCCAGCGCCCTGCCGACCTCCACCAACCTCTGCTCGCCGAGGGTCAGGTCGCCCGCCAAGCGGTCCAGGCCCGACAGGCCCAGCTCCGTGGCTATGTCGCCCGCGGCCCGAGCTTCGTCGGTGCGGAACGGCCGGATCACCCCGCCCACCGCAGACCCGACCATCTGGGCAACCGTGCCGTGGCGACGAGCGGTGCGGCCCAACGAGATGTTCTCGAGCATCGACAGGTCGGCGGCGAGCTGGGGGTGCTGGAAGGTGCGGGCGAGTCCGGCACGGGCGCGTCGAGCCGCCGACCCGCTGAGCGGCGTGCCCCGCAGGGAGAGCGTGCCCGACGTGGCGGGCTGGGCACCCGAGATGAGGTCGACGAGGGTGGTCTTCCCGGCGCCGTTCGGCCCGACGAGGCCCAGGACCTCGCCGCCGTGGAGCTTCAACGAGACGTCGCTGAGGGCGATGACCCCGCCGTAGCTCTTCGACAGGCCCTCACCGGTGAGGAGCAGCTCACCCACGGCCGGCGCTCCTGCCTGCCAAGCCCCTCAACCTTCGGCGCAGCGAGTCGGCGTAGCCGAGGATCCCCCTCGGGGCCACCAGCATGATCGCGAGCACGCCTATGGCCACGAGCAGGGTTCCGCTGGTCGCCAGGGCAGAGAAGTTGAGCGTCAGCTCGACCACCACGATCGCACCGACCACGGCCCCCCACGGGGTGCCGCTGCCGCCGATGATGGGCATGAAGATGGCGAGGAACACCACGTTGAGCGTCACCGTGTCGGGGTTGATGCTGCCCGCCGAGGAGGCGAACAGCGCCCCACCCACGGCACCGATGGCCGCTCCGATGCCCAGGGCGACGAGGGCCATCGTGGGCACCCGCACGCCGGTCGCCTCCACCGCCTGGGGCACCTCGCGCATGGAGCGCACGGTCACCCCCCAGGGGCTCAGGCGGAGCCGGTCGAGGCCGAAGCCCACCAGGCACACGATGACGATGCCCGCGATGACGATCTGGTCGTGGCTCGGGCTCCAACCGAACACGTCGATGCCGCGGAAGTTCCCCAGGCCGCTGGATCCTCCGGTGATGTCCGACGACTCGGTGAGCCACGACTGGAAGGCCCTGCTGAACAGCAGGGTCACGGCAGCCAGGTAGAAGCCGGACAACCTCCTGGTGACGAGGCCCAGGAGCACCGCCAGCACGGCTGCCACCGCTGGACCGATCACCCAGGCGATGAGCACGGGCCAGGTGGTCTTCGTGTCGACGAGGGCAACCGCGTAGCCGCCGATGCCCGCATACGCGGCGTATGCGAGCGACAGCGATCCGGCCATCACGAAGGGCACGTACATGCCCAGGGCCATGAGGGAGTAGAAGGCCGCCACGGCCAGGAGGTCCTTGCGGAAGCCGTTGGCACCCGCCCACACGAGCAGGGCCACTGCCCCGATCACTGCCAGGCCGAGTGGACCGAGCCCGGTGGTGGTGCCCCTGACCCCTGGTACGCGCTGGCGCTCCGTGCGCTGCTGGACCAGCGATCCCAGGCTCACGTGCGGACCCTGTTCACGAAGATGCCCTGCGGCCGGAAGGCGAAGAAGACGATCGCCACGGCCAGCAGCACGTACGACAGCGCCGGGCCACCGAAGTAGTACGGGACGAAGATCTGGAGAGCCCCGATGATCAGCCCGCCGATGAGGGGAGCCCACACCGAGCCGGCTCCCCCGACCACGAGGGCCAGGAAGCCGCTCAGGGCCCAGTCGAGCCCGCTCATGGAGCTGACCCCTGCCTTGGGGGCGAACAGCAGGCCTGCGACGGCCGCCACCAGGCCCGAGAGAACGAACGCCGTGAGGCGCACCTTGTTCACCGGCAACCCGAGGATCGCTGCGGCCTGCTTGCTGTCGCCCACGGCCCTCAGCAGCCTGCCGCTGCGAGCCGTCTTCACCCAGATGCCGACGAGCACGAACGACACGAGCGTGACGACGACCAGCAGGAGGCTGGTGGGCTGGATGACCGCCTGGCCCAGCTCGATCGGGTCGAACGACACGAGGCGCTGGCCGGGGAGGGTGGTGCGGCCGAACAGGTAGCCGGCCAGCTGCTGGATGGCGAAGAGGATGCCGGCCACCGCGACGAGGGCCGGCAGATCGGCCGAGCCGGAGCGACGCTGCACCGGTCGGACGATCGCCAGCTCCATGAAGGCGGACAGCGCCGCCGTGCCGGCGACCGCAACAGCGATCGCCGGCCACAGCGACATGTCCTTCTCGATGACCATCCAGCTCGTGGAGAGCCCGCAGAGCATCGCGAGCGTCCCGATGGCGAAGTTGAAGAACCCGGCTCCGGCCAGCACGAGGTAGTAGCCCAGTGCTATGAGGCCGAAGAAGCATCCGAGCTCGGCAACCGACACCCAGAGCTGAAGCTCAGTCACGAGGTCTCCCGATCACCCGCAGGGCGGCTGGTAGGTGCTCCACGGTCCGGACGGGCGGTTGTCCGCCCCGAAGCCCACGAGGACCAAGCCGCAGAGGCCGTTGGAGCCGTTGTGCTTGTCGGGACCGAACGAGAGCCTGAACTGCGTCTGACCGAAGGTCGGCTCGAAGCCGGTGATCTCCTGGAGCGCCGCGTTCAGCTTCGCCGGGTCGTCGCCGCCGGCCTTCTCGATGGCGTGCTTCACCAGGCGCACGGCGTCGTAGGCGTTGGCGTCGTAGGCCACCGTCACGTAGTCCTTGCCGTTCTTCTCCTTGAGGAAGGTCTCCAGGGCGATGGTGCGGGGGTTGGTGGAGTCGAGGCTCCCCATGAACACCAGTCCTTCGAGGGCGCCCGGGTTGGCGAGGTTCCACAGGCTGGGCTGGTTGCCGATGGAGGCGAGGGAGAAGCGCGGGACCCGCGACATCTGCTCGGCGAGGGTGTTCTGGGCGAGCACCTCGAACGCGCCTCCCACGCTGGCCACGAGCACTGCGTCGGGGTCGGCGGAGCGCAGGCGGGCGACCTGGGCGCTGAGGTCGGAGGTGTTCAGCGGGCCGCTCTCCTGGGCGACGATGTCGACGCATCCGTCCATGCCACCGAAGAGCTCCTTCGACAGGGCGGCGATGGAGGTGCTGTCGTCGGTCAGGACGCCGAGGGTCTCGATGTTGGCGGCGTCGAAGGCCCCGCAGTACACCTTGGCCCAGTCCGAGGTGGGGTTGGCCAGCATGTAGCTGAAGGTGTTGTTGGGCGGGGCGGCCACGTCGGAGGTGACGGCGACGGGGCTGATGGCGGGGACGCCCTCGGACTCGAGGGTGGCCTTGGCCTGGATGACAGCGCCGGCGCCGGTGGACAGCAGCAGGAAGCTGGCTCCGGACTGGACGAGCTTCTTGATCACCGAGGGCGTCTTGGTGGGGTCTGCCTCGTCGTTCTCGACGACCAGCTCCAGCGGCCTTCCGAGGACACCGCCCTCGTCGTTGATCTGCTGGACCGCCAGCTCGATCGTCTTGCCGGCGATCGTGCTGAACGGAGCGCTCGGGCCCGTGCTGTCGAGGTCGAGACCGATGACGATCGGCTCTCCCGTGGGTCGTGGGCCTGCCGTCGAATCGGTGCCGGAGGAGGAATCAGACGAACCTCCACAGGCAGCCAGCAAGAGCGATGCCACTAGGGCACCCACGATCATCACCTTCGAGCGCCTGGATTTCATTGCCCCTCCATCTTGGGATGTTGTTGACGTAGGTTGATGAGCTTTCACGAGCCGGTTCCTCCGGTCTTCCCGGCAGCGGACAGGGAGGGCAACTGGGCCCGTATGGCGCCCTTGGCCACCTTCCCCCCGGACGAGATGGGTAACTGGTCGAACACCTCGAGGCGCTCGGGCCAGATCTCTCGCGACACGCCCCGCGCTTCCAGGAAGGTGCAGAGCTCGTCGAGCGTCAGGTCGGCGTCCAGCTGGACGCAGGCGCAGACCCTCTCCCCGAAGACGTCGTCGGGGACGCCCACCACGGCCACCAGGGCGACCGCTGGGTGCGCGCCGACCTCCGCCTCCACCTGGGCTGCGCTGATGTTCTTGCCGCCTCGGATGATGATCTCCGCCGTCCTTCCGACCACCGAGAGGTAGCCGTCGGCGTCGACGGTGCAGATGTCGGCGTGACGGACGTACCCGTCGTCGGTGAACAGCTGGGCGTTCGCCTCGGCGTCGTCGTAGTAGCCGCGGCACAGGGCCGGGCCCCAGCTGGCGGGCTGGCCGCGCCCGGACTCGGTGACGTCCTCGTCGCCGTCGAGCAGTCGCAGCTGTGTGCCCGCCAGACGAGAACCGGCTGTGCCGAGGCGCTTGTCGTCGGGATCGGTGAGGCGGGTACCCACCACCACTCCGCTCTCGTTGGAGCCGTAGAACTGGAGGACCTTCGCCCCTGTGCGCCCCTCGAAGGCAGCGGCGTCGGCCATGGGCACCGCCTCACCTCCGGTGAACATCACCCGCAGCGACGAGAGGTCTTGGCTGGTGAACCGCTCGCTGGCCAGGAGCATGCGCAGCTGGGTGCTGACCCCGGCGAGCACGGTGACGCCCTCGCGCTCCACCAGCTCGAGCGCGAGGTCGGGGTCGAACCGCTCAAGGGTCACCAGCCGCGCACCCAGGAACGCTGGGGTGAAGTGCGATGTCCAGAGGCCGAACCCGAACGGGGTGGGCACCAGGCTCATGAAGACGTCCTCGGAGCTGAGCGCGCCCAGCTCCCTTGCCATCTCGTTGATGTAGTAGTGCCGGTTCTGGGTGTGCATGACGCACTTGGGCATGCCGGTGGTGCCCGAGGTGGAGTTGACGATGGACACCTCGTCGGGCCCGAGGGCCTCGGACGGAGCGACCGGCGAGTCGCTCGGCCCGGGGGCGACCGCGCCGTCCACCAGCACGGCGCCGGTGGGCTGGTCCTCGAACCTGGGGACCACCACGTGGTGCACCAGGGCCGTAGCGGGCTTCAGCTTCTCGAAGAGCTCGCCCGAGGTCTGGTCCCTGTACGAGTCGAGCGTGACCAGCGCCCTCGGTCCGGTCTTTCCGAGGATGAACTCCAGCTCCCGCTGCCCTGCGCGCATGCCGAGGCCCACCGCCACCAACCCGGCCTTCTCGCACGCCACGTAGGCGACGTGGATCGTGGGACCGTCGGGCAGCAGGACCCCGACCCTGTCGCCGCGCTCCGCCCCGGTGGAGCGCAGCGCGGAGGCAAGGGCGTCGGATGCGGCTGCGTAGGTGGCCCAATCGATCCCCGAGGAGCTCGTGGTGATGGCCTGCGACCGGGGTCGGAGCTCCGCGAGCTCCTCGACGCGAGCTGCGACGGTCACGTCGGACCACCAACCTTCGCGACGGAACAGGTCGGCGATGTCCTCGTCGCTTGCGCAGTCCCCCGAGGTGCGCGTGGCCAGATCTCCCTCTCCTTCAGGAGGACCCATCCCTGTGGGCCGTAGAGCTTTGTTCTCTAAGTTATAGAAAACAAACCGGCCAGGGTCAAGTGGAGGTGATCGAGAAGATCGGCGGCCTCGATCCCAGCTGGTCCCGGACGAGCACGGGATCGACCGTGCTGTCGGGGGCGGCGTGGGGGTACGACACCGCTCTCTCCAGGTGGTGGGCGGCGAGGTCGCGGACGGCCTCCGACTCCCCTGCCGAGATGAGGTCGATCATCTCGGCGTGGACCTCCAGCGCCGATCGGCGCTCCTCCAGCGGGATCGACTCGGCCCGCTCGTCCTGGCGGGCCCAGCCCTGCTCGTGGGACGACCAGATCGTCTCGAGTGCTCCGACGATCACGATGAGCGAGGGGCTGCCGCACAGCTGCACCAGCGCCTCGTGGAACTTGCGGGACTGGGCGATGACCTCCTCGACCTCGTCGACGTGCGCCATCGCCTGCTCGTGTATGGCCTGCAACCTCGGGACCACGAGCCGCTTGCGATCGCTGCGCTCCGCGCACAGCGCCGCACACGCCGGCTCGCACTCCCGTAGCGACTGGGCCACGTCCGACATGGTCGCCCGATCGGCGGCCAGGACCAGGGCCAGGCTGTAGGCCACGTTGGTGGCTGAGGGCCGGTGCACCACCGCGCCACCCACGTTGCCCCTCCGCACCGTGATGAGGCCCTCGGCCTCGAGGATGCGCATGGCCTCTCGGAAGCTGGGCTTGCTCACCGGGTAGCTGAGCCGTAGCTCCGACTCCTTGGGGAGGAGGCTCCCGTCGGGCAGCTCACCGCTCACGATCCTCTCCCGCAGGTGGCTGGCCACCAGCTCCGCTATGCGTTGCCACCTGCCGCTCGTGGTCACTCTTCCTCCGTCCGACGCCTCGATCACCCTACTTTCTATATCTTGGCCGCTGGCTCGGCGCCGATTGACGCCTAGGGCGGTGGAACGCGAAGGAGGCCGGGGCGTGAGCCCCGGCCTCCTTCACTCGGGCCCTCTGGCCCTATGTCTCAGCTCCAGGCGACTACAGCTCGGTGGGGATAACCGTGGTGTAGCGGTAGAGGAAGGCAGCCATGGCC
>CAZHBH010000043.1:0-18757 GCA_964530525.1 uncultured Rhabdothermincola sp. | reverse complement strand
CGGCCGACTTGGCCGACTCGACCTCGAGCAGCATGTCGGCGCACTTGTGCTTGATCGCCTGGAACGAACCGATGGGTCGACCGAACTGCACTCGCACCTTGGCGTAGTCGACGGCCATGTCGAGGCAGCGCTGGGCACCGCCGACCTGCTCGGCCGCCAGCGCGACCGCGGCGAGGTCGAGCATGTCCGAGAGGATCTGCCACCCACCGCCATCCGCACCCACCAACGAGCCCGGGACGCCGTCGAGATCCAACCGAGCCTGCTTGCGGGTCTGGTCCATCGTCGCCAGCGCCGTGCGGGTCAGCCCGGCGGCGTCACCGTCGACGGCGAAGAGGCTGACGCCGGCGGAGGTGCGGGCAGCCACCAGGATCAGGCCTGCGACGTGGCCGTCGAGCACGAACATCTTGGTGCCCGAAAGCTTCCACTCACTTCCATCGCTGGTAGCGGTGGCTTCGATGCCAGCCTCGTCCCAGCGGCCGTTGGGCTCGGTGAAGGCAACCGTCGCGACCAGGTCGCCCGAGGCGATGTCCGGCAGCCAGCGCCCCTTTGCCTGCTCGTCTCCCGAGACCAGCAGGGCGTTGGTGGCCAGCGCCACCGTGGAGAAGAAGGGAGCGCACAGCAGCGCCCGACCCATCTCCTCCAAGACGACGACCAGCTCCACGTACCCGAAGCCCTGCCCACCGTGCTCCTCGGGGACGATGAGGCTCTGGAGGCCGAGCTGGTTGGCCATCTGATCCCACACGTCGGGGTCGTAGCCCTGCTCGGTTTCCATGAGATCGCGCACTGCCGACTCGGGCGACTTGGCTTCGAGGAACTGGCGCACGATGCTGCGCAGCTCCTCCTGCTCCTCACTGAAGGCGAAGTTCACGGCGGTCATCCTAGGCGGGCAAGCCCAGGGCCCGAGCGGCCCGCCTGCGCAGCAGGCGGGCCTCGACATTTCCACTACACGCATAGTGCAAATCCCGGCGTGCGAATACACTGGGCACATGCCTGATAGCTCCCTGTTCGAGATCGTCGATCTCCACGTGTCCGTGGCAGAAGGCCAACCGAGCGCCCCCGCCGAGGAGCTGCTCCGTGGGGTCGACCTCACGATCGGGGCAGGCGAGGTGCACGCTCTCATGGGCCCGAACGGATCAGGCAAGTCCACCCTCGCCTCCACACTGCTGGCCAGCCCCGAGTACGAGGTGACGAAGGGGGCGATCCGGTTCCGCGGCGAGGACATAACCGACTGGAGCACCGACGTGCGGGCGAAGGCGGGGATCTTCCTCGCCTTCCAGTACCCCCAGGAGATCGCTGGCGTTTCGGTGCTCAACTTCCTGCGTCAGGCCCTCTCGGCACTGAAGTGCATAGACCTCTCGATGCTGGAGCTGCGCCTGGCGATCATGGACTGGATGACCCGGCTCGACATGGATCCGTCGTTCGCCGACCGGTACCTCAACGAGGGCTTCTCCGGAGGCGAGAAGAAGCGCAACGAGATCCTCCAGATGGCGATCCTCGAACCCGAGGTGGCGATCCTCGACGAGACCGACTCCGGCCTCGACATCGACGCCCTGAAGGTGGTGGCCCACGGCGTGCAAGAGGTGCGGGCCAGCCGCCCGGAGCTCGGCGTGCTCGTCATCACCCACTACCAGCGGCTGCTCGACCACCTCCGCCCCGATCGCGTCCACATCCTCATGGATGGCCGCATCGTCGACAGCGGAGGTCCGGAGCTCGCGGAGCGCCTCGAGAAGGAAGGCTACGAAGCATGGCGGTGAGCGAGGAGGTGACCTCTGCGGCAGAGGTGAGGCCTCTGGATCCAGCAACGATCAAGAAGGACTTTCCGTTGCTGCGAGACGTGGAGGTGGCCGGTCGTCCGGTCGTCTACCTCGACTCGGCGTCCTCGTCGCAGAAGCCACAGGCCGTGCTCGACGCGATGGACGACTTCTACCGCACCACGTACGCCAACGTGCACAGGGGCGTCTACGGGCTCGGCGCCGAGTCCACCGTGCGCTTCGAGGGGGCCCGTCGCAAGGTCGCACGCTTCATCGGCGCACCCTCGGAGAAGGGTGTGGTGTTCACGAAGAACGTCACCGAGGCGATCAACCTCGTGGCCCGCACCTGGGGGGCCCGCAACCTGGGCGAGGGGGACGTGGTCGTCGTCAGCGAGATCGAGCACCACGCCAACGTGGTGCCCTGGCTCATGTTGGCCCAGGAGCGGGGCGTGGAGGTCCGATGGATCCGCATGGCTCCCGACTACACCCTCGACCTGAGCAACCTCGACGAGCTGCTCGACGGGGCCAAGCTCCTGGCCGTCACGGCCATGTCGAACGTGCTCGGCACGATCACCCCCCTGCGCCACTTGGCCGACGCTGCGCATGCCGCCGGCGCGCTGTTCCTGGTTGATGCTGCCCAGTACGTTCCCCACCTTCCCACCGACGTGGTGGAGCTGGACTGCGACTTCTTCGGCTTCACCGGGCACAAGATGCTCGGCCCCACCGGCATCGGGGTCCTCTGGGCTCGCGAGGAGCTCTTGGAGGAGATGCCTGCGTTCCTCGGCGGAGGGGAGATGATCCGCGACGTCCGCAAGGACGGATGGACGGCGAACGAGCCTCCGTGGAAGTTCGAGGCAGGCACCCCGCCGATCACAGAGGCGGTCGGCCTCGGCGCCGCCATCGACTACCTGGAAGCCCTGGGTATGGACGCTGTGCGCGCCCACGAAGTGGAGCTCACCGCATACGCCCTGGAGACGCTGAACGAGCGCCTCGGTGACCAGCTGACCGTCCACGGTCCCACCGACGTCGATGTGCGGGGAGGGGTGCTCTCGTTGTCGCTCACCGACGTGCACCCTCACGACATCTCCCAGGTGCTCGACCAGCACGGCGTGTGCGTGCGGGCCGGCCACCACTGCGCCAAGCCGCTGATGCGAGAGATGGGAGTCGGTGCCACCGCTCGGGCGTCGCTGTACATCTACAACGACGCCTCCGACGTGGACGCATTGGCGGATGCACTGCTCGACGCAGCTAGCTTCTTCTCCCAGTGAGAGAGCACCCGCGCCCGTCTCGGTCCCACGCCGCCGTGACCGTCCTCGATCCGCTTGGCCCGAACCGACTGGGGAAGCACTGAACCATGCCCGGCCTGGAAGACCTCTACCGCGAGATCATCCTCGACCACTACCGCAACCCCCGGAACCGGGGAGAGCTGCCGACCCCTCCCGCTCACCGGGCCGAGGGGTTCAACCCCCTCTGCGGTGACGAGATCGTCATCTACTTCGAGGTGGACGGCGGCGGCCGCATCGAAGACCTGAAGGTCGGAGGTCAGGGCTGCTCGATCAGCCAGTCGTCGGCCTCGATGATGTCCACAGCGGTCAAGGGGAAGACCATCGACGAGGTGAGCGACCTCACCCGCGCCTTCAAGGCGATGATGTCGATCCACGAGAGCACCCTGGAGACCGACGAGGATCCATCGGGTGAGGGCCTGGACGACGACGAGCCGGTTCCCGAGGTGCCGCTGGGCGACCTCGAGGCCCTGCGCGGCGTGGTGAAGTTCCCCGTGCGCATCAAGTGCGCCACCCTCGCCTGGAACACCCTCGCCCAGGGCATCGAAGACTCAGCCGCCTCATAGCGACGGCGCCCTCTGCGCCCTCTGCGCCCTCAGCGGAGCGGAGGCGTCGCGGCGTGTTCGTCCGAGCAGGCTTGCGAGGACGAACACGCCCAGCTCGTGGGCGCTGAGGGACTCGAACCCCCGACATCTGCCTTGTAAGGGCAGCGCTCTAGCCAACTGAGCTAAGCGCCCGAAGAGCGCTCCAGGCTACCGGTCGAGGGAGCCGTGGGCGGCGAGGAGCTCGCCGAGGAGCTGAGGCGTGGCGCCTGCCACAACGTTGCGGCGCTCGTCGGCGGAGAGGACCAACAGCTCGCGACCGAAGGCGTCGACCATGGGGACGCCGGCCTCAGAGCACACCAGCATCGCCCCCAGGTAGTCCCAGCAGGCGAGCGCGTCGGTGCTGAAGTCCAGGTAGGCGTCGACCTGCCCGCAGGCCACCGCGCAGAGGTCGAGAGCGGCTGCACCGAGGGCTCGGAACTGGCGCCAGCCGAGGGATCTCGGCGGGAGACCGGAGACCACCACGAGGCTCTCGCCCAACGACGAGGCTCCGCTGGCCGCCAGGGGCTCGCCGTCGCGCCGGGCGCCTGCCCCTCGGACGGCCTCGAACGTCTCACCCGAGACCAGGTTCATGACCACAGCTGCCAGCGGTCCTTCGGAGTCGCAGGCACACAAGCTGGTGGCGTACCAGGGCAGTCCACGGGACGCGTTGGTCGACCCGTCGAGAGGGTCCACCACCACCACGATGCTCCTGTCGGCGTTCCCGCCCCAGCCCGACTCCTCGCTCAAGATGGCGAGGCCCGACGGCTCGAGGACCCTCAGCACCGCCGCGTCTGCCACCAGGTCGCTCAGGTAGTGGCCCTCCCGAGCGGTGTCGGGGCCCCAGTCGATCACCTCGCTCAAGGCCGTCCTCACCTCACCGGCTGCCTGGCGCAGGAGGTCGACGAGGGCGATCTGGTCCATGGCGGGCGACGGTAGCCGCGGCGGTCAAGGCATGGCAGGCTGGACTCACACCGATCTGCAGGAGCGCTCTTGGCAATCATCGACGTGGCCGGCTTCGTGGCCGACCTCAAGGACCACGCCGTGGACCACCAGTTCCACGTGCACGACGAACGACACTTCGTGGAGACCTACTCCCTACGGCAGACCTGGGAGGTGGACCTCCATCCTGAAGAGGCGTGCGGCGGCCCACTCGACCTGCACCTGACGCTGGAGATCGATCCAAGGGTCCTGCTCGAGTTCGAGGACCGCATGTTGGAGGCGCCGGAGGGCAGCGACCCGCCGGAGGGCTACACCTTCGGGCTCACGTACACATGGGTCCTGCCGCCGCTGCCCAAAGGACCCGACCTCTTGGTGCTCGCCACCGAGCTGGCGGGGATGGGCGGCACGCTCCTGCCACTCGAGGTGGCGGCGATCGACTCCTATCCGTCGGTCACCGACGCGCCTGAGCGCAGCCTCACCATCGTCTCGCGCATCGAGGTGAACCTCGACAGGATCTTCCTGGCCCAAGAGCAGCTCTGCGACGTGCTCGACAGGTGCCACGAGGTCAGCACCTACCTGCTCGATCGAGCGCCGGCCTGGCTCGACGAGGCCCTGTGACGGCCAGGGACGGTCGAGACCCGACCCCATGACCCTGGATCCCGAGCTGGTGGAGTTCTCGCCGTCAGACCCGGTGGCGGTCGTGGAATCGATGCGGGAGCTATCGACGTCGCGCGACGGATGGGTCAACCTGCATCCCCTGGTAGACGAAGACCAGATCCCCAAGAACACCATGGGCCTGTTCGGCTGGCTATCGGCCAGCGGACCCGCCGTCCCCCAGGCGACGTGGGTCCCAGGACCACCGATGCGACGAGATCCCGCGCTTCACGAGCCCGACTCCATCGGCCTGCAGCACCCCGGCGGTCCCAAAGCCCGGTTCCGTCTGGCCGAGCTCGGATGTCCCGTGCCCGATGGTTGGCGGATCCGATCCGATCACCCCCGCCGGGGCCTCGTGATCGAGCTCCCCGACGACACCGACCCGGCCGAGGTCGTCGCCTGGCTCCTCCAGGCTGCCCGGGTGCTGGCATCCAAGCCCTTGTCTGATCGCTGGATCGCAGCCGTCTACCGCCGCTGAGACTGCTCGAGCGGGGCCCGGGGGCGACGGCCGAGCTGTTAGCTTCCAAAGGTCCGCCAGCCGCCCCTTCGACCCCGAAGGAACGCCTCCGCCCGATGCTGAACCGCCGTCGTCCCACCACCCTCGTCAAGGTCCTAGCCCTGAGCCTCGCACTGGCAGCCGGGACGGCCGCCTGCTCGAGCGGCGGCGGTGACTCCTCGAAGGAAGCTCGCGAAGCGAGAGCACCGCAGCTGCCCCACGACTTCACCTGGACCGGCCGGTACGTGGTCCCGGACCTGGACGTCGAGGTCCCCTTCACCTGGAACGGGCGCGATGGGAACTTCCAGATGATCGCCGGAGGGGACGGCCTTCCAATCCACTTCACCAACCTGATCTACGACGGCCAGCTGTACACCCTCACCTACGAATGGCCGGGTGTTCCACGCAGACCCTGCTCGTACGTCGGACCGTTCACGGTCGACGCCCTGAACGCGGGCCTCGCCGAAGCGAGCTTCGTCGGTCGGGAGACGCTCCACGACGAGCAGGAGCGCGACGTCTTCCACTTCCGATCGACAAGTGTCCTGGAGGTCCCACCCGAGCTGCTGCCACAGGGAGACGGGGCTCTGCAGTTGCGGGTGCCGCTCATGGCCGGCGACATCTACGTCGACGTGGACGATCCCACGGTGTTCTGGAGGGTCCTCCACTTCGGCGTCCAGAACCTGTACGACCCCAACCTCGACGAGTGGATCCTCATCGACCAGGCCGAGCCCGTGGCCGGCCAGGTCACCCTGCCAGAGGAGTGCGCCGCCGCCCTCGCCGCGGCCGCCGACACCTGAGCGGGCCGCGCACTAGCGGTGCGAGGATGCGTCGGGCGATCTGCCGGGCCGCTCGGCCTGCGTGACCTCGAACGTCCTCAGCGGAGCGGAGATATAGCGGCTCACCCGGGCGAGCAAGCCTGCGAGCCCGCGCTGAGCCAAGCGTGGGCCCGGGTGGGATCGAACCACCGACCAAGCGATTATGAGTCGCCCGCTCTAACCACTGAGCTACGGGCCCCGAAGGTAATGGCTGCTTATACTTCCAGGAAGCGGTGCTCCGGGGGTGGGGCTCGAACCCACAAACCTTGGCGTTAACAGCGCCCTGCTCTACCAGTTGAGCTACCCCGGAAGGTACGCGGCTCGGAGGATAGCAGCGGTGCTGCGTCGCCCATCACGGCGCCGACGAGGGAACGAACCCGATCCTCGTGGCGGTGGGGGTGGCAGATCGTAAGCTGGGGGCCCATGTGGAAGGCGACCCTCGCCTGGAGGGCCTGGGCCGTCATCGGGATCTCTGGGGTGCTGCTGGCTGCCACATCGATCGGGATGCCGCGTGGATCCGGCGCATCGCAGCCGACGCCGTCGGTCTTGGACCTTTCCGAAGACGTGGTCGTCTCCTTCGATCCCACCTATGCCGGATCCGGATCCCACGCCACAGCCCTCCAGTCCTCGCCGCTCGCCGTGGGCGGAGGCTTCACGTTGATGCAGCCTGGGATCGGGATCAGGCAGGAGTACACGGTGACAGTGGTTGCCGACCACCCTGAATGGTGGCGCTTGCAGGGACCAGTGGAGACCGCTGCAGCCCACCTGACGGCGGCGACGGGAGCGAGCTACCAACTCGGACCACCCAAGCCCACAGCTCCGGCGGGAGACGGAGAGATCGTGGTGTCGTTCAGCTCCGGACCGAAGTGCGCTCCTGCGGGATGCGCTCACCTCTCCTGGATGACTCGGCCAGGGGAGGGCCCCGAGATCACCAAGGCCGACATATGGGTCAACCCGACGCTGATCTCCAGCTACGGGCTCCTGCTGCAGATCGTGATGCACGAGCTGGGTCACGCAGCCGGTCTCGGTCACTACGTGATCCCGTTCGAAGGGCAGATCCAGCTGATGTACCCGACCGCCTACGAGTGGGACCCGATCCTGGCGTACCGCTCGGGAGACCTGAACGGCTTCACCACGGTTGCGCACAACGGGTACCGCCAGCCGTGTCCGCCCTTCAGCGACGTGTTCGCTTCCAACCCCTTCTGCGAGGACATCGCGTGGATGGAGGCGGAAGGGATCGCGCTGGGCTTCCGCGACGGCACGTTCCACCCGGCCGAGGGTCTCACCCGCCAGGCCATGGCGGCGTTCCTCTACCGGATGGCAGGGGAACCCGAACCCTCCCAAGGCAAGGCCTTCCACGACGTGCTGCCCAGCCACCCGTTCTACGAAGCGATCACGTGGATGGCCTCCACCGGCATCGCCGAGGGCTTCGCCGACGGCGGCTTCCACCCAGGCGAGGACCTCACCCGCCAGGCCATGGCGGCGTTCCTCTACCGGATGGCGGGATCTCCCGCTTCTCCCGTGCACCCGGCCACGTTCATCGACGTCACCCTCGTCAACGCCTTCCTCGGACCCATCGGGTGGATGGCCTCGACGGGGATCACGAACGGCTTCGGTGACGGAACCTTCCGACCGACGGCGAGGCTGACCCGCCAAGCCATGGCCGCGTTCTTGCACCGGTTCCACGATCTGCACTGAGGTGCCCCGAGCCGAGCGAGGCCGCCGCCGTCAGTCGGCTTCGAGGTAGTCGCGCAGCTTCTGGCAGCGCTGGGGGTGGCGCAGCTTGGCGAGCGTCTTCGACTCGATCTGCCGGATCCGCTCACGGGTGACACCGAACTCGCGGCCAACCTCCTCGAGGGTGCGGATCTGCCCGTCGTCCAGGCCGAAGCGCATCCGCACAACCGCCTTCTCACGAGCGTCCAGCTCTTCGAGAGCCTCCTCCACGGCGGAGTTGAGCATCATGCGGGCAGCCATCTCAGCGGGCGGCTCGGCCTGCTGGTCCTCGATGAAGTCGCTCAGCTGCGATTCGTCGTCGCCTACGGGGGTGTCGAGGGAGACCGGGTCCTGAGAGATGCGCATGATCTCGCGCACCCGTGCCACAGGGAGGTCCACCCGAACAGCCAGCTCCTCCATGGTGGGGTCGCGCTCGAGCTCCTGCACGATCTGGCGCTGAGCGTTGAGCACCCTGTTGATCGAGTCGATCATGTGGGCAGGAATTCGAATCGTCCTCGCCTGCTCTGCGATGCAGCGCGTGATGGCCTGGCGGATCCACCAGGTGGCGTAGGTGGAGAACTTGAAGCCCTTGTTGGCGTCGAACTTCTCGACAGCCCGCATGAGGCCGATGTTCCCCTCTTGGATGAGGTCCTGGAACATCATCCCCCGGCCCATGTAGCGCTTGGCGATCGACACCACCAGCCGAAGGTTGGCCTGCGTCAGGTCGGACTTGGCGCGCTCCCCCCTAGCGACGAGGCGCTCGAGCCTGCGGATCTCCCCGACGGGCAGCGAGCCGGACGAGCCGGAAGCTCGGACGTCGGCGAGCTCCTTGGCTGCCTCCATCCCAGCCTCGATGCTCTTGCCGAGGGCGATCTCCTGCTGACCGGTGAGAAGGGGCACGCGCCCGATCTCCTTGAGGTACATCCGCACCGGGTCGTTCGGCACGCCACCCCTCGCCACATCCACGAGCGGCACCATGGCGGCGGCCTCAGTCATCTCCACCCTCCGTCCGGCTCGAGATCCACGCCAACAAGCGCCCTGCGGCCTCCATGTTCGGGTGGGTCCCGTCCAGTTCGTTGATCTGTTGTCCTATCCATGTGCTCTGACGTGCCAGGTCTTCCGCGAGTTCCGGCTCACGTCGCACAGCGGCGTCCAGGTCCTTCCAGGCGCGCCGACTGGCCTCCCGCAGCATCAGCAGGACCACGTCGGCGGGGTCGGCCTCGCTCTCCTCCACAGCGAGCTGCAAGAGCAGGTCGCCCGCACGCGGATCCGCCAGCTCAGCCGCCTCACGCACGCTTCCAGCGCTCTGCAGCGCCTGGTACGCAGCCCACGAGAGGTCGTCGGAGAAGAGCGGCTTCACGAGCCACGGCTTCCATCCCTCCATGTCGTCGGGCCGGGAGATCAGCAGCCTGAGCACCTCCATCTCGGCGGCGTCCCGCTGGGGTCGAGGCACAGCCGAGCTGCGCGCCCGCGCCGAGCGGTCCTCGGGCACGAGCCGCCCACGGCCCCTCGACGCCGACATCTCCCTGAGGCGGTCGGGGTCGAGGCGGCAGCTGTCGGCGATGTCCATCAGGTACTGGTCGCGCACGAGCTCGCTCGGGTGCTCGGCGACCACGGCCAGCGCCGACTCCGCGGCCCTGGCGCGACCCTCGGCCGTAGAGAGGTCCGCCGCCGAGAGCACCCTGTCGACGCGGAACCGCAAGAAGGGGACCGCTCCCTCCACGGCAGCTACCAGGGCACCTGGATCGTCGCGGGCCAGATCGGCGGGATCGACCCCGACTGGAAGAGCCGCGACCGCTACGTCCACGTCGTGTGCGCGCTCCCAGGCGTAGAAGCGCTCCGCTGCACCCTGGCCTGCGGCATCGGCATCGAAGGCCAGCACCACCCGGCGGGCGAAGGACCTCAGCAGGCGCACGTGGTCCTCGGTGAGCGCGGTCCCGCAGGTGGCGACCGCCCTGGCAAGTCCCGCCTTGGCCAAGCCGATCACATCGGTGTAGCCCTCGCACACCACCACCTCGTCGGAGGCGACGATGTCGGTCTTGGCCCAGTTGAGCCCGTAGAGCACCTTGCCCTTGTCGTAGACGGCGCTCCCGATGGAGTTCTTGTACTTGTGGCCGTCGGCGCCAGGAAGGATCCGTCCACCGAAGGCCACAGCGCGACCCTGAGGATCGAAGATGGGGAAGAGCACCCTCCCACGGAAGGAGTCGGTCTGGCGACCGTTGCGGTTCAAGAACCCCAGGCCCGACTCGATCAGCACGTCATCAGGAAGGCGCAGCGCCTTGGACAGGGCGTCCCAGCCCTCTGGTGCCCAACCCAGCCGGTAGCGCCGCACGTCGTCCCCGTCGAAGCCACGGGAGCGCAGGTACCCCCGAGCCCGTGCAGCATCGTCGGCGGTGAGGAGGCGGTCGTGGTACCAGTCGACCGCTCGCTCGAGGGCCTCCAGGAGCTTGGACCTCCTACGACGCCCCTCCCCCTCGTCGCGGTCGGTGTAGCGCAGCGCTATCCCGACCCTGCTCGCCAGCTTCTCGAGAGCACCCACGAAGTCGAGGTGCTCGATCTCTCGCACGAAGGTGATGACGTCCCCCCGGGCCTGGCATCCGAAGCAGTAGTAGAGGCCCTCTGCCTGGTTGACGGAGAACGACGGGCTGCGCTCGGCGTGGAAGGGGCAGAGTCCCTGCCATCGCTGCCCGACGCGCTTGAGGGCGACGTGCTCGCTTATGACCGCGACTATGTCGGACGCCTGACGGACACGGGAGATGTCCTCTTCGACTATGCCCATCGACCGACCGCCCCTCGGCCCACCCGCCGGTCAGTGCCCCGGGCCTCGTCCACGGCTCAGCTCTCCACGTCGTCCACGTTTCGAACGGTAGCAGCGCCCTCTGACGGCCTGGCGTAGGGCTGGCTCAGCACGGAGGCACCACATCCCCGCATCCACACCCCTAGCTGAGGAGGGGTCTCAGGTGCTCCACGAGGTCGTCCACCGGCACCCGCTCCTGGTCCATCGAGTCGCGCTCGCGCACGGTCACCGCGCGGTCCTCCAGGGAGTCGAAGTCGATGGTGACGCAGTAGGGGGTGCCCAGCTCGTCCTGGCGGCGGTACCGGCGCCCTATGGCCTGCGTCTCGTCGTAGTCGCACATGAAGTGGTGCTGGAGGCGGCCCAGCACCTCGGCGGCGAGGGGGATGAGGGTCGCCTTCTTCGACAGCGGCAGCACAGCGACCTTGTAGGGGGCGATCCGGTGGTGGAGCCGCAGGACGGTTCGCGTCTCTACAGAACCGCCTTCGTCACCTCCCCGGGACGTCGGGACATCCTCCTCGTCGTAGGCCGCGAGCAGGAAGGCCATCATCGCCCTGGTCGCCCCGGCGGCGGGTTCGATCACGTGTGGCACGTACCGCTCGCCGGTGGCCTGGTCGAAGTAGTCGAGGCGCTCACCCGAGCGCTCGGCGTGCTGGGTTAGGTCGTAGTCGCCCCTGTTCGCCACGCCCTCGAGCTCGCCCCATCCCCACGGGAAGAGGAACTCCACGTCGGCAGTGCCACTCGAATAGTGGCTCAGCTCGTCGGGTTCGTGGGGGCGCAGCCGCAGCTTCTCGTCCGGGATCCCCAGATCGCGGTACCAGTTCATGCGCTGCTCGCACCAGTACTCGTACCAGTGCTGGGCCTGGTCGGGCGGAACGAAGTACTCCAGCTCCATCTGCTCGAACTCGCGCGTGCGGAACACGAAGTTCCCCGGCGTGATCTCGTTGCGGAACGACTTGCCGATCTGTGCGATGCCGAACGGGGGCTTGCGGCGCGAGGTCTGCAAGACGTTCGAGAAGTTCACGAACATCCCCTGTGCCGTCTCCGGGCGCAGGTAGGCCACCGCGGCCGCTTCCTCCACGGGGCCGGCGTGGGTCTTGAACATCAAGTTGAACTGGCGAGCCTCGGTGAACGACGAGCGTGCCCCGCAGTTGGGGCACAGCTCAGGGTCTTCCAACTGGTCCAGGCGGAACCGCTCGTGGCACTTCTTGCAGTCGACGAGCGGGTCGGTGAAGTTCTTGAGGTGCCCCGACGCCTCCCATATCGCGGGTGGCGACAGGATCGCTGCGTCGATGGCCACGACGTCGTGGCGCATCTGCACCATCGACCGGAACCACGCGTCCTTCACGTTGCGCAACATGAGGACTCCGACGGGCCCGTAGTCGTACGTCGATCGGAAGCCGCCGTAGATCTCGGCCGAAGGGAACACGAAGCCCCGCCGCTTGCAGAGGTTGACCACCTTGTCCATCACGCCCGGATCCGGGACCTGCGAGATCTCCGACATGTCGGGTCAGCGTAGGGCAGAATGTCGCGGTGACGATCACCCAGTACTCCCATGACCCGACAGCAGTGGTGGGCCGCAGGTTCGGCGCCTACGTGATCGACATGTTGTTGATCCCACTGGTGCTAGCCGTGGTGCCTCTGGTCGTCTTCTTCGCCACGGCCGACCTCACGGAGTACACGGGCGGACCCCCCTGCGAGGTCCTCGTGGAGGAGAACCTGTCGAGCTCCAGCAACTTCTGCCTGGAGGAGGTGCAGACCTCCAACACGCAGGCCGATGCAGACCACTCCACCGTCGTGTTCAAGAAGAGCTCGCTGTGGGTCTCACTCGGCCTCTTCGGCGGGCTGCACCTCATCTACACGGTCGGGATCCTGTGGTTCGTCCAGGCCAGCACGGGAGCGACGGCGGGCAAGGCTCTGTTCGGCATCCGAACGGTGGACGAGGCGGGTGGCCCTCCGGGGGTCGGCAAGCAGTTCATCCGAGGGATCCTCTGGCTCGTCGACGGGCTCACGATCTGCGGCGTCCCCCTCATCGCGATCCTCACCATCCTCATGTCGAAGGGCCACCGCCGCCTAGGAGACATGGCGGCCAAGACGTACGTGGTGGGCACAGCCGACACCGGCTCGCCCATCCTGGTACCGCAAGCCGGCGGCGTGGTCGCCGCCCCTGCCCCGGGGGCCGGGTACAACCGCTACGGAACGGCGCCGAGCGGTCCTCCCTCCTACGAGCCCAACCCGCACGAAGCGGGGTACGCGGCCCCGACCGCTGGGGGTGCGCCATCGCAGTCGCAGCCTGGCGCGGCGGACCAGCCCGACGCGGGCACGTCGCCGACGTCGCCGCGTCCCACCCAGGCATCCGGCCCGCAGTGGGATCCCGAGCGCAACGCTTACATCTACTGGGACGCCTCGCGCTCGGCGTGGCTCATCCACGACGCCGCCAGTGGCGAGTGGAAGCCGCTCACCTAGCCAGTCCCCTTCCTCGCACACGCCGCTTCCGGCACCTCACCGGCGGACGACCTCTCGCTCCGGGTCGAGCCGACCCACGGACCCGACGTTGACAACCGACGCGCCCCGTGGGATGTTGAGATGCATCGAGATGTCACGAGATCTGCCGTCCGCCCACCACCCGCCAGTGCCCCGGAGCCTCCCGATGACCGACGTCGAGCTGTTCCCGAAGTGCTCGAACCTCGCAGTCGAGCCCTGGTTCGATCCCCTCAGCGACCAGAGCGGTCACGATCCCCGCTCGGAGTACGTCGAGCGCTACTGGCTCGCGATCTTGGGGCCCTCCACCACGCTGCTGCTCCGCCACCTCGCCGACCAGCTCGACAGGTGCCCCACGGGGTTCGAGCTCGACATGCGCGAGACGGCCAGGTCGTTGGGGATGGGCGTGGGAAGAGGGCAGAAGGCTCCGTTCATCAAGTCCATCGAGCGCACGTGCAGGTTCGGGGCGGCCCGCTTCGTGGGACCGAGCGCCCTCGCCGTGCGGAGGACGCTGCCCACCCTCAGCTCGAGCCTCGCTTCCCGCCTCCCGGGCAAGCTCCGCCGGGATCACCGCGAGCTCGTGCGGGGCTCCTCACCCCGCCCCAGCGGGAAGGAGATCAGGGGTAGGGCACGCCAGCTGGCACTGACGCTGCTCCAGCTGGGCGAAGATCTGGCCGCCACCGAGCACCAGCTCCAGCAGTGGAGGTTCCACCCGGCTGTGGTCCACGAGGCCACCCGCTGGGCACTCGCGCAGCACCGGGAGGCGGAGGGCGCAGCGGTCGCTAGCGAGCCCGCGACAAGGCAGCTCGGCTCCGTGCCGGAGCCTTGAACGTTCGGGCCAGCTCCAGGATGGTCCTCACCCCCCAGCCGGTGCCTCCCCGGCTCATCTCTCCCTCCGACGAGTCCTTCCACCACGCCGTCGCAGCGATGTCGAGGTGGGCCCAGGGGATCCCCTCCCCCACGAACTCCTTGAGGAACAGACCTGCGGTGATCGTGCCCCCGTCGCGCGTCTTGCTCATGTTGCGCAGATCAGCGACGTCCGACTCGATGCGCGAGCGGTAGTCATCTGGAAGGGGTAGCTGCCAGACCCTCTCGCCTGCCGTCTCGGCTGCTTCCCTCACCTGATCGATCCAGCGCTGATCGTTCCCCATGAGACCCGTGACGCGATCGCCCAGTGCGATGGCGACCGCGCCCGTGAGCGTCGCCAGGTCGACGATCGCGTCGGGCTCGGCCTCGCTGGCAAGCGAGAGGGCGTCGGCGAGGACCAGCCGTCCCTCGGCGTCGGTGTTGAGCACCTCCACCGTGGTGCCGTTGCGAATGCGCAGCACATCACCAGGTCGAGTGGCATCCCCCCCGCTCATGTTGTCGGTGGCGGGAATGTAACCCCGAACCCGGCAGCGGGGTGACACGGCGCCCATGGCCGCGAAGGCACCGATGACGGCGGCTGCACCACCCATGTCGTCCTTCATGGTCATCATCGAATCGGCTGGCTTTATCGACAAGCCCCCCGAGTCGAAGGTGATCCCCTTGCCGACCACGGCGAGGGTGCCCCTGGGGTTCTCGGGCTCCCAGCCCAGCTCTATGAACCGCGGGGGCTGGTTCGAACCCCGGTTCACGCCCAGCAGACCTCCGAGACCTGCCGCTCGGATGTCGTGCTCGTCGAGCACGCTTATCTGGAGGTCCTCGCGCTCAGCCACCTCCACGGCGGCCTCGGCCAGCGAGATCGGCGTCATCTCTCCCCCCGGCACGTTGACCAGGTCTCTCGCCAGTGAGACCCCCTCGACGATCCGCTGTGCCCTCTCGATCGCCGAAGCGGCGCGCTTGCCCCCCTTCGACACCACGATGAGCTGCTCCACCGCCGTGGGCTCCGGCTTCGTGCGGTAGCGCGTGAAGCGGTAGGCGGCGAGGCCGGCGCCCTCGGCCACGGCCTGAACGGCGGTGGGAACGTCGCCGCCGGGTGGTAGCGCCTCGAGCAGCCGGCTGGCCACGACCGAACGACGCTTCGCAGCTCGCAAGGCGACGGCCGACGCCCGCCGGAGCACGCCGGCGTCCACCTCGGCTGCCGGTCCGACCCCCACCACTAGGAGGTCGGGGGCCCACGTGTCGGGCGCCCAGGTTCCGATCGCACCGGCACCGGCGGTCACGGCCGCTGCTCGCACGATCGCCGTCTGGTCGGGCTTTCCCTCGAAGCCCTGAGCCGCCAGGTACTCCGCCACCCCCGGCCGGGCCAGCTCCCCTGGCCGCTCCCCGTCGGAGGTCACGGGCAGCACCACGGCCTCGGTGCCCTCCGGTACGCGCGCTGCCAACTCGACCCTCAGGCTCATCGCTCACTCCCAGTCGATCGCGGCGACGCCTGGCGGACCGCCAGCGACTCGCCTTCCTGCCAACGTGCCAACGTCCAGAGCAGGTCGCTCAGGCGGTTGAGGTACCGCAGCGCCAGAGCCGAGCGATCCCGCATGCCGACCACCTCGCGCTCGGCCCGCCGTACGACCGTCCGCGCCACGTCGAGCTGGGCGGACACGAGCGTCTGGCCCGGCACGACGAACTCCGTGGGTGGCTCGAAGCGGCTGCTCACCTCGTCTATGAGGGCTTCGAGCCGTTCCACCATCTCTTCGGTCACCTGGCTCTGGCCAGGGGTGAGCTTGTGGTGGTTGGAGGGGTCGGTCGCCAGCTCGGCCATGAGCACCCAGAGGTCTCGCTCGATGGACACGAGCATCTCGTCGAGCTCGCTGCCCGGCGCGGTCCCGGCGCGTGCGACTCCGATGGATGCCTGCGCCTCGTCGACCACCCCGTAGGCCACGGGCCCTGGAGCGTCCTTGGCCACGCGCCCTCCGTACAGCAGGCCGGTGGTGCCGTCGTCTCCCTTGCGCGTGTAGATCTTCACAACTCGCCAGCCTAGGCAGTCGGTGCGCTCGCGGTACGGGGTGCACACCGGCTCCGGGTCCTGGCACCGCGCGCGACGCCGGTAGCCTTCGTGTGTGGCCAACAGCTACTTGGAGACGGTGAGGGAGAGGGTCGTCGTGTTCGACGGCGCCACCGGCACCTGGATCCAGAGCCAGGAGCTGAGCCTCGACGACTACGGCGGTCCGGCATTCGAGGGTTGCACCGACATCCTGGGCGTGACCCGGCCCGACGTGGTCGCCGCCCTGCACGCCGCTTACCTCGACGTGGGCGCCGACGTGGTGGAGACCAACACCTTCGGGGCCTTCGCCGTGCCGCTGGGCGAGTACGACATCGCCGACCGCGCCCACGAGGTCGCCCTGGCGAACGCCCGCATCGCCCGCGACGTGGCCGACCAGTACTCCACACCCGATCACCCTCGCTTCGTCGCCGGCTCGCTGGGCCCGGGGACGAAGTCGCCCTCCCTCGGACAGATCCGCTTCGCCGAGCTGCGCGACGCCTACGAGGTCGCAGCCCATGCGCTCATCGAGGGTGGCGTCGACCTGCTCATCCTCGAGACGCACTTCGACCTCCTGGCGCTCAAGGCCGCTGTGATCGGTGCCCGGAGGGCGATGGCAGCTCACGGGCGTGAGGTGCCGATCCAGGCGCAGGTGACCATGGAGCTCACCGGTCGGATGCTCCTGGGCACCGAGATCGGCGCCGCGCTGGCGGCCATCGATCCCCTGAAGATCGACGTCATGGGGCTCAACTGCGCCACCGGTCCCGCCGAGATGAGCGAGCACCTGCGCCACCTCTCGCGCCACGCCCGCATGCCCATCTCGTGCCTGCCCAACGCCGGCCTTCCCTCGGTCGTCGACGGGGCGATGCACTACGACCTTCAGCCCACCGAGCTGCGCGACCACCAGCGCCGCTTCGTGGAGGAGATGGGGGTACGGGTCATCGGGGGCTGCTGTGGGACGACCCCCGAGTTCATCCGGCTCCTGGCCGAGATGGCCCCATCCCTCACCCCTGCCGCTCGCACCCCCGAGCACGAGGCGGCGGCCACCTCGATCTACTCCGCCGTGCCGATCCATCAGGACTCCTCGTTCCTCATGATCGGCGAGCGCACCAACGCGAACGGGTCCAAGCGGTTCCGCGAGGCGATGCTCGAGGGCGACTGGGACACCTGCTCGGCGATGGCCAACGCTCAGATAAAGGAAGGCGCCCACGTGCTCGACCTGTGCGTCGACTACGTGGGACGCGACGGCACGATCGACATGGACGAGCTGGCCAGCCGGTTCGCCACCCAGGCCAACGCCCCGCTGGTGCTCGACTCCACCGAGCCCCAGGTGATGGAGGCAGGTCTGCAGTGGGTCGGCGGCAGGGCCATCCTCAACTCGGCCAACCTGGAGGACGGCGAAGCTCCGGGAAGTCGACTCGATCGAGTCTTCAGCCTCGCCCGCGAGTACGGCGCCGCCGTCATCTGCCTCCTCATCGACGAGCAGGGCCAGGCCCGCGACGTCGAGTGGAAGATGCGCGTCGCCCGCCGCATCGCCGACCTGGCGGTGAACCGCTACGGCCTGGAGCAGGCCGACCTCATCTTCGACGCGCTCACCTTCCCGTTGTCGACCGGCGACGACGACCTCCGCGGCGACGCCATGGCGACGATGGAGGCGATCGCCCGCATCAAGCAGGAGCTTCCCGAGGCTCACACGGTCTTGGGCGTCTCGAACGTGAGCTTCGGGCTGGCCCCGGCCGCCCGCCACGTCCTCAACTCGATCTTCATCCACGAGAGCGTCAAGCACGGCCTCGACGCGGCGATCGTGCACGCCGCCAAGATCCTTCCCATATCGCGCATCCCCGAGCGCCAGCGCGACGTGTGCCTCGACCTCATCTACGACCGGCGCGGCGCCGAGGGACTGCTCTCCGGCGGAGACGAGTCGTACGACCCCCTGCACGAGCTGCTCGAGATCTTCGCCGACGTGAAGGTGCAGGACGGTGACCAGGAGGACCGCTCCGACTGGCCGATCGAGAGGCGCCTGTCCCAGCGCATCATCGACGGGGAGCGCGAAGGGCTGGTGCCCGAGCTCGACGAGGCGATGGCCGGCGGGCTCACCCCCTTGCAGATCATCAACGACGTCCTGCTCGCCGGGATGAAGGTGGTGGGCGAGCTCTTCGGAAGCGGCGAGATGCAACTGCCGTTCGTGCTCCAGTCAGCCGAGACCATGAAGGCTTCGGTGTCGTACCTCGAGCAGTTCATGGAGAAGGCCGAGGGAGGTTCCGGCAAGGGTCGCATCGTCCTCGCCACCGTGAAGGGCGACGTGCACGACATCGGCAAGAACCTGGTCGACATCATCCTCACCAACA
>CAZHBH010000042.1:0-18763 GCA_964530525.1 uncultured Rhabdothermincola sp. | reverse complement strand
CCAACACGCTCATCTACGTGCGCGGGGTGGGCATCGTCCTCGACGAACACTCGGTGGTCGCCATCAACGCCAACGACGGGCGGCCGGTGGCGGTGGGCATGGAGGCGAAGCGCATGATCGGGCGCACTCCCGCCCACATCCGCTCGATCCGCCCGCTGAAGGACGGCGTCATCGCCGACTTCGACTACTGCGAGAAGATGCTCCGGTACTTCATCCAGCGAGTCCACACCTCGAAGTGGGCGAAGCCCCGGATGGTGATCGCGGTCCCGTCGGGCATAACGCCAGTCGAGCAGCGAGCCGTCCAGGAGGCCGCCGAGTTCGCAGGCGCGCGCAAGCCCGCGTACATCATCGAGGAGCCGATGGCTGCTGCGATCGGGGCCGGCCTGCCCGTCCAGGAGCCCACGGGGAACATGATCGTCGACATCGGCGGAGGCACCACCGAGGTGGCGGTCATCTCGCTGGGCGGAGTCGTCACCAGCCAGTCGATCCGCGTGGGCGGCGACGAGCTCGACGATTCGATCGTGAACTTCATCAAGAAGGAGTACAGCCTGGCGCTGGGGGAGCGCACCGCCGAGGAGGTGAAGACCACCCTGGGCTCCGCCTGGCCCCTCGAGCAGGAGCTCCACGCCGAGATCCGTGGTCGCGACCTGGTGACCGGGCTTCCCAAGACCATCGTCACATCCACCGAGGAGATCAGGGAGGCCATCGAGGAGCCGGTGGCGTCGATCGTCGATGCGGTGAAGACCACCCTCGACAAGACCCCCCCCGAGCTCGCAGCCGACATCATGGAGCAGGGCATCGTGCTGGCCGGCGGGGGAGCGCTCCTGAACGGCATCGACGCCCGGCTGGAGCACGAGACCGGCATGCCCATCGTCATAGCTCCCAATCCCCTGTTCTCTGTCGCCATCGGCTCCGGGCAGTCGCTCGAGGAGTTCGACGCGCTGAAGGGTGTGCTGTTCTCTGCCAACGTGAGCAGTTGAAGGACCGGCCCAGGTGGCTGTCGTCTCCTCCCGTCGAAGCTCGCGCAGGCGCTTCACCCTGATCCTGCTGGTCCTCACGTCGATCACCCTCGTGACCCTCGACTTCAGGGGCTTCGAGCCGCTCGACCGGGCCCGCAGCGCGGTGCTCTCGGCCCTCGCCCCGGTCGGCGACTTCGCCGCCGGCGTGGTGCGCCCCCTCGGCGACGCCTGGGACGGGGCGTTCCAGCAGGGGAGCCTCGCCGAGGAGAACGAGCGCCTGCGCCAGCTCCTCGACGAGGCCAGGGGCGAAGCCCTGCAGAACCAGATCGCCAGCGAGTCGCTCCAGCAGCTCCTGGCGCAGGCCGACCTCCCGTTCGTGGGCGACATCCCCACCGTCACGGCCCCGGTGGTGTCCGGCGCGGTGTCGAACTTCTCGACGACCACCGAGATCGGCAAGGGCAGCTCGGACGGCATCCAGCCGGGGATGGCCGTTGTCACCGGGCAGGGGCTGGTGGGCAGGGTCACGACGGTCAGCTCCGAGCGATCGGTCGTCCAGCTGCTGTCGGGCGGCCAGTTCCGGGTCGGCTTCAGCGTGGTGGGCTCTCCGGCGGTGGGCACCGCCAGGGGCACCGGCCAGGGGCGCAACCTCGAAGGCCGGGTGGACGTCGCCAACGTGGTGGTCCCCGGGGAGATCCTCGTCACCGACGGCATCTCCGAGCGCAGCACGTTCCCGCGAGGGCTGCCCATAGGGACGATCGCGGAGGTTCGCAGCCCCGCCGGCGCGCTCCAGCGCGATCTGAGCATCGAGATGTTCTCGGAGCTCTCCGACCTCACCTACCTGACCGTCGTGCTCTGGGAGCCGGCAGAGCCGTGAGGTCCGAGAGCCTCCAGGTCGTGCTGAGGGTGGCCGTGGTGCTCGCGAGCGCCGCCGTGCTCCAGCGGGGCCTGTTCGCGGAGGTGCAGTTCGCCGGGGTCTCGGTGGACGCGCTCATGGCGCTGGCCGTGGGTGCGGGCATCTCGCTCGGTGCGGATCGTGGGGCCGTGGTGGGCTTCGTCGCCGGGTTGGTGTTCGACCTGATGGTCGTGACGCCGCTGGGCCTTTCGGCCCTCACCTACTGCCTCGTGGCCTACGCGTGTGGGCGCCTCAACGGGCCCACGGTGAGTGCCAGCAGGCTCCTCACGGCAGTCCTGCTGGCGGGGGTGAGCGTGCTCGGGGTGGTGCTCTACGCCGTGCTCGCCCAGGTGATGGGTCACGAGGGCGCCATCTCCGGACGTCTCGCTCTGGTCGCGCTCGTCGTCGCCGCCGGGAACATGGTGCTATCGCCGCTCACGACGAGAGCCGCCCTGTGGGCCTGGCCTGCCTCAGCAGATCAGCTGCGCGCCCTACGATGAGCCCGAACGTGCTGGACTCGATCGACACATGACCCAGTCCTCCCCCCGCCTCCGGCTGAGCATCCTCGGCATCGTCGCGCTCTGCCTCTTCGGTGCCCTGTTCGCCCGCCTCTGGTACCTGCAGGTGATGGCTGCTCCGGGGTTCCAGGTGAGGGCGGAGGCGACCAGCAAGCGCACCGTGGCCGAAGAGGCGCCGAGGGGTCGGATCCTCGACGCGAAGGGTCGCGTGCTGGTGGGCAACCGCACGTCGCTCGTGGTGACCATCGATCCGCAGGTCTTCCCGTCCGCCTCGGCCTCCACCAAGCAAGCCCACGACGACCTCGTGCTCGAGCTGGCGAGCACGCTGACGAGCTTCGGAGCACCTACGAAGGTCTCGCACATCGAGAAGCGCCTGGTGGACGGGCAGTTCGACCCGCTGCAGCCACGCCCGATCGCGATCGACGTCCCCGCCGAGGTCGAGCTCTACCTGGCCGAGCGCGCCGACGAGTTCCCAGGGGTGGCCGTCGAGCGCCAGACCTTGCGCACCTACCCGTACGGAGAGCTGGCCGCCCACCTGCTCGGCTACGTGGGACGGATCAACGACAGCGAGTTCACGCAGCTCCAGACCGAGAGGCCTGACAACCCGAAGCCCTACCAGCTCAGCTCGAGCGTGGGGAAGGGCGGCGTGGAGCGGTCGCTGGAGGCCGAGCTGCGTGGGACGCCGGGCCGACGGGTGATCGAGGTCGACTCCAACAACAGGCCGGTTCGAACGCTCGAGCACGTTCCGCCGAAGCCTGGCAACGACGTCCAGCTCACCGTGGACATCGACGCGCAAGCGATGGCCGAGGCTGCGCTGGCTGAGCAACTGGAGAGGGTCCGAGGGAACCGCACGCGCGACCGACTTCACACCATCACGGCACCGGCCGGCTCCGTGGTGGTGCTCGATCCCGTCACGGGCGGCGTGGTGGCTATGGCCTCGTATCCCACCTACGAGCCCGAGGAGTTCGTGAACGGCATCAGCCAGGACCGCTACGACCAGCTGACGAAGGGAGCCGAGAGCGACAACCCGCTGGTCAACCGCGCGATCCAGGGCCTCTACGCACCTGGCTCCACGTTCAAGCCGTTCACCGCGATCTCGGCGATGCAGGCAGGCATGATCACCGCCGCCGACAGCAAGAACGACGACGGCGTCTACGAGCGACCCGGGGACGACAGGGTCTGGCGCAACGCAGGGTCCAAGGCCCACGGGATGGTGAACGTGCGGTCTTCGCTGACCGTGTCGAGCGACTGGTACTACTACTGGTTGGGCGACCGCTTCTGGCTGGAGAGCGACACCTACGGCGAGCTGGCCCAGCAGGCGGGGTACGAGAGGTTCGGGTTCGGCGACCCCACCGGGGTGAACCTCCCCGGTGAGGCCTCGGGCAGGGTGCCCACGCCGGAGTGGAAGCGAGCCCTCTGGGAGTCGTTCCCCAGCGACGAGCGCCAGTTCGGGGACCCGAACTGGCTCCCCGGCGACAACATGAACATGGCGATCGGACAGGGCAACATGCTCGTCTCGCCGCTCCAGCTCGCCAACGCCTACGCCACGCTGGCGAACGGGGGCGACGTGATGCGTCCCGAGCTGCTCAAGGCCGTGCTCGTCCCCGGCGGAGATCCCGCCAACCCGGCCGACATCATCAGGGTCGCCGAGCCCGAGGTGGTGGGCCACGTGGACCTGCCACCCGAGATGCTCGACCCGATCCGCGAAGGGTTGAAGGGCGTGGTGGCCTCCCCGAGCGGGACGGCGTACGGGACCTTCCAGGGTTTCGACCTGGCCGCCTTCCCCATCGCCGGGAAGACGGGCACGGCCGAGGTGGACGACAAGGCCGAGTCCTCCATCTTCGCCTCCTTCGCCCCGGTCGACGCCCCCCGCTACGCGGTTGTCGCGCTGCTGGAAGAGGCGGGCTTCGGCGCCGACGCAGCCGCCCCAGTGGTGCGGCGGGTCTACGAGGTGCTCGCCGACCAGCATCGGAGCAACGCCGCGGACATCGTCCAGGCGGGGACCGAGTGATGCTGCCCAGCGGTGTGACCCGAGTCGGGCTCGGCCGCGGCGGGACCGACCGGAGCCGTGCAGACCTGTCGGCGCCGCTGCGCCACGTCGACGTGCCGCTCCTGGTCGCCACGCTGGCTCTCGCTGCGCTGGGGCTCCTGATGGTCTACAGCGCCACCCGCACCGACTCGGGCACCAGCTTCCTGCAGCGCCAGGGGCTCTTCGTGATCATCGGAGGGGTGATCATGACGGTGGTCGCCCTCATCGACTACCGGCGGCTGCGCGACTTCGCGTGGTTCTTCTACGGGGCGGCGGTGTTCCTGCTCTTCGCCGTCCTCAGCCCGTTGGGATCGGAGGTCTACGGGGCCCAGGCCTGGTTCTCGTTCGGCGCGTTCCAGCTCCAGCCGGCTGAGCTGTCGAAGCTCGCTCTGATATTGCTCATGGCGTCGCTGATCGCCCACTGGGGGGGCGAGCTGGACCTCCGCAGGGTGGCGGTGCTGCTGGGCCTCGCAGGGGTCCCGATGCTGCTCATCTTGGTGCAGCCCGACCTCGGATCCATGCTCGTCCTGGTCGCCATCGTCATCGGGATGCTCCTGGTGGGCGGCTTGCGGGCCCGCTACATCCTCGCCCTCACGCTCGCAGGGCTGGTGTTGGTGTTCGGGGTGTTCAACAGCGACGTCCTGAAGGAGCACCAGCGCGATCGCCTCACCGCCTTCATCGATCCGACCGGTGAGAGCTCGGCCGTCTACAACGTCGACCAGAGCCAGACCGCGATCGCCAACGGGGGGGTGACTGGCGAAGGGCTCTTCGAGGGCCCGCAGACGCGGCTCGGGTACGTTCCCGAGCAGCAGACCGACTTCATATTCACGGTGGTGGGCGAGGAGCTGGGGTTCGTGGGTGGTGCCACGGTCCTTGCGCTCTACGGGGTGCTCCTGTGGAGGGTCTGGAGGGCTGCACAGCTCGCGGCGGATCTGCTGGGCACCCTCATATGCGTCGGCGTGCTGTCGATGCTGGTGTTCCACATATTCGAGAACGTGGGGATGACCCTCGGGATAATGCCCGTGACGGGCATCCCCCTGCCCCTCCTTTCGTACGGCGGGTCGTCGACCCTCGCCACGTTTGCCGCGATCGGCCTGGTCCTCAACGTGCACATGCACCGGTACAGGTAGCCGGCCTCGCAGGCTCGCCACCACATCCGCAGCGGCTCCGCAGGTTTCGCCAGCATCCGGTTCGCGGCTCCAGGCGCCCACCGTCGAGCTGCTCCGCTGCAGCTCCGGGGCTGGTGTCGGGGGGTTTCCCGGTTGGGAGGCCGCCTCCGGTAGGCTTGTGCGAAATGAAAGATCTCTGGCCTCAGCTGGAACCCCTGCTGGCCAAGGTCCAACGACCGGCGCGATACATCGGCTTGGAAGATGGCGCCATCCGCCCCCAGCACGGAGCTGGCAAGGCGGCCTGGCTGCTCGTCTATCCCGACACCTACGAGATCGGGTTGCCCAACCAGGGCCTCCAGATCCTCTACGAGATCCTGAACGAACGGTCCGATGCCGTCGCCGAGCGGACCTATGCCCCGTGGGTAGACCTCGAGGAGCTGCTACGCGCCCACGGGCTTCCGTTGTTCTCGGTCGACACCCACCGCCCGGCGACCGACTTCGACGTCATCGCATTCAACCTCTCAGCCGAGCTCACCTACACCAACGTCCTCAACTGCATCGACCTGGCCGGAGCACCGGTGCGCGTGGACCGGCGCGGCCCCGAGCACCCCTTGGTCGGCGCGGGTGGCCACTGCACCTACAACCCCGAGCCCCTGGCCGACTTCCTCGACTTCGTGGTGCTCGGCGACGGCGAGGAGGTCGTGGGGGAGATCAGCCAGGTCGTCAGCGAGTGGAAGGTCGCGAGCACCTCGGGGTCGCGCAACCGTGAGGCGGTGCTGCGCGACCTCGCCCGGATCGAAGGTGTGTACGTCCCGTCCCTCTACGAGGCCAGCTACTCGGGCGACCGGCTCGTGTCGGTGACGCCCCGCTTCGGCGACGTTCCCGAGCGGGTCGAGAAGAGGACCGTCGCCGACTTGGCCGACTGGCCGTACCCGCGCCGCCAGCTGGTGCCGCTCACCGAGGTCGTGCACGATCGCCTGAACGTCGAGGTGTTCAGGGGCTGCACCCGCGGTTGCCGGTTCTGCCAGGCGGGCATGATCACCCGACCCGTCCGGGAGCGGCCAGCCGAGCAGGTCAAGGCGATGGTGGCGGAGGGACTGAGGCGCACGGGCTACGACGAGGTGGCCCTCACGTCGCTGTCGACGGCTGACTACTCCGGGATAGAGGAGGTCGTGAGCTCGGTGGTGGAGGGAAGGCTCGGCGGCGACCCCGAGTCCACCCGGACTGCCGTGTCGTTGCCCAGCCTGCGAGTCGATGCCTTCACGGTGGGGATTGCCACCCAGCTCCAGAAGGGCCGACGAACCGGCCTCACCTTCGCTCCCGAGGCGGGGTCGTGGCGGCTCAGGCAGGTCATCAACAAGCTGATCCGAGAGGAAGACCTCTACGGTGCCGTGGAGTCGGCCTTCTCGCAGGGATGGCGCAGGATGAAGCTGTACTTCCTCACCGGCCTGCCCACGGAGACCGACGAAGACACCTTGCGCATCGCCGAGCTGGCTCGGAACTGCGTGCAGCTGGGCCGCAAGCACACCAAGCAGGCGTCGGTCACCGCTTCGGTCGGAGGGTTCGTGCCGAAGCCCTTCACGCCGTTCCAGTGGTTCGGCCAGAACACCGACGCGGAGCTGCGCCGCAAGGTGAACCTCCTTCGCGACGAGCTCCGTCGCGACAGGGGCGTCAACCTCAAGTGGCACGATCCCGGCGCGACGCTGGCCGAGGGGATCACCAGCCGGGGCGACCGGAGGCTGGGCCCCGTCATCGAGGACGTGTGGCGGCGAGGGGGGACGTTCCAGGAGTGGTCGGAGCGTTTCGACCTCTCCTTGTGGACCGACTCCATGGCTCGCCACGGCCTCAGCGTCGACTGGTACGTGCACCGACACCGCACCGAGGACGAGGTGCTTCCCTGGGATCACATCTCGGCGGGGCTGCACAAGGACTTCCTCTGGCAGGAGTGGCGCGATGCCCTCGACGAGGTGGGACTGGAAGACTGCCGCTGGACTCCCTGCTACGACTGCGGAGCCTGCACCGGGTACTCGATCGAGCACATCGTCGCCTCGGCGGTTCCGCCGGCAGGAGGTTCGCAGGGCACGGGCCAGGACCTGTCCTGCGCGGGGGAGGCGCCCGTCTCGCTCGGCTCGACCATCAGCAGGACCCCAGGCGGGAAGGTCCCTGTCGCGGCCGGGAGCCAGGCCCCGGCCGGGACCGCAGCACCATGAGGATACGGATCCGCTTCACCAAGCTGGGAAAGATCCGGTTCCTGGGCCATCGGGACGTGGCGAGGGCTTGGGAGAGGGCGCTGCGGCGCTCCAAGCTTCCCGTGGCTTCCACGGAGGGCTTCTCGCCGCGGCCCAAGGTCCACTTCGGCCTGGCGCTCCCAGTGGGGTGCGAGTCGTTGGGCGAGTACCTGGACGTGGACCTCGTCGGCGAGGGGGCGCTCACATCCTCCGAGCTGCTCGCCTTGCCGGTTCGACTCTCGTCCCTGCTGCCTCCGGGGATCGACGCGGAGGCGGCGATCGAGATCGACCGTGCAGACACCTCGCTCCAGCAAGCGGTCACCAGCTGCTCTTGGTTGATCGGCTTGGAGCACATCGAACTTGCACAGCTCCCCGTCGCCATCGACGGACTGCTCGGAGCTGATCGGGTGGAGATCACCCGGGAACGCAAGGGAAGGCAAGTTGTTGACGACATCAGACCGGCGGTCCTGCACCTGCAGGCGGACGGCCTGACGATCAGCACAGAGCTGGCCACCCAACCCCGTGGTGTCCGGCCCGCAGAGCTCATGGCCGCGCTCGCCCCTGAAGCAGTGGTGACGAGCGCGTGCCGAACACACCAATGGATCAACACCGGCGACGCGAAGCGGGAACCGCTCACCGCGACGTCGGCAGCGCGTGCAGAGGCGTGCGCATCATGAGAAGGGAACAACTCCATGACGGAGCCGATCACCGAAGAGAACAAGCCGGAAGCTCCGGCTGAGGGCGCATCACGAAGCCCGAACGGACCAGATAAGACCAACAGACCAGAAGATCCCTCCCGATCAGACAGCCCCAACAGCTCGAGCAAGTCGGAGAAGGCGACAGGAGCAGCGAACGCCACCGGAGCCGAGACGCCCACGACCCAGGGCAGCTCCGACGGGGCCGACGTGGCGACCGAGTCGTCGGAGGCACCCAGACCGAAGAGGCGCCGGGGATCCCGGGGCGGCCGGGGCCGGTCCGGAGCCAAGCCCGCCGGTGCGGGTGCCCAGGGGGAGCGCTCGGCAGGATCGGACCAGACCCCCGAAGAGCTGCCCGAGAGGATCTCCGAGGGCCGCCCCCGCGACCCCCAGGTGGCGGAGAGGGCCCTGGTCCGCCGGCCTCAGATCGGCGACACCCGGCCGGCACCTCCGGTGCCGACCCCGCAGGCCGGCTCCGAGGCGAAGACCTCTGGCCCAGATGCACCCAAGCGACGCCGTCGTCGGGGAGGTCGCAGGCGCGGGAAGGGCGGGGGAGGAGACGGCGGTTCGACCTCCAGCTCCACCTCCCCCGTGGAAGCGATCCTGCACTCGGGCGGCGTGCAGCTCGACGAGGACGAGCTCGAGCGGCGCAGGGGCAAGCAGCGCAAGGGGCGTCCGGTCGGGCGCTACCTCATGGCCGTGAGCGTGAGGCCCGAGGCGACCCAGATCGCCGTGCTGGAGGGACGCAACCTGATCGAGCACTACGTGTCTCGACCGGCCGACGACATCTCGCAGATCCACGGGAACATCTACCTGGGCAAGGTGCAGAACGTCCTGCCCGGCATGGAGGCCGCGTTCGTGGACATCGGGACGCCCAAGAACGCCGTGCTCTACAGGGGTGACGTCCAGTACGACCCGGAGGACATCGAGGAGAAGGGGGCGAACCCTCGCATCGAGCAGATCCTCCGCCCGAAGCAGACGATCCTGTGCCAGGTGACCAAGAACCCCATCGCCCACAAGGGTGCCCGGCTCAGCCAGGAGGTCTCGCTCCCGGGCCGGTTCGTGGTGCTGATCCCCAACAGCGGCGTCTACGGCATCTCCAAGCGCCTCCCGGACAACGAGCGCAAGCGGCTGCGCGACGTGCTCGACCGGGTGAAGCCCAAGCAGCACGGGGTGATCGTGAGGACGGCGTCGGAGGGCGTCACGTCCGAGGAGATCGAGGCCGATGTGCGGCGCCTCCTCGAGCAGTGGGACCAGATCGAGAAGCTCGCCGCCGGTGCCACCGCTCCGGCGCTGCTCTACAGGGAGCCCGACATGGCCGTGCGGGTCATCCGTGAGGAGTTCAACGAGAACTACCGCGGCGTGATCATCGACGACCGCTCCCTCTACGAGGAGGTGCACGACTACGTGGCGGCGATCTCGCCCGCCCTGAGCGAGCGGGTCGAGCTGTACGACCCTGCGGAGTCTTCGCTGCCGATCTTCGAGCGCCACCACGTGCACGAGCAGCTGCACAAGGCGCTCGATCGCAAGGTGTGGCTCCCCTCGGGTGGGTCGCTGGTGATCGAGCACACCGAGGCGCTCACGGTGATCGACGTGAACACCGGGAAGAACGTGGGCTCCTCCAGCCTCGAGGAGACCGTCTTCAAGAACAACCTCGAGGCCGCGGTGGAGATCGCCAAGCAGCTGAGGCTTCGCGACATAGGCGGGATCATCGTGATCGACTTCATCGACATGGAGATCCGCGAGAACCGGGGCAAGGTGATCAAGGTCTTCCGAGAGGCGCTGGCACGCGACAAGACCCGCACGCAGGTCTTCGACATCTCCGAGCTGGGCCTCGTGGAGATGACCCGCAAGAGGATCGGCGAAGGTCTGCTGGAGTCGTTCACCAGCCTGTGCCCCGAGTGCGAGGGAAGGGGCCTCCAGATCGACCAGGCCCTCCTCGGCTGATAGCCTGGCCAGCTCATGTATGCCGTGATCAAGACCGGAGGAAAGCAGTACAAGGTCCAAGAGGGCCAGGTGCTGGACGTGGAGCGCCTTGGGGCAGACCCCGAGGCCTCGGTGGAGCTGCAGCCGATCCTGCTCGTCGACGGCGAGAGCGTGCTCGCTACGCCCGACCAGCTGGCAGGAGCTTCGGTCACCGCCAAGGTGGTCGGCGAGGGCAAGGGCCCGAAGATCACCGGCTTCACCTACAAGTCGAAGTCGAACCAGCGCCGTCGCTGGGGCCACCGCCAGGGCTACGACACCGTCGAGATCACGAGCATCAACAAGGGCTGAGAGGGCTGGCAGATGTCGAAGACCAAAGGTGGAGGATCGACGCGCAACGGGCGCGACTCGCAGAGCAAGCGGCTCGGTGTGAAGCGCTTCGACGGGCAGGTCGTCAACGCAGGGACCATCCTCGTCCGCCAGCGGGGCACCCGCATCCACCCCGGTGAGAACGTCGGGCGTGGCGGCGACGACACCCTCTTCGCCACCGCAGCGGGCACCGTGAAGTTCGGCTCCCGTCGCGGGCGGAAGCTCGTAGACATCCTCCCGCCTTCCTGACCACCACCCACGGGTGGGGGGTCGTCCCGCCGGAACCGGCGTCCCCAGCTCGCTTCCGCAGCTCTAGGTTGTCTACGTGTCGGGATTCGTAGACGAGGCGCAGGTCAACGTGCGAGGTGGCGACGGCGGAGCCGGCGCCGTCTCGTTCAGGCGTGAGGCCCACGTCTCGCGCGGTGGACCCGACGGCGGGGACGGCGGCAAGGGGGGCGACGTCTGGCTAGTGGCGGATCGAAACGTCGCCTCGCTCCTCGCGTTCGAGGACCACCCCCATCGCCGGGCGACCAGCGGAAGGCACGGCCAGGGCAAGAAGCGGCACGGAGCGAGGGGCGACGATCTGGAGGTACCGGTGCCCGAAGGCACGGTGGTGCTCGACCGCGACGGTGAGGTGCTGGCGGACCTCGTGAGCGTCGGCGACCGGTACCTGGCGGCGGAGGGGGGCCGTGGCGGAAAGGGCAACGCCCGGTTCCTGTCGAACAAGCGGCGTGCTCCCGCGTTCGCCGAGCAGGGCGAGCACGGCGAGGAGCACTGGCTGCGACTCGAGCTCAAGCTCATGGCCGACGTGGCCCTGGTGGGATACCCGAACGTGGGCAAGAGCACGTTCATCTCCCGCGTATCGGCTGCGAGGCCGAAGGTGGCCGACTACCCGTTCACCACCATGCGTCCGCACCTCGGGGTGGTTCGCATGGACGACGGCTTCGAGATGATCGTGGCGGACATCCCCGGCCTCATCGAGGGGGCCGCCGAGGGCCGGGGCCTGGGTCATCGGTTCCTGCGCCACATAGAGCGGGTCCGAGTGCTCGCCGTGCTCTTGGACCTGGCGGGAGGTCCCGACGGGGCCACTTCGCCTGCCGAGCAGGAACGGGTGCTGCTCGCAGAGCTGGCCGCCTACGATCCCGAGCTGGTCCGGCGCCCGCGCGTCGTCGTGGGCTCCCGGTGCGACATCGCGACCGACGTGGCGGGCGGCTTCGCAGGTCACCGGATCTCGGCGGTCACCGGCGAGGGGGTCGAGGCGCTGGTGGGGGAGATCGCCGGGCTCGTGGGCGAAGCCCGCTCGGAGATGGTCGAGCCCGAGGCCTTCGTCGTGCACCGGCCCACGCCCTCGGGTGTGCAGGTGCAGCGCCAGGACGACGGCAGCTTCGTCGTGCTCGGCCGTCAGGCCCGGCGCGCGGTGGCACTGTCGGATCTCACGCAACCCGAGGCACTCGACTTCGCCCAGCAGCGCCTTCGCAAGCTGGGCGTCGACAAGGCCCTGGCCCGGGCGGGAGCGGTGGACGGTGACGTGGTCCACATAGGCGACCTCTCGTTCGAGTACGAACAAGACTGATGCTGCGGACGAGGTTGGTAGACGTGTCATCTCACGAACGGTGCGGCATGCGAGGGCGCAGGTGCACGGATCGAGGCGGTCGATGATCGTCGTCGCCAAGATCGGCACGTCTTCGGTGACCGACGAGACCGGAAACGTCAGCAGGCCAGCGGTCGCCAAGCTCTGCGGCGAGGTGGCGGGCCTGCGAGCGGCAGGCCACGAGGTGGTGGTCGTCAGCTCGGGGGCCATCGGAGCTGGCCTTCCCGTCCTCGGGCTGGACGGGAGCCGAAGGCCACGGGACGCCGTGACGCTGCAGGCGGTGGCGGCGGTGGGGCAGAGCCGCCTGCTGGAGGTGTACAACACCGAGCTGGCCACCCACGGGCTGATCGCGGGTCAGGTGCTGTTGGCTCCGCTGGACTTCATGGAGCGCCGCCAGTACGTCCACGCTAGGAGGACGCTGCGGAGGCTGCTGGCGCTGGGGGTGGTTCCCGTGGTCAACGAGAACGACGCCGTCGCCGACGACGAGATCCGCTTCGGAGACAACGACCGCCTGGCCGCCCTGGTCGCGCACATGGTCGCCGCCGAGCTCCTGGTGATGCTCACCGACACCCCAGGGGTCCTCACCGCCGACCCGCGCTTCGACTCCTCGGCGTCGCTCATCGAGGAGATCGTCGAGATCGACCACGAGATGGAGGCCCGCGCCGGCGGCGCGGGAACCGTGCAGGGCAGCGGGGGGATGGTGACGAAGCTCGCCGCGGCGAAGATCGCAGCCTGGTCGGGCGTTCGCACCGTGATCGCCGCCGCCAGCAGGCCGCACGTGCTGCTCGATGCCCTGGAAGGCGAGCCGGGCGTGGGAACGGTCGTGCAGCCGCACGACCGGCGGCTGTCGGCTCGCCGGCTCTGGATCGCCTTCGCCGTCGGCTCGTCGGGGAGGCTGATGGTCGACGAAGGTGCACGGCGTGCCTTGCTGGCTGGCGCCGCTTCGCTCCTGCCGGCAGGCGTGCACGACGTCGAGGGCAGCTTCGAGGCGGGCGACGCGGTGGAGATCGCCACTGCCGAGGGACTCGTCTTCGCCAAGGGACTGTCGTCGATGTCATCCCGCACGGCCAAGGCGGTGATGGGCCTGCACTCCGCCGAGCTCCCCGAGGGAGCAGCTCGTGAGCTGGTCCACCGCGACGACCTGGTCGTGCTCTCCTAGCGCAGGTCTCCAGCTTCCCGATCCGGCGACCGGCGGCTGCTCATCTCAGCTGCTCGCGGGTTCACGCTGGAGGAGGGAGCGCAGCAGCCCGGCCTCGTCACCCCTCAGCACCGCGAGGGCGACCACGTAGGTCCCCACGCCGATCACGACGCCGCCGCCCATCTCCACCAGGGAGCCAAGCCGGTCGGTCGCGTCGTAGAGGACGCTGAAGGCGAGCATCACGACGGCCGCCGAAGCGGCAGCCACGCCCTGGCGGACGAGACCGGGGACGATGCCGCCCAACCCACCTGCCCGACGGTGCAGCATGACGAGGCCGGCTACGGCCGTCGCCAGGTAGGACACGCTGAACGCCACCATCACCCCCTCTGCCCCGAAGGGGACCACGAGGGCGAACGAGAGGGCGATCTGCAGTCCGTTCTCGAAGAGGTTGAGGAAGAACGGCGTGCGGGTGTCCTTGAAGGCGTAGAAGCCGCGCATGGTGAACAGGAACACAGCGAAGGCGGGAAGGCCGAGCGCCAACCAGGCCAGAAGGGGAGCCGTGGCAGCCGTGGACGCTGCGTCGAAGTCGCCCCACTCCAGCAGCACGGTGACGAACGGGGTGGCCAGCACGGCCAGCGAAGCCGCCGTCGGCAGGACGACGAGCGTGCCCAGTCGCAGGCCCTGAGAGAACCGGAGCCGGTACGAGGCCATGTCGCGGCGTCCGGCGTGGAGGGCGAGCTCGGGCATGAAGGTGGTCATGACGGACACTGCGAAGAGCCCGACCGGCAGCTGGAAGAACTGCCAGGCGTAGCTGTAGGCGGCCACGTCGCCCTGGGCGTTGAGCAGCATGAGGACCACCAGGAACACCGCCTGGTTGGCGGCGACGTAGCCGAACGTCCACCCCGAGAGGCGGGCGACGGTTCGCAGGGCCGGGTTGCGCCAGTCGGGGTTCCAGCGAAGCCGCACGCCGGCCCTGCGCAGGGCGGGCCACAGCACCACGGTCATCGCCACGATGCCCGACGTCGTCCCCAGGCCGAGGAGGGCCAGCATGGCCGTGTTGCTGCGGACCTCGTCGAAGTTGAGCTCTCCCGCCGAGGCCAGGCCCAGGCCTCCGAACAGGCAGATCACCACGACGTTGTTGAGCACCGGGGCGAAGGCCGGGACGGCGAACGAGCGCCTGGCGTGGAGGATGGCGGTCCACAGCGCGGTGAGGCCGTAGAACAGGACCTGGGGCATGAAGAGCATCAGCAACGGCACGGCGACCGCGGTCTGCTCGGACGCCTCCGAGGCGTCCAGCCCCAGGGTGTAGAGCTTCATCAGCAGGGGCGAGACGGCCACGGCGACGATCGTGAGGGCGACGAGGCACGCCGTGATCACCGACGCCAGGGCGTCTATCGCCTTGGTGTCGCCGCGATCGAAGCGCTCGACCATGATCGGCACCAAGGTGGCGGCCAGGATCCCCCCGAGGATCAGGTCGTAGAAGATGTTGGGCGTCGTGTTGGCGAGGTTGAACGTGTCGCCTAGCAGCGACGTGCCCAGCACCGCCGCGATCACGATGGTGCGAGCGAGGCCCGTGACCCGGCTCAAGCCGGTGCCCACCGCCACGATGGCGCTGGAACCCAGCAGCCCCCGGCGGCTTCCTGTCGGCGGGCTCACGTCCCCCGCGGCGCTCACCTGCGACACCGCCCGACGTTACAGCGCCGCCTGCGCGCGATCGGTCCTCGGTCCCGACCAGCAGGGGCGACGACCAGCCTCGGATCGGCCGTTCGGGGCCGCTTCGGGGGTGTCAGAAGTTCGAGAAGACCTCTGCGAGGACCCGACCGATGGCGGAAGGGTCGACGGCGTTGTAGACGGCGCCGTTCGTGGCGGCGGCCATCTGGCGGAGCACGCTCAGGTCGGCGTCGGAGCCGTAGGCGATCGGGAACAGGCGTATCGGCCTGCCTCCCGGTCCCGTCGTGAGCGAACCGATGGTCTGCACGGCGTCGGCCATGTGCAAGTCGCTCGCCGCCGACGCGTCCGCGCCGACCTTCTCCCTGCCGTCCGTGAGGAGGATCACGGCGTTGATGCGGTTGGGGTCGTAGTGGTCGTACATGGCCTGCACCGAGGCGAGCGCCACCTCGTAGAGCGGCGTGCCGTTGGCGGGGGAGAGCCCTTTGAGCTCCCGTTCGACCTCCGTGGCGACGCTCGACATGGCCCCGATGGAGGGCTGGTCGATCCAGAGGGCCTGACCGTCGGAGCCCAACCCGGTCGAGAACCTTCGCAAGCCGAGGTGGTCGTCGGGACTGAGCTGCTCGAGGGAGTCGGAGGCGGCCCTCGCCGCCAGCTCCAGCTTCGTTGCGGGTCCGTCGGGTGAAGCCTGCTGTCCCATGGAGGCCGAGATGTCGACGACCAGCAGGACCCTGGCGTCGCGCCTCACCTCGTGCCAGTGATCGATGAGCTTCGCCATGACGTCAGGCTCGGGGACCTCGAACACGGTCCGGGGCTGGGTGGGGTCCGCTCCGTTCGCCGGGTCGATGGGATGGCCGACGGAGGCGTCCGGGTGGCCCGATCGGAAGTTGACCTCGAGCGCTCGCTCCTGGTTCTCCGGCCGGAGGACGTGCTCGCCGAAGAGCCGTGCTCCTGCCCTCGCGGTGTCGGACACCCACGGGGCGTCCAGCACGAAGAAGGGGTGGTCCGAGTAGACCGTCCCCTCTTCGGGGTACACGGCGACGAGGGGGACCCGGGGCGGGCGGGGGGTCTCGTCCGGCCCGATGATGCCGTCGGGGTTGCCCATGTTGTAGTCGAGGACGGCCTTCTCCTCGACGATCAGCGCCGAGAGGTACTGCAGGCCGGTGCCCTGCAGATCGGCACGGCGCCAGTTGTCGAGGAAGGTGGTGGTGGAGCCGCCGTAGTGGACCACCGCCGACTCCAACCGGCGGTTCGCGCTCGTCACCTCTGAGCTCGCCAGGTCCCCCGTGCTCAGTTCGCTCGCCTTGCCGGCTGCGGCGTAGCTCTGGGCCACGAGCGCGGCCAAGCCGCTGGTGGAGACCTCCGGGTTCGTCTTGCCCAGGCGGAAGGCACCCCACTCCGGATGGCCGTGGGCGGCCCAGCCAGCGCTCTCGGTGGCGAGAGCGGCGATGTCTGACCAGCCGATGGGGTTCGAGGGCCACCCCAAGGCCTCGGCCATCGGTCGCGGCATGGCGATCACCAGAGGAGTTCGCACGAACGGGGTGCCGGACCGGGCCATGGGCGCCTCGTCGCGCTCGGCGAGGCGCTGGTCGAGGATCACGCCCCACATGCTCGACGCCGGCGCCCATATGACGGGCGGAGGGCCCTGCGCGTTCGTCTCCCAACCGCCCGCAAGCGCGTCCGTGGCGGCACCCGAGGGCATCGCCCTGGGGTTCACGAACACGCAACGTCCGCCGACCTCCCGCTTGTCCTTGTTGAAGCTTTGAGCGAGCGCCGTCACCAGCTCCAGCTTCTCCGGGGACACGACTGCCTCGACCACCAGGCAGTCGTCGCCCGAGGAGAAGTCGCCCGCAGACTCCTCGGCTTGGGGGGAGCTGCAGGCCGCAAGGAACATGGCCACCACGAGGGTCGCCCAGACCAGAGTGGAAGTCGGTGAACGCGCGAGCAAGCGCACCGCACCTCCTTGCGGGAGAGATCGATCTGCAAGCGACCACCCCGGTGACGGCCGCCCGGGAAGGGTACCTCGCGCCGCAACTGCGAAGCAGTCGCCCGCCCCGCCCTCGTAGGCCCAACCAGGCCCGCACCCGAGGGGCGGTACCCTTCAGGGCATGCAGAAGCGCCCATCACCCGTGCCGGTGCCGGAGCTGGGACGGCGAGCGAAGGAAGCATCCAGGGTTCTGGCCACGGCGTCGGCAGCGATGAAGGACGAAGCCCTTCGCACTGCGGCCGACCTGCTCGTGGCCAGGACGTCGGAGATCCTCACCGCGAACGCCGACGACGTCGCCGCCTCGGAAGCCAACGGCGTGAGCGCCACCGTGATCGACCGGCTGCGCCTCTCCGAGGAGCGGATCCGGGCGATGGCGTCGGGGTTGGAGCAGGTTGCCAGCCTCCCCGATCCGGTGGGCGAGGTCCTCGACGGCTGGGTCCGCCCGAACGGCCTGCGCGTCGAGCGGGTTCGTGTGCCCCTGGGCGTCGTCGCGATCATCTACGAGAACCGACCCAACGTGACCAGCGATGCTGCAGGGCTCTGCCTGAAGTCCGGGAACGCCGCCTTCCTGCGGGGATCGTCGGGCGCCATAGGGTCGAACATCGCCATCGCCGGCGTGCTCCGGGAGGCCGTGGCCAAGGTCGGCCTCCCGGCCGACGGCGTGGTGCTGGTGACCGACACGAGCCGCGAGGCCGCCGTGGAGTTCATGCGCCAGCGCGACACCGTCGACTGCCTGATCCCGCGCGGCGGTCCTTCGCTCATCGCCTCGATACTCGAGAACGCGACCGTGCCCTACGTGATCGACGGCGACGGGAACTGCCACGTGTACGTCGACCGAGCGGCCGACCTCGAGATGGCCAGGGACATCGTGGTGAACGCGAAGACCCAGCGCCCCTCGGTGTGCAACGCCGCAGAGACCCTGCTCGTGCACGAAGAGGTCGCCGAGGCCTTCCTACCCATGGCCGCCGCAGCGCTGGAGGGCGTGGAGATCGTGGGAGACGACGCGACGCGAAGGCTCGTGCAGGGAGCTGGCCGAGCAGGCGAAGCCGACTACGGCACCGAGTTCCTCGACATGAAGCTGGCTGTGAGGGTGGTCCCCTCGCTCGGTGACGCGATCGCCCACATAGCTCGGTTCGGCTCCGGGCACAGCGAGGCCATCGTCACCGGCTCGCTGGAAGCCGCCGATCGCTTCACCACCGAGGTGGATGCGGCGGCAGTGCTGGTGAACGCCTCCACCCGCTTCGTTGACGGCGAGGAGCTGGGCTTCGGTGCGGAGATCGGGATCTCCACCCAGAAGCTGCACGCGCGGGGCCCGATGGGCCTCCGCCAGCTCACCACCGCGAAGTTCGTGGTGCGTGGCGACGGCCAGGTGAGGGGCTGAAAGGGCCGCCTGGCGCTGCCGGTAGGCTCGCCCGGATGGACGAACGCTTCAAGTCGCCGACAGAGGTCCGTGAGAGGCTCGCGGACGTCGGCTACCTCTCGGACGACGCGATCGCCGGCGTCGTGTACCTGGCCGACCGTCTGGGCAAGCCCGTGCTCGTCGAGGGCCCCGCCGGAACGGGCAAGACCCAGCTGGCGAAGTCGGTGGCCGAGATCACGGGCGCTCGCCTGATCCGCCTCCAGTGCTACGAGGGGCTCGACGAGTCCAAGGCGCTGT
>CAZHBH010000041.1:0-19311 GCA_964530525.1 uncultured Rhabdothermincola sp. | reverse complement strand
GGCGACGCGGTCGAGGAACCAGCGATCGTGGCTGATGACCCGGGCGCAGCCCGCAAAGGCCTCCAGGCCCTCCTCGAGCGCCCGCAGCGTGTCGACGTCGAGGTCGTTGGTCGGCTCGTCGAGGAGCAGGACGTTCCCGCCCTCGGACAGCACCTTGGCCAGGTGGACGCGGTTGCGCTCGCCGCCGGACAGCACGCCGACCTTCTTCTGCTGGTCGGAACCCCGGAAGTTGAAGCTCGCCACGTAGGCTCGGCCGTTCATCTCCAGAGAGCCGAGCGTCACGGTGTCGGCCCCGCCGGTGATCTCCTCGTACACGGTCCTCTCCGGGTCGAGGTCGTCGCGGGACTGGTCTACGTAGGCGAGCTTCACCGTGGGCCCCACTCGCAGCGATCCGTCGTCGGGGACTTCTGAGCCGGTGAGCATCTTGAACAGGGTGGTCTTGCCTGCGCCGTTGGGCCCGATCACCCCCACGATGCCCGCGCGAGGCAGGGAGAACGTGAGATCCTCGATGAGCAGCCGGTCGCCGAAGCCCTTTCGTAGCCCCTCTGCCTCTATGACGAGATCGCCCAGGCGGTCGCCGGAGGGGACGAAGATCTCCAGCCGGTCTGCCCTTCCCTCGCCGGCCTTCGACTCGGCCAGGAGCTTCTCGTAGGTGGCGAGTCGAGCCTTGCCCTTGGCGTGGCGCGCCTTGGGCGCCATCCGCACCCACTCCAGCTCGCGCTCGAGGGTTCGTGCCCGCTTGGCGTCGGCGCGCTCCTCCTGGCGGAGGCGTTCGCTCTTCTGCTCCAGCCATGAGCTGTAGTTGCCCTCGAACGGGATGCCCCGCCCGCGGTCGAGCTCGAGGATCCAGCCCGCCACGTTGTCGAGGAAGTAGCGATCGTGGGTCACGGCGACCACGGCTCCGCTGTAGTTCGCCAGGAAGCGCTCGAGCCAGGCCACGGACTCCGCATCGAGGTGGTTGGTGGGCTCGTCGAGGAGGAGCAGGTCGGGCCGGGAGAGAAGGAGGCGGCAGAGGGCCACCCGCCTGCGCTCGCCGCCCGACAGGGTCGTCACGTCGGCGTCCGAAGGCGGCAGCCTCAGGGCGTCCATGGCGATCTCGATGTTGCGCTTGAGGTCCCAGCCCTCGCGCGCCTCGATCTGTCGTTCCAGCTCCGCCTGCTGCTCGCCCAGCTTGTCGTAGTCCGCGGCGGGGTCGGACCAGCCGGCCAGCACCTCTTCGTACCGCTCCAGGAGAGCGGCGGTCTCACCCACCCCGTCTGTGACGTTGCCGATCACGTCCTTCGAGGGATCCAGCTGCGGCTCCTGCTCCAGGAAGCCGACGGTGGCGCCCGGCGCGAGGCGGGCCTCACCCGAGTAGCCGTCGTCGACGCCGGCCATTATCCGCAGCAGCGAGGACTTCCCGGCTCCGTTCGGCCCGAGGACGCCGATCTTGGCGCCTGCGTAGAACGAGAGGTTGATCCCGCGCAACACCTCCCGGTCGGGAGGATGGAACCGACTCACGTCGCGCATGGTGAATATGAACGGCGGGGCCATGGCGGCGAGCCTAGCGAGGCGACGGCGCTGTCAGGCCTGGTCTCGCCAGCCCAGGAGCACCCCCAGCTCTGGCGGAGGCAGGACGGCCTGGGCGAGGGGAGAGCCCACGAAGACCTCTCCCGAGCTGCCGTCGATCGTGATGACGTCGCCTGGCGCGATCGACGTGCCCCCCACCTCCAGGCCCGCGGACTCGTCGAAGGTGATGCCCCCGGCGCCGACCACGGCAGGGATGTTCCAAGCCCGCGCCACCACGGCAGCGTGGCTGGCGGGCCCCCCCGTGGTGGTGAGCACCCCCACCGCGACGCGCATGCCCATCACGTCGGCAGGGGAGGTGGTGGGTCGCACGAGGATGACGCTCGCGCCCTGGTTGGCCCGCTCGATGCACTCGTCGACCGTCGTGCAGACGATCCCGGTGGCGACGCCGGCGGAAGCCGGTGTCCCGCCTGCCGGCACTGCCACCGATCGTTCGGATCCGGGCACGGTCGCCAGCTTCTCGAGCCTCGCGACGTCGTGGTTCGAGACGCGGGCCAACGCCTCTTCCTTCGAGATGTGCCACCCGTCCTGCAGCGCCATGTCCACTGCCGCTTTCACCGCGGCCACCGGCGTGCGCTCGCCGACGCGCGACTGCAGCAGCCAGAGCTTCCCCTGCTCCACCGTGAGCTCCACCTCGCACAGGTCGCGCATGTGGGCCTCGAGTCTCTCAAGGGCAGACGTGAGCTCACGGTAGGCGTCGGGGAGCCGCCTCTCGAGCTCCGTCAGACCTAGGGCGTCGTAGGTCCCCGACATCACGTCGCTGCCCTGCGAGCGGAACAGGATCTCGCCGAAGGGCTCCCGCTCACCGGTCAGCGGGTTGCGGCTGAACGCCACGCCTGCGCAGCTGTGCTCGTCACGGTTGCCGTGCACCATCACCTGCACGGTCACGGCTGTGGCACCGTCCTGCAGGAAGCCGGCTTGGGCCCGGAAGGAGTGGGCCCTGGCGCTGTGCCAGCTGCGCGCCACGGCCTCGATGGCCGTGTGGAGCTGGTGGTGGGCCTCCCGCGGCACCGCCGCCCCCGTCGTCTCGGCGATGGTGCGGCGGAGCTCGTCGCAGGCCCGCTTGAGGTCGTCGACCGAAGGATCGGGGTCCAGGTCTGCGACGGCACGGGCGAACCTGGAGCCGGTGACCCCCGAGACGTGCGTGCCGTAGCTGGCCAGGAAGCGCCGGAAGCAGTCGTATGCGAAGCGTTCGTCGCCTGTCGTCGCTGCGAGGCCCTCGACGGCGATGTCGTCGATCCCGACCTCGAGGACCGTGTCGAGCATGCCCGGCATGGAGACGACGGCTCCGGAGCGCACGCTCAGCAGCAGCGGATCGCTGGGATCTCCTAGGCGCTTGCCGGTGGCTTGCTCGAGGTGGGAGACGTGGAGCTGCAGCTCGGCGGCGAGCGAGGGAGGCCACCGTCCGTTGGTGAGCTCGGCCACCGCTGCGGTCGAGATGGTGAAACCGGGAGGGACCGGCAGACCGAGGACGGCCGACATGGTCGCCAAGCCCGCACCCTTCACGCCCAGCAGCTGCGTCAGCTCGAAAGGCCCAGCCTCATGTGGGTGATCGAGATCGAAGATCTGATTCACGTTGCCTCGCCAGACACGCTAATCGCCTCCGAAGGCACGGGGACGCGGTCTGGCATCCAACCGTCCGTGGGCAACTCGGGCCAACCCACTTCGGGGTCGGTGGCCGGGCTAGGGTGCCGAACGTGTGCTGTCCGGTAGTGGCCCTGTTCCTGGGCCTCCCACGCGTGGCCCTCTTCTTCATGTGGCTGCTGACCGATCGGCTCTCGATCGCGTTCGAGAACTTCTGGCTGCCGCTTCTGGGCTTCATCTTCCTTCCCTTCACCACGATCTTCTGGGCCATCGCCTTCGCACCCATCGGTGGGGTCACCGGCATCGGGTGGTTCTTCGTGGCCTTCGGGCTCGTCCTCGACGTGGCGTCGTACGCGGGTGGCGGTAGGTACCGGCGGTACGACCAGAGCGTCGCGTAGCCTCCCGGCGTGGGCGACAGCATCGACGAGCGGGCCGTGTCGGAGGGGGGCGCCTCCACTGCAGGGCCGTTCCGTGCCCCTGTGGGGACCCACGACGTCCTGCCTCCCGCCTCCCGGCGTTGGGCCGAGCTGGTCGCCCGGTTCGCCGAGCACGTGGGTCGCGCTGGCTATGGCCTGGTGCAGAGTCCCACCTTCGAGGAGATCGGCGTCTTCCGACCCGTGGGAGAGGGGACGGACGTCGTTCGCAAGGAGATGTACGACTTCTTGGACAAGGGCGGTCGCCACCTGGCTCTCCGCCCCGAGGGGACGGCATCGGTCGTGCGGGCCTTCATCCAGCACAAGCCGGCATCGCTGCCGTGGAAGGTCTGGTACGCGGCCCCCAGCTTCCGCTACGAGCGCCCCCAGGCGGGTCGCTACCGCCAGCACCACCAGCTGGGCGTGGAGGCCATCGGGTCCGCCGATCCGGACCTGGACGTGGAGGTCATGACGATCCTCGCGGACTTCTACGCCGGCCTCGGCCTGACCGGCGTCAGGTTGGCGATCAACTCCATGGGTGAGGCATCCGACCGCCGTGCATACGTAGACCGCCTGCGCAGCTACCTGGTGGATCGCATCGGCGAGCTGGATCCCACCGATCGCGAGAAGGTGGAGGCACACCCGATGAGGGTCCTCGACAGCAAGCGTCGCGCTTCGGCGGCCGTCGTCGCGGGCGCTCCGAGCATCCTCGACAGCATCGGCGAACCGGCGCTCGAGCGGTTCGGCAGGGTGCAGGAGGGACTTCGCTCTGCCGGGATCCCGTTCGAGGTCGAGCCGCGACTCGTGAGGGGCCTCGACTACTACACCCACACCACCTTCGAGTTCAGGAGCCCGGCGCTGGACGCGGCCCAGGACACCATCGGTGGAGGGGGTCGGTACGACGGCTTGGTCGAGACCCTCGGAGGACCGCCCACCCCCGGGATCGGCTTCGGCTCGGGGATCGAGAGGGTGCTGCTCGCCTGTGACGCCGAAGGGGTCTTCGCCCTGCCCGACGGCTCCCCTGACGTCTACGTGATCGACGTCGTAGGTGGATCCGCAGCTCGTGACATCTCCCTGCAGCTGCGCCGCAGCGGGATCAGCGTCGAGCGTGGCTTCGACGGGCGCTCCATGCGGGCCCAGATGAGGGCCGCCGACCGTTCGGGGGCTCGCTACGTCGTGATCGTGGGCGGCGAGGAGCTGGCAGCGGACGTAGTGCAGCTGCGCGACCTGCGGGGCGAGAAGGGGCAGGGCCAGCGAACGGTGGCCCGCGTCGACCTCACCACCGAGCTCGACGGCGCCCTTCGGGGCGGACGACGCTGACGAGGAAGCACCCGCATGCCCGAACCGAGCTCGATGGAGCTCCCGACCCAGCCCGACACCGAGCAGACGAGAACGACATGAGCACAGAAGACCTCCCCATGCGCACGCACAGCTGCGGAGAGCTGAGGATCGACCACGCAGGCCAGGACGTGGCGGTGTGCGGGTGGGTTCACAGCCGGCGCGAGCACGGCGAGCACCTCGCCTTCGTCGACGTGCGAGACCACACCGGTCTGGTCCAGTGCGTCGTCGACGGGGCAGCGGACCTGCGCTCGGAGTACGTCGTGCGCATCACCGGGAAGGTGCGGCCTCGTCCCGAGGGGACCGAGAACCCCAACCTCGCCACGGGAGCCGTGGAGGTCGGGGACTGCGAGGTGGAGATCCTCAACACCGCCGAGCCACCGCCCTTCCCGCTCGACGAGCGGACCGAGGTCGACGAGGTGGTCCGGCTCCGTCACCGCTACGTCGACCTCCGCACCGATCGGATGCAGCGCAACTTGCGCCTCAGGGCCGCCGTCAACAGCGCGCTGCGCCGTTCGATGGAGGATCAGGGCTTCGTGGAGGTCGAGACGCCGATGCTCATCGGCTCTACCCCCGAGGGCGCTCGCGACTTCGTGGTGCCCTCCCGACTCTCACCGGGGAGCTTCTACGCGCTCCCTCAGAGCCCGCAGCTCTTCAAGCAGCTCTGCATGGTGGGAGGGGTCGACCGCTACTTCCAGATCGCCCGCTGCCTGCGCGACGAGGACCTGCGCGCCGACCGGCAGTTCGAGTTCATGCAGCTCGACCTGGAGGCCAGCTTCGTCAGCGCCCAGGACGTCATGGGAACCGTCTCGGTGGCCGTGGCCTCCGGGATCGAGGCCGCCACCGGCTCCGGGCCGGTCGGGGTCACCGAGAGCGGAGATCGAGAGGCCTTCCCCTCCATCACCTGGCTCCAGGCTCAGGAGCGGTTCGGCTCGGACAAGCCCGACACTCGCTTCGGCATGGAGCTGGTGGAGCTGACCGAGCTGTTCGCCGAGACGGGCTTCAACGCCTTTCGTGCGCCCGACCAGATGGGCCCGCACGGCTTCGCGGTGAAGGGGATCAGGGTCCCGGGCGGGGCCGATCTCACCCGCAAGAGGCTGGACGAGTTGACAGACGGCGCGAAGCGCTGGGGCGCCAAGGGCCTCGTCTGGATGAAGGTGGAGCCCGATCGGAGCCTCACAAGCCCGGTTGCCAAGTTCCTGGACGGCCAGGAGCTGTCCGACCTGGTGGCGACGTTCGCTGCGGAGCCGGGCGATCTCCTGCTCATCGTCGCGGACGAACGCCCCAGGGTGTGGCACGTGCTCGGATTGCTGAGGCTGGAGCTCGGCCGTCCCGCGCACGACCCTTCCAGGCTCGAACTGCTGTGGGTGGTCGACTTCCCCCTGTTCGAGGGCGTCGCGCACGACGGCTCACCCATCCCCGCCCACCACCCGTTCACCATGCCTCACCCCGACGACCTTCCCCTGCTCTCCTCCAGCGATCCCGCGGATCTGCTGCGGGTGCGGTCCCAGGCCTACGACCTCGTCCTCAACGGATGGGAGCTGGGCTCGGGGAGCGTGCGGATCCACCGTGCCGACGTCCAGTCGCAGATCTTCCGGGTCTTGGGGATCGACGAGGCGACCGCCTCCGAGCGCTTCGGGTTCCTTCTCGACGCCTTCAGGTACGGGGCCCCGCCCCACGCGGGCTTCGCCTTCGGGATCGACAGACTCGTAGCGCTGCTGGCGGGGGAGGAGAACATCCGCGAGGTGATCGCCTTCCCCAAGACGCAGTCGGGGGTCGACCCCCTCACCGGAGCCCCGGCGCCCATAGCCGCCGAGCAGCTGGACGAGTTGGGCCTGCGCATCTTGCCCAGGGGCTGAGCCTCCCACCCGCTGCGGCTGCAAGTACCCTCGCCGGATGGCCGCACGCCCCGCCCGGGCATCGAGGGACAGCGACGACCTCTTCGCCGCAGCCGCCGAGGACCAGCTCGCCCGGCAGGCGCCGCTGGCCAGCAGGCTGCGCCCGCGGAACCTCGACGACGTGGTGGGCCAGGAGCACCTGCTAGGACCGGGCAAGCCCCTGCGGGTGCTCATCGAGGCCGACCGGCTCTCGTCGGTGATCTTCTGGGGTCCCCCCGGGACCGGGAAGACGACCATCGCCCAGCTCATCGCCCACACCACGTCGAAGGCGTTCGAGCAGCTCTCGGCCGTGTCGGCGAGCGTCAAGGACGTGCGGGAGGTGGCCGCCAGAGCCCAGGACCGCCTCGGACAGCACTCGCAGGGGACCATCTTGTTCCTCGACGAGGTCCACCGCTTCAACAAGGCCCAGCAGGACGCCCTGCTGCCCTCGGTGGAGTCGGGCCTGATCGTCCTGATCGGAGCGACGACGGAGAACCCGTTCTTCGAGGTGAACCCCCCGTTGCTCTCCCGCTCCACCCTCTTCCGGCTGGAGTCGTTGTCGGGCGATGCGGCTCGTCGCCTCGTGGAGCGTGGGCTCGCTGCGGAGGGGGCGACGATCGAACCCGAGGCGGCCGACCTGCTGGTGGAGCGAGCTGCGGGCGACGGCCGCCACGTGCTCACCAGCCTCGAGGTGGCGGCAGCGCTGGCCCGGGAGCGCTCCGCCTCCGCCGAGATCTCGCTCGACGACGTGGAGGGGGCGCTGGGGACCAAGGCCCTGCGCTACGGCCGCGACGACCACTACGACGTGATCAGCGCCTTCATCAAGAGCATCCGGGGTTCCGACCCAGATGCCGGTCTCTATTGGTTGGCGAGGATGCTCGCAGCCGGGGAGGACGCTCGCTTCATCGCGAGGAGGCTCGTGATCCTCGCCTCGGAGGACATCGGGATGGCCGACTCGTCGTCGCTGGTGGTAGCCGACGCAGCGGCTAGGGCGGTGGAGCTGGTGGGGCTACCGGAAGCGCAGCTCAACCTCGCGCACGCCGTGGTCCACCTCGCAGTTGCTCCCAAGTCGAACAGCGTGACCGTAGCCCTCGCCCGCGCCCGGGCCGACGTGGAGGGGTCGACCGGCGAAGCTCGATCTCCTGGCACGCAAGGCAGCAGCGGCGCCGTGCCGCTGCACCTGCGTGATTCCCACTATCGGGGAGCCAAGGGTCTGGGGCACGGTGAGGGATACGTCTATCCTCACGACGATCGGCGTGGTTGGGTCGCTCAGCAGTACCGGCCCGCTGAGCTGGAGGGCCACGTCTACTACGAGCCCTCCGACCACGGGGAAGAAGCAGACAGGAGGGGTTGGCGAGATGAGCGCAGCTGATCTGGCAGCGGTCCTGGTCTCGATCGCGGTGCTCGTCACGCTCGTGGTGCTCGTGGTGACCGTGCTCGACCTGCGTCGCACGCTGCGCGACCTCCACCGCACCCTGTCGGACATCGACTCGGAGACCGTGGCGATGCTGGAGGAGCTGCGCGGCACCGTGGCCGAGGCCGGCGCCGAGGTGGATCGGGTGGAGGGCCTCCTCGACGCCGCGGAGTCGATCTCCTCGACGGTGGAGGGAGCTTCACGGCTCAGCTACCTGGCCTTCCGCGCGCCCCTCGTCCGCACGGTCGCGACGGCAAAGGGAATCGGACGCTTCGCAGGTCGGATGACCGGCAAGAAGAGCTCCGGCGATCGGACCCTGGTGGTCCGCACCACTGCTGGCGAAGCCGGCCGACTGGACAGGTCGTCCCGGCGCGGGAGGGTGGCTTGATACCCAAGCGGCTCTTCTGGTTCGGCGTCGGGGCGGCCAGCGGCTTCGCAGGAGCGGCGTACGCCTACGCGCGGGTGCGCGAGGTCCAAGGCCGCTTCGCGGCCGACCGCGTGGCGGGCACGGTCTCAGATGTCGTCGTCGGATCGGTGCGCACCGTCAGGACGACCATCGCCGAGGCGATCTACGAAGGTCGCCAGGCCGCCCGACTCGCCGACGAGCGCATCAGGGCAGACCTGGATGCCATCGGCGGCAGGCGGGCGATCTGATCCCCGTCACTAGGCTCTTCCATCATGGACCAGCACTCCGAGACGACATCGGCCGGATGACGCCATGAACCCCATGACATCGGGCCAACTGCGGGATGCCTTCCTGCGCTTCTTCTCGGAGCGGGGCCACACCGTCGTGCCGTCGGCCAGCTTGATCCCGCACGATCCGGACCTCCTGTTCACCGTGGCGGGAATGGTGCCGTTCAAGCCCTACTTCCTGGGGGAGCAGGCCGCCCCGTACCCGCGGGCGGTGAGCGTCCAGCGGTGCGTGCGCGCCGGCGGGAAGGACAGCGATCTCGAAGAGGTCGGTCGCGACGGGCGGCACCTCAGCTTCTTCGAGATGCTCGGCAACTTCAGCTTCGGCGACTACTTCAAGGCCGAGGCCATCCCCATGGCTTGGGAGATGGTGACGGAGCTGTTTGGCATCGATCCCGAGCTCCTGTGGGTCACGGTCCACACCTCCGACGACGAGGCGGCTGAGATCTGGCGGGAGGCGGTGGGGGTGGCCCCGGACCGCGTGCAGAGGCTGGCCGAGGACAACTGGTGGGGTCCTCCCGGGGGCCCGCCCGGTCCATGTGGACCCTGTTCTGAGATCTACGTCGACCGGGGCCCCTCCTACGGATCCGGAGGCGGGCCGGCCCACGGAGGCGACGAGCGGTTCCTGGAGATCTGGAACCTTGTCTTCATGCAGTTCAACCGAGACCAGGACGGTGTCGACACCGAGCTCCCCCGCAAGAACATCGACACGGGTGCAGGACTCGAGCGCATCCTCGGCGTGCTCCAGGGCGTCGACTCGGTCTACGAGACAGACGTGCTGGCGCCGCTGGTGGAGGTGGCCCAGCAGGTGAGCGACACCAGGCTCGGTGCCGACGACCGCTCCGACGTCTCGCTGCGGATACTCGCCGAGCATGCCCGGACCATGTCGTTCCTGGTGGCCGACGGCGTGTTCCCCTCGAACGAGGGTCGGGGGTACGTGCTGCGGCGCATCATCCGCCGCGCCGTGCGCCACGCCCACCTGCTCGGGGTCTCGCGCCCGGTCACGCCGGCGCTGGTGGGGGCCACGGTGGACGTGATGGGGGACGCCTACCCCGAGCTGGGTGCCAACTCCAGCTTCGTCACCGACGTGGTGGCCCGCGAGGAGGAGCGGTTCCGACAGACCCTTCGCTCGGGCATGACCATCCTCGACGAGGAGCTGGGGCGGCTCGGCGACGGGAGCTCGCTGGCTGGCTCCACCGCCTTCCTCCTGCACGACACCCACGGGTTCCCTCTAGAGCTCACGCAGGAGATCGCAGGGGAACGTGGGATCGAGGTCGACGAGGAGGGCTTCGCCACCGAGATGGCTGCCCAGCGCCGGCGCGCGAAGGAGGCTCGCAAGTCCGGGGGCGGCGACACCGCGGCGGAGGCCTACGCGGAGCTCGCGGAGCAGTTCGGGCCCACGGTGTTCACGGGCCGCGAGGAGGACGAGAGCAAGGCTCGGGTGCTCGCCGTCATCGGTGGCGACGACGGAGCGATCTCCATCGTCTTGGACCGCACCCCGTTCTACGCGGAGTCCGGTGGTCAGGTGGGCGACACGGGTGCGATCACAACCGACACCGGTGCGGCAGAGGTGGTCGACACCGTCTACGGAGCCCCGGAGGTCCATCGACACATCGCCCGCCTCACGGAGGGCGAGATCCTCCCCGGGCAGGAGGCCACCGCATCCATCGACTCCGAGAGGCGTGCTGCGATACGTCGCAACCACACGGCCACCCACCTGCTGCACTGGGCGCTGCGCGAGGTGCTCGGCGATCACGTGAAGCAGCAGGGCTCGCTGGTGGCGCCCGATCGACTGCGCTTCGACTTCAGCCACTACGAGGCGATGACCCCAGAGCAGATCGCGCAGGTGGAAGACCTGGTGAACGCCGACATCTTGGCGAACCCGAGCGCACGCCACTACGAGACGACGATGGAGTACGCCGCCCAGATCGGCGCCATCGCCTTCTTCGGTGACCGCTACGGCGACGTCGTGCGGGTGCTCGAGGCCGGCCCGCACTCGACCGAGCTGTGCGGCGGTACCCACGTTTCGGCGCTGGGCGACATCGGGCCCGTGAAGATCGTCTCCGAAGCCTCAATAGGGTCGAACCTCCGACGCATCGAGGCCATCTCGGGCTTCGGGCCCATCGACCGCCTCCGGCAGGAGGAGGCGGTGCTGGGTGAGGCCTCGCGCCTGCTCGGTGCATCTCCCGACGAGCTCCTGGGCGCCCTGGAGCGGCGGCTGGGCGAGATCAAGGCCCTGCGCGACGAGGTGCGGGAGTTGAAGCGGGCCTCGGCCACGGCTCGCGCCGACGAGCTCGCCGACCAGGCCGTAGACGGCGTGGTGGTGCACCGGGTCGACGGCCTCGACCGGGAGGCCCTGCGAGACCTCGCCATCGCGGTGAGGGACAAGCCCGACATCCGAGGTGTGGTGTTGGCGAGCGCCCCCGACGGAGGTGGTGCGGCGATGGTCTCCGCCGTGCGTCCCGACAGCGGTCTGCACGCGTCCGAGCTGATCGCCGGGGCGACCCGGCACATCAAGGGAGGCGCCGGGAAGAACGCGGAGCTCGCCATAGCGGGTGGCAAGGACCCAGGTGGCCTCGACGAGGCCCTCGCAGAGGTTCGTCGCACCCTCGCCGGATGAGAGTCCTGGCCGTCGACTTGGGAAGTCGGCGTATAGGCCTGGCCGTGAGCGATCCCACGGGCACGTTGGCCTCTCCGTACGAGGTGCTGCACCGCTCCGGTGACCCCGAGGCCGACCGCCGCAGGATCCTGGAGGTGGCCGAGGAGCTCGGCGCCGAGCGGATAGTCGTGGGACTTCCCCTCTCGCTCGACGGGAGCGTGGGGCCGGCTGCCCGGGAGGCTCGGGAGGAGATGGGGGAGCTCGCCGCGCTCACTTCGTTGCCGGTCGAGGCCTACGATGAACGCCTGACCACCGTCTTCGCCGAGCGCCTCTTGAGCGCGCGGGGGGTCCGTTCGAAGGCCCGGCGGGCGGTGGTCGACAAAGCCGCTGCTGCCGTGATGCTTCAGGCCTGGTTGGATTCCCACCGGAGCGGACCCGACAGGAACCCATGACCAGCCCCGCCTCAGCCCCACGTCCCGCCGGACGGACCCGCCGATCTGGAGGCGCGCTGCGGGCGGTGGCCGTGATCCTTGCCGTCGTCGTCGTGGTGGCGCTCGCCGGCGTCTGGTGGTTGCGCAGCCAGATCGATCCGGGTGATCCCGGGGCGCTGCGCTCCGTTACGGTCGAGGAGGGTGCGAGCACCGGGCAGATCGCGGGGACGCTGGCCGACGCCGGCGTCATCACCAACGCCACGATCTTCGAGTACTACGCCCGACTGCGAGGGGCCGGCACCTTCATCGCGGGCACCTACGAGTTGGCGGAGCGCTCGTCGATGGGTGACGTGCTCGACCGGCTCGAGGCTGGTCCTCCCGCTCCACCCGTGGTCACGATCACCATCCCCGAGGGGCTCTGGCTCTCCGACGTGCGCCAGCGCATCCTCGACACCTTCGAGGAGATGCATCCGGCGGAGCTCGACGCAGCACTCGCCACGGTCCGCTCGGCGTACCAGCCCGAAGGGGCGTCTCTGGAGGGACTGCTGTTCCCGGCCACCTACGAGGTGCTGCGCACCGATGCGGGCGACGAGGAGAAGCTCGTCCGCCAGATGGTCGCAGCCTTCGACCGCGTCGCGGGGGAGGTGGGTCTTGCGGGTGCGTCCAAGACGATCAGCGGAGCTGCGGGGACCAGGGTGCTCTCGCCCTACGAGATCCTTGTGGTGGCCTCGATGGTCGAGGAGGAGACGGCCATCGCCTCGGAGCGGCCCATGGTCGCCCGCGTCATCTACAACCGGCTGGCCAAGGGTGAGCGCCTCGGCATCGATGCCACGGTGCTCTACGCGCTCGGCGAGCACAAGGAGTCGCTCTCCAACTCGGACCTGAACGTCGATTCGCCCTACAACACCCGGCGCTACAGCGGGCTCCCGCCCGGTCCGATCTCCGCGCCCAGCAGGGAATCGATCGAGGCCGCCCTGTCGCCAGCCGAGGGCGACTGGCTCTACTACGTGCTCGTCGACCGAGAGGGCAACCACCACTTCACGGCCGACTACGACGAGTTCCTCCGGGCGGCCCAGGACGCTCGCGACAGAGGGGTCTTCTGATGGGTGACGGGCCGGTCGAGCAGGGCGACACCTCGCCGGGCTTCGACCTCCCGACAGGTTCCACGAGGCTGGCAGCGGTCATCGGCTCGCCGGTGCGCCACTCCCGATCTCCTGCCATCCACAACGCCGCCTATCGGGCGCTGGGCCTCGATCGCCTGTTCGTGGCCTTCGAGGTCCCCGAGGGCGGTGCACCCGAGGCTCTCGACGCGGTGAGGACGCTGGGCATCGACGCGCTCTCGGTGACCATGCCCCACAAGGAGGCGGTGTGCGAGCACGTCGACTCGCTCGAGGACGACGCAGCGATCCTGGGCGCCGTCAACTGCGTCATCAACGACGAGGGGACCCTCCGCGGCCACAACACCGACGGCGAAGGTTTCTTGCGATCGCTCGCCCAGGAGGCCCGCTTCGAACCGAACGGCAAGCGCTGCGTCGTGCTCGGGGCAGGTGGAGCGGCCAGAGCGGTCGTGCTCGCCCTTGCGAGGGCGGGTGCCGCGACCATCGGTGTGGTCAACCGCACACCCGAGAGAGCCGAGCGTGCGGTGGAGGTGGCCAGGTCGGTCGCACGGGTCGTGGGCCCCGACGCAGCCACCGAGGCCGATCTGGTGGTGAACGCCACGCCCGCCGGGATGCCGGGACACCACGAGCTCGGAATCGATCCGTCCCTGCTCGGCGATCGACACCAGGTGGTCGTCGACCTGGTGTACGAACCGCTGGAGACTCCATTGCTGGCGGCCGCCCGTAGCCGGGGGCACGTGGCGGTCGGAGGTCTCGGGATGCTGGTGCACCAGGCCGTGGTTCAGATCGAGCTGCTCACGGGATCGACGCCCTCGGCCGACGCCCTGAGGGCAGCCGCCGAGGGCTCAGGACCCGGGGCCGTCACCCGCTGAGGAACGGGTTCGGTGAAGGTGGAAGGGCCGCTACGGCGGTCGCCGCGCCGCCGCCGAGGGTGAAGGGGAAGAGCGGTGACGCTTCGAGTGGTGCTGGCTGTGGTGTTGGCGTTCCCTGCGGGCTGGCTGGTGAACGTGGTCGCCGACCGGGTGCCCGAGAGGCTGGCGCTGTTCAGGCCCGTTCGGCCGCTGGTGCTGGGTGGTGGCGACCTGCTCGTGCACGCGGTGGTGCTCGTGGCCTTTGCGGCCGGCGCATGGCGACTGGAGGGGCTGGCCCCTGCCGCGCTGGTCGGGTACCTGTTCCTCTTCGGGGTCCTGATCACCGTCTCGGTCATCGACGTCGATCACATGAGGATCCCGGACCTCGTCGTGATCCCGTCTCTGGTGGCCTCGGCCGCACTCGTCGTCGCGGTCTCGGCGACGGGTCGCGATCTGTCGGCCGCAGCTATGGCTGCTCTCGGCGCGGCCGTGTACTTCGCGTTCCTCTTGGTGGTCCACGTGGTGTACCCCCGCGGGATGGGTTTCGGCGACGTGAAGCTCGCGGCGCTCATGGGCCTCTACCTGGGGTGGCTCGGGAGAGACTGGGCCCAGTCGGTGACCCTCGTCCTCTGGGCGATGCTGGTGAGCTTCGTCGCCGGAGCGGTCGTCGGGGTGGCACTGCTGGTCATCAGGAGGCGCAACGAGCCCATGCCCTTCGGTCCGTTCCTCGCGCTCGGGACGGTGGCGGTGGTCCTTGTCGGGCCGGCGACCTTCACCTGACAGGCGCGCCGATCCGAGACCTCGGAGCGCAGGTCGAGACCACGCCCACGGCAAAGGGCCGGGGGCCCCGGTGGCGCAGAAGTAGATTGGCGGGGTGCTGCGCTTCCTGACCGCCGGCGAATCGCATGGCCGCGCTCTCGTCGTGATCGTCGAGGGCCTGCCAGCTGGGCTGCCCGTAGATGCCGAGAGGATCGGCGACGAGCTCGCCCGACGGCGCCTCGGGTTCGGCCGTGGCCCCCGAATGCGCTTCGAGCGCGACGAGCTCACCATCCTCAGCGGCGTCCGCCACGGGCTCACGCTGGGATCGCCGGTCGCCGTCGAGATCGCCAACAGCGAGTGGGCGAGCGGGAAGTGGGCCTCGGAGATGTCCCCTGAGCCGGGGGCCACCACCCAACCGCTCACCAAGCCCCGCCCCGGTCACGCCGACCTCGCGGGCATGCAGAAGTACGACTTCGACGACGCTCGCAACGTGCTCGAGCGGGCGTCGGCCCGCGAGACGGCCGCTCGTGTGGCGGCGGGATCCCTGGCCAAGGCCCTCCTCGCCCAACTCGGGGTAGAGGTCCTCTCGCACGTGGTGGCGCTGGGACCGGTGTCCACGGATCCGGCGGTGCGTCCAGGACCGGGGGATCTGGAGGCCATCGACGAGTCGCCCCTGCGCTGCTTCGACCGCCAGGTCGAGCCCGCGATGATCGCCGAGATCGAGGCGGCTCAGCGCGACGGGGACTCCCTCGGAGGGATCGTCGAGGTGATCGCCCACGGCGTGCCAGTCGGGCTTGGTAGCCACGTCCACTGGGACCGCAAGCTCGACGGCCTCCTGGCCCAGGCCCTCCTGAGCATCCAGGCCGTCAAGGGCGTGGAGATCGGCGAGGGCTTCGCCGTGGCTGCAAGGCGCGGGAGCGAGAGCCACGACGCCATCTCCTGGGACGACGAGGCTGGTTCCTACCGGCGCGAGAGCGCCAGGGCGGGCGGGATCGAGGGCGGGATGTCCACCGGCGAGCCGGTGATCGCAAGGGTCGCCATGAAGCCGTTGGCCACGCTCAACAAGCCGACGTTGGGAACGGTCGACACCGCCACCAAGGAGGCGACCGTCTCGTTCAAGGAGCGGACCGACGTGACGGCGGTGCCCGCCATGGGCGTGGTGGCCGAGACGATGACCGCCCTCGTGCTCGCCAACGAGGCCACCCGGAAGTTCGGAGGCGACAGCCTCGGAGAGATGGTGCGCAACGCCGAAGCCTTCGCCGAGCACGTCAGTCGGGTGGCGGTCGCCGGCAAGGGCTCGTCCGCCCGGGGCGAAGGCGCATCCGAAGGTGATCCCATCAACTGGAGCGCGGCCGAGGCGTTCGGCCCCGGTGCTTCCCAGTGAGCGACGTCCGCCACGTGGTCGTCGTGGGGATGATGGGCTCCGGGAAGACCACCGTCGGCCGGCAGGTGGCTGCGATCGCCGGGCTGGACTTCCACGACAGCGACGAGCTGGTCGAAGCCACGACGGGCAGGACCGTTGCGGAGATCTTCGAGGCCGAGGGCGAGGCGGCGTTCCGGGCCCACGAGCACAGGGCCCTGGAGGAGATGCTCGCCGCTCCCGAGCCCTCGGTGATCGCTGCGGCCGGCGGTTCGGTGCTCGACGCTGCCAACCGTGAGCTGATGCGGGAGGCGGGCACCGTCGTGTGGCTGCGTGCCGATCCGGCGGTGTTGGTGGAGCGGACCCGTTCAGGCGACCACCGACCCCTGCTCGCGCACGACCGCGCCGGCGTGCTGGCCCGGCTGTCGGCCGAGCGTGAGCACCTCTATGCCGAGGTGGCCGATGTGATCGTGGATGTGGACGACCTCGGACCTGCCGAGGCTGCCGACCGCGTCGCCGAGGAGCTGAGGGCGCTCGGGGCGATCTCGTGATCACGGTCCAGGTGGAGCTGGGGGAGCGCTCCTACGAGGTCCTCGTGGGTGGCGGAGTCCGCAACGAGCTCGCCTCGGTCATCCCGGGGGCCAGTCGGCGGGCGGCGGTGGTCACCCAGCCCGGCGTGGGGGTGGAGGTCGACCCCGGTCGCGAGCACATCGTGGTCCACATGGGTGACGGCGAGGAGGCCAAGTCGATGGCCACAGTGGAGGAGCTCTGCCGACGCTTCGCCGAGTGGGGCCTGACCCGGGCCGACACGGTGGTGGCCGTCGGCGGCGGGGTGGTCACAGACACGGCCGGGTTCGCCGCAGCCGTGTACCACCGGGGCGTCTCGGTCGTGCACGTTCCCACGACCCTCCTCGGACAGGTGGACGCCGCCATCGGCGGCAAGACGGGCGTGAACCTCCCGGAGGGCAAGAACCTCGTGGGGGCCTTCTGGCAGCCCACAGCGGTGCTCTGCGACACCGACGTGCTGGCGACGCTGCCGGCTCGGGAGGCCCGGAGCGGCCTCGGCGAGCTGGCGAAGTACCACTTCCTGGGGGGGCGGCCGGCCGACGCTCCGCCGCTCGACGAGCTCCCCCTGGACGAGCGGGTCGCGGCGTGCGTCCGCATCAAGGCCGATGTGGTGGGCAGCGACGAGCGTGAGTCCGGCCGCCGAGCCATCCTCAACTACGGCCACACCCTCGCCCACGCCCTGGAGACCGTGGGGCGCTACGACCTGCGGCACGGAGAGGCGGTGGCGATCGGCCTGGTGTTCGCGGCAGAGCTCGGCCGGAGGCTGGGGCGTATCGACGCGGAACGGGTCGCGGAGCACCGTCGGGTGGTCGCGGCCTACGAGCTGCCCGATGGGCTGCCTGCCGGGGTCGACATCGAGGAGCTGATCGTGGTGATGGGCCGCGACAAGAAGTCCACCGGAGGCCTCACCTTCGTGCTCGACGGCCCCAGGGGCGTCGAGGTCGTAGCCGACATCGACCGTGACACCGTCGAGGCGACCTTCGAGTCGCTTCGCTAGCGAGGACGCCATGAGCTCTGTGCTGGTCATCAACGGACCCAACCTCAACCTCCTCGGCGAGCGCGAGCCGGCCGTCTACGGCTCGGCCACCCTGGCCGACGTCGTCGAGCAGCTGCGGGCGGCGGCCTCCGATGCCGGCCTGGGTCTCGAGCACGTCCAGTCGAACCACGAGGGCGAGATCACCGAGGCCATCCAGGGTGCCAGGGGCACCCACGACGCCATCATCATCAACGCGGGCGCCTTCACCCACTACTCGTGGGCCATCGCCGACGCGCTGGGTACCTTCGAGGGCATGGTCGTGGAGGTTCACATATCCAACCCCGAGGCCCGAGAGCCCTGGCGGCACACATCCGTCGTGTCACCCGTCGCCGACGGGACCATCTCCGGCCTGGGAACGTTCGGTTACCTGCTGGCGCTGAGCGCCGTGCGAGAGAGGCTCTCCTCGTGAGCGCCGAGGCCCTCGCGCCGATGGACGTGGCCGCCAGGGCGCAGCGCCTCCTCGCCCAGCTGGAGGGGGCCGGATGCGACGCCCTGCTGGTGACCAACCTCACGAACGTCCGCTACTTGACGGGCTTCACCGGCTCTGCCGGCATGGTGGCCATGGCGCCCGGTCGCATGGCGTTCTTCACCGATGGCCGCTACCAGACCCAGGCCCCCGAGGAGCTGGAGGCTGCCGGCGTGGATGCCGAGGTGGTGATCGTCAGCTCCTCTGCCGCCGAAGACGTGGGTGCTGTGCTGGGCGGGTTCGCGCGCGTGGGCCTGGAGTCCACCAACGTCACGTGGGCTCGCCAGCGCGACATCGCGGAGTCGTGGCTCCCGAGCGCCGAGCTGGTTCCCACGAAGGACCTCGTGGAGGAGCTGCGCCTCGTGAAGGATCCGGGCGAGCTGGCGAGGCTCGAGCTGGCTGCCGCCATCGCCGACGAGGCCCTCGCGAAGGTGAGGCCTCACCTGGCCGAGGGCGCCACCGAGCGCGAGGTGGCGTTCGAGCTGGAGGTGGCGATGCGCGATGGGGGAGCCGACGGCCTGTCGTTCGAGACGATCGTGGCCTCCGGCCCCAACGGCGCCCGCCCCCACGCCCACCCGACCGACCGGCGGATCACAGACGGCGACCTCGTGGTCATCGACTTCGGTGCTCTCGTCGACGGCTACCACAGCGACATGACCCGCACCATCGCCGTGGGCGACATCAGCCCCACCCAACAGCGCATGCTCGACGTGGTCACCGAGGCCCAGCAGGCCGGGGTCGACGTGATCAGGGCGGGCGCGACGGCGGCGGAGGTCGATGCCGCCTGCCGCGAGGTCATAGACGAGGCCGGTTGGCTCGACTCGTTCGTGCACGCCACCGGGCACGGGGTGGGCCTCGATATCCACGAGGACCCGAGGGTGGCCACCACCAGCGATGCTACGCTCGCCGAGCGCTTCGTGGTCACCGTGGAGCCGGGGGTCTACCTTCCCGAGCACGGAGGCGTGCGGGTGGAGGACACCGTGGTCGTCACAGCAGACGGGTGCCGGGCCCTCACCCGGGCTACCAAGGCCACGACAGTCTGAAGCAACAGCAGCTCTCACCCCCGCCAGGCCCTCACAGGAAGACCTAGATGCCCACCATCACCACCAACGACCTCAAGAACGGCATGACCCTCGACCTCGACGACGGCCTCTTCGACGTCGTCGACTTACAGCACGTCAATCCCGGCAATGGTGGAGCCTTCGTTCTCACCACGTTTAATAAACTGCTCAACGGTACCAC
>CAZHBH010000040.1:0-19562 GCA_964530525.1 uncultured Rhabdothermincola sp. | reverse complement strand
GGGAGGGCGCCGGACCCTCGGGTAGGGCGGAGCTGTGGCGGAGGGGCAGCGCTGGCGCCACCCCTCCGCACGCGAGAGCCCCGCAGGGCTCTTCGGGTCAGCTCAGCGGTGGTGCCAGATCAGCTGAGGGCCTTGCGCTTCAGCTCGTCGAACTCGGCTTGGGTGATGGTCCCCGAGTCGAGGAGCGACTTGGCCTGGGCGATCTGGTCGGCAGGGGAAGGTGCCGAGCCGCCGCCGGCGACGCTCTGCACGTAGGAGTCGAACTGCTGCTTCGCCTCGACCTGAGCTGCCTGGGCCCGCTTGGCCATTCCGCCGCCGCGGACGATGAGGTACACCAGGATCCCCAGGAAGGGAAGGATCAGGACGAACAGGACCCATGCGGCCTTGGCCCAACCCGACATCTCGTGGTCACGGAAGAGGTCCGAGAAGACCGTGAACAGCAACCACAACCAGATGACGATGATGAACACCTGGAAGATGAAGAGGACGATGTCGCCCTCGCCGATCTCTGAGAACACCATGTGGAGCTACCTCCTGGAAGAGCCCGGCGTCGGGCCACGTTGAGGCCCCCCAAGCGCCGAGCGGCCAGGAGTCTCGCACACGGGAAAGCGGAGGGAAGGGGATTCGAACCCCTGGAGGCTTTCACCTCTCTGGTTTTCAAGACCAGTGCAATAGTCCGCTCTGCCATCCCTCCGCCCGGAACGCTATCGCCCGACGACGCGGTGCCTGGCGTCGACGGACGGAGGAGGTGCTCAGCCCAGGATCTGGGTGCGCAACGAGGCGATCCAGTCGTCGGCCTCGTGCCAAGCCCTGCGCTGCTCGCTGCGGACTCCGTCGCCGTGCTCGCCGGCGGCTGGGTACGAGCCGAGGAACTTCACGTCGTGCTGCTTAGCGCGCAACGACCGCAGCGCGTCCGCCACCACCTCGTCGCTGACGTGCCCGTCGAGGTCGATCAGGAAGCAGTAGTCACCCAGGGCCGTCTTGGTTGGCCGCGACTCCAGCTTGGAGAGGTTCACCGAGCGCGCGGCGAACTCCTGGAGGATGCTCAGCAGCGAGCCGGGGGCGTCCGCTCGCTGGAAGACCACGATCGAGGTCTTGTCGTGGCCCGTGGCGGCCGGGATGCCTCGGCTCGCGAGCAGCACGAAGCGGGTGGCGTTCTCCGGGTGGTCCTGGATCTCGTGGGCCAGGATCTCCAGGCCGTACAGCTCGGCCGCCCTCGGTGGCCCGATGGCGCCTACACGCCGGCCGGCGTCGTCATCGCTCTCGGCCAGCGACCGGGCGGCCTCCGCCGTGGAGCCCGCCACCCAGGTCTCCACGCCGGGCAGCTGTTGGGCCAGGAAGCGCCGGCACTGGGCGAGAGCGTGGGGGAAGGAGGAGACCACCTCCAGGTCGGCGACGGCCGTGCCGGGGCGGACCATCAGGCACAGGTCCACCGGGATCTCCACCTCCCGCTGGATGAGGAGGTCGGTCTCGAACGCCAGCACGTCGATCGTGAGGTTGACCGTTCCCTCTATTGCGTTCTCGATGGGGACGAAGCCCAGGTCGACCTCGCCCGACGTGGTCGCCGCGAGCACGTCGGGGATGGCGGCCATGGGAACGGTCTTGCCTGCCGCCAGGTCGGGCTGCGTCAGCAGCGCCTGCTCGGTGAAGGTGCCAGCGGGTCCGAAGTAGCCGATCCTGGCGGCTCTTCCGCCGGTCCCGCCGGCTGCCGCGCCCGCCTCGGGCCCGGCGTCCGGCTCTCCCCTGTCGTTCACGGGTCGCAGGTTAGGGGACGGCCTGCCGGAGCCTGGTCCCTTTCCCGCTCCTAGCATGAGGAGCATGGCTGAGACCTCGGTTGAAGATCGCCTCTACTTCCGCCAGATCCTGGCCGGGCGCGACATCGCCACCGACGATCCCGTTGCCCGGCAGATGGTGAACTTTGTCTACCTCATCGGCGACCGCGTCACCGGGGAGGCCGTGGTGGTCGACCCCGCGTACGACGCGCAGGGCATCCTCGACACGCTTGCCGCCGACGACATGACCCTCGTGGGGGCGCTCGCGACGCACTACCACTCCGACCACGTGGGAGGGGAGATGATGGGGTTCAGCATCCCCGGTGCCCGCGAGCTGCTCGACAAGGCGCCGGTGCCCCTGCACCTCCAGAGCGACGAGGCGCCCTGGGTGCAGCGCACCACCGGGATCTCGCCCACCGAGATGGTCGAGCACTCCACCGGAGACGTCCTGAGGGTGGGGGAGGTCGACATCGAGCTCATCCACACCCCTGGTCACACCCCCGGGAGCCAGTGCTTCTTGGTCGACGGGCGCTTCCTCGTCTCCGGCGACACCTTGTTCCTGGAAGGTTGCGGGCGAACCGACCTGCCGGGTGGCGATGCGGCCCAGCTCTACGAGAGCCTCACCCAGCGCCTGGCCAAGGTGCCCGACGAGGCCATCTTGTTCCCCGGCCACCTCTACTCCGGTGGCCCCTCGGCCCCCCTCGGCGACACCCGCCGGCTCAACTTCGTGTTCAAGCCCCGCAACGCAGCCGAGTGGCTGGCCGCCTTCGGCACCTAAGCGGCGACTCCGCGGCTCAGCCGGCCGTGGTGCCGTAGTCGATCGGCAGGATCGCCCCGTTCACGTAGTAGGCCTCGTCGGAGGTCACGTAGGCCACGAGCGCCGCGACCGACTCGGGCTCCTGCATCTCGAAGGTCAGGTACTGCCGGGCGATCAACGAGTCGCTGGACCCCTCGGGAGGGACGAAGGAGTTGAGGATCCCCGTGTTCACCCCACCGGGGCACACGGCGTTGACCCTCAGGCCCTCCCTGCCCAGCTCCAGGGCCATGGCCTTGGTGAGGCCCACCAGGGCGTGCTTGGAGGCGCAGTAGGCGGCGCAGTACGCCTGGCCGATCATCCCGGCCGTGGAGGCGAGGTTCAAGATGTTGCCCTTGCGTGCGATCAGGTGCTCCAGCGCGGCCTGGCTCAGGTGGAAGGGGCCGGCGGCGTTCACGGCCAGCATCGCTGCGAAGCGCTCCGGCGACTCGTCGGCCGTGTGGGCCGAGCCTCCGATGCCGGCGATGTTGCAGAGGACGTCGAGGCCGCCAAAGGCGTCGACCACGTCGGCCACCACCTGCCGGCAGGCTTCCACGTCGGTCACGTCGAGGGTGCTGGATCGAGCTTCGCCACCCGCCTCCGAGATCGCCTTGGCGGTGTCGGATGCACCCTCGCCGTTCACGTCGCTGCACCACACCGCCGCACCCTCGGCAGCGAGGCGCAGCGCCGACGCCCGCCCGATGCCTCCGGCGGCCCCGGTGACGAGCGCGACCTTGTTCCCGAAGCGCCTCGGGACGTTGGGGTCTGAGAAGGGGTCGGCAAGCGGTTGGGCCACGAGTCCTCCAAGAGCAGGGGTCGCCCGAGCAGGCGACTGGAACCTGTTCTCATCCTGCCGCAAGGCGGCACCGGCTGGGAAACGGCGGAGATCCGCTAACCGGGGTGGGAGGTGAGCACGTCTCGCAACGGGGCCGCCGACCTGCCTAGGGCCTCGGCCACCGCGGCGTTCACCACCTGTCCGCCGGCCACGTTGACGCCGAGGGCGAGGGCAGGATCGGTCTGGGCAGCTTCCGCCACTCCGAGGCGGCAGAGGTCGGCCACATAGGGCAGGGTCACGTTCGTGAGGGCGTACGTGGAGGTGTGGGGCACGGCGGAGGGGATGTTCCCCACGCCGTAGTGCAGCACGCCGTGGCGCTCGAAGACCGGATCGGCGTGGGTGGTCTCTCGGGAGGTGGCGATGCTGCCGCCTTGGTCGATGGCGATGTCGATGATCACCGAGCGGGGCTTCATGGCCCTCACGAGGTCCTCGGGCACGAGCACGGGCGCCCTGGCCCCAGGCACCAGCACCGCTCCGATGAGCACGTCGGCCTCCACCACCTCTCTCTCCACCTGGCCCCGGTTGGAGCTGAGCGTCGTGACCCGACCCACCCGGATCTGGTCGACGCGGCGCAGGCGATCCACGTCTCGATCGAGCAGGTGGACGTCGGCCTCCATCCCGGCAGCGATCCACGCGGCGTTCCAACCCACGTTGCCGGCACCGAGGATGACCACTCGTGCAGGACGCACTCCGGGAGCACCTCCGAGGAGCATGCCCCTTCCCCCGCTCTCCCTCTCGAGCAGGTGGGCCCCGATCTGGGCGCTCATCCGACCCGCCACCTCGCTCATGGGAGCCAGGAGGGGGAGCGCGCCGCTCGCCAGCTGCACGGTCTCGTAGGCGAGGGCGGTCGATCCGGCCTGGAGCAGCGCTGAGGCGACCTGCGAGTAGGCGGCGAGGTGCAGGAAGGTGAACAACGTGAGGTCGGGGCGGAGGAACCCGTACTCCTCTGGTTGTGGCTCCTTCACCTTGCACACGAGCTGGGCCCGCTCCCAAACCTCGCAGCGGTCGGAGACGATCTCTGCACCTGCCCGGCGGTAGGCGTCGTCGGGAAGGTCGCTGTCGGCCCCCGCCCCCGCCTCCACCAGCACCTCCACGCCGTGCTGCTCGAGCTCGCGGACACCGTCGGGCGTGAGGGCGACGCGGTGCTCGTCGGGCTTCACCTCACGGGGCACCCCGACGACAGACAGCTCCACGGCTCAATGATGGGCCAACACCGACCCCTGTGGTGGAACCCGCTTCCCCGTCGGGGCCAGCGGGCGCCGGCTCGGGGCGGCAGCGGGCAGGCTCCGGGACCCACGAGCCGCCGCGCCGGTTGGCAACTAGTGTGGCGTCCGTCATGGCCCGCCTTCGCCGCCGAGTCCGATGACCGCTTCCACCAGGCGGTTCGTCCTCAACGAAGCGGCCGACATCCCCCAGGTGCTCTCGGGCATAGAGAGCAAGGCCTCGCTGCAGCGCGAGCGGGTGGAGCGGCTCGAGCGCGACGTGCTCGACACCTTCGACTGGCGCCTCTACTCCAAGGGCACGGTCCTCGAGGACAGGCGGTCGCACGACGCGGCGAGGGGTCGGCGAGGCTCCGCCGCTTCTCGTTCGCTGGTGTGGCGAGACCTGCGCACAGGCGAGCTCCGTGGTCGGCTGACCCTGGCCGACGAGGCAGGCAGGGCTCGGTTCGCATGGGACCTCCCATCCGGCCCCATAGCCGAACGGCTCGCCGACGTGGTGGAGATGAGGGCCCTGTTGCCGCTGGCGAAGCTCGAGAGCACCGTCACCACCTCTCGCATGGTGGACGAGGAGGGCAAGACCGTCGCCCGACTGGTGGTCGACCGCACCACTATGGCCGACGGCCGACCGCTGCCCACCGTCGTCGAGGTGGTCCCGGTGCGGGGCTACGAGGGCCACTCGGAGCGGCTCCAGGGCCTCCTCGCCGCGCAGGTGGTGCTGGACCCCGGGGCCGAGGATCCCGTCGTCCTGGCGCTTCGCGCCGCCGGCCACATGCCCGGCTCCTACTCCTCGAAGCTCGATCTGCACCTCCACGCCGAAGCCCCGGCGCTCGACGCGTGGGTGGAGGTGCTCAGGGTCCTCCTCGGCACGATGCGCGCCAACGAGCTCGGCCTCCACGAAGGGGTCGACTCGGAGTTCCTGCACGACTTCAGGGTGGCCGTGCGACGCACCCGAACCATCGTCTCGGAGGGGCGCGGTGTGCTGCCCGCCGAGGTGCGGCGTCGCTTCGGCGACGAGTTCGGATGGCTCGGCCGGCTCACCGGCCCAGCACGGGACCTCGACGTCTACCTGCTGGAGATGCCCGCGTTCGAGTCGGCGCTGGCGCCAGAGCGAAGAGCCGATCTCAAACCTTTCGTCGCCTTCCTCGAGCGAGGTGGGCGTGAGGCCCACGCGGCGCTCACCTCCGAGCTCGCCGGTCCTCGTTACCGCGAGCTCGTGGAGGGATGGCAGGCCTTCCTCGAGGGCGCACCTGCTCCTTCCGCCGGCGATCTCGCGCAGGTGGGGACTGAGGACGCTCGGCGCCCGGCAGCGGAGGTGGCGGCAGCTCGCATCGCCCGCGCCCACCGCCGGCTCGTGCGCGACGGGCGCTCGATCAGGCCCAGCTCCGAGCCGGAGGCGCTTCACGGCCTGCGCAAGGGCGCCAAGAAGCTGCGATACCTGCTGGAGTGCTTCGGGAGCCTCTTCGACCCAGAGGACACGGGCCCAGTGGTGCGAGAGCTCAAGGGGCTCCAGGACGCGCTCGGCGAGTACCAGGACTGCCAGGTGCAGGCGGGTTCGATCGAGCGCTTCGGCGAGGAGATGCTCCACCACGGGACGAGCGGGGGAGACGCCGTCCCCGCTGCCACACTGCTCGCCATGGGTTCGATGATCGACCGCCTCTCCGAGCGTGAGCATCGTGCCCGCTTCGACTTCGACGAGCGCTTCGCCCGCTTCGATTCGCGCCACGTGCGCCGGGCGGTCAAGGGACTCGGGCCCTCGGGCCGAGGCGACGGTGCCGGGGAGGGCGCATGAAGGTACTCGCCACCTACAACATCAAGGGTGGGGTGGGGAAGACAGCGGCAGCGGTGAACCTCGCCTACCTCGCTGCCGCCAGCGGCGCCCAGGTGCTCGTCTGGGACCTCGACCCCCAAGGTGCGGCCAGCTACTACTTCCGGGTCAAGCCCAAGGTGAAGGGTGGCGCAGCCGGCCTGGTGTCGGGCAAGCGCGACCTCGAAGACGTGGTGAAGGGGACCGACTACGACCACCTCGACCTGGTCCCGGCCGACTTCTCCTACCGCAACCTCGATCTCGTCCTCGACGGCGCCCGAAAGCCCACCAGGCGCATCCGCCAGCTGCTGCGCCCGCTGAGGCGCCAGTACGACTACGTCTTCCTCGACTGCCCACCCAGCATCTCGCTCGTGTCCGAGAGCGTGTTCGAGGCGGCCGACGCCCTGTTGGTGCCCGTGATCCCCACCACGCTGTCGTTGCGCACCACCGACCAGCTCGAGCGCTTCATCGCTGGTGAGGACTGGCGACGTCCCCCGAAGGTGATGGGCTTCTTCTCGATGGTGGACCGCCGCCGCAAGCTCCACCGTGACATCGTGGAAGAGCTCTCGGCCGGTCGCGAAGACATGCTCTCGGCGCAGATACCCGTGTCCACGGACGTGGAGCGCATGGGCGTGCATCGCAGCCCCCTCGGGGCCTGGGCCCCCCGCAGCCGCGCCGGGCGTGCCTACGAGCAACTATGGGAAGAAGTAGAGAAGCGGATGGTTGGATGATGGGACTAGCGAACCTCTTGTCGGACCTGCTCGGTGGCGATCTGCCCCTGGCGATCGAGGCCTACGACGGCAGCCGCGCGGGGCCCAGCGATGCACGGACCAAGGTGGTGTTCCGCTCGCCCGACGCGTTCAGCCGGATCATCACCCGTCCCGGAGAGCTGGGAGTTGCCCGTGCCTACGTGGCTGGCGACGTGGACGTGGAGGGCGACATCTTCGCCCTCTTCGAGCTCATAGAGGGGCGCCCGAACCTCAACCTCGACCCGGCGTTGCTGGGCAAGCTGGCCATGGCGGTGGGCCCTTCGGCGGTCAAGTTCCTGGCGCCCCCGCCCGAGGAGGCCCGCCTCAAGGGCACCCGCCACACGCGCAGCCGCGACAGCGATGCGATCGTCCACCACTACGACGTCTCGAACGCCTTCTACCGCATGGTGTTGGGTCCGACGATGACCTACTCGTGCGCGGTGTGGAGCTCGCCCGACGACGATCTCGACGACGCGCAGCGTCGCAAGTACGACCTCATCTGCCGCAAGCTGGCCTTGAAGCCGGGCATGCGCCTGCTCGACGTGGGCTGTGGGTGGGGCGGGATGCTCCTGCACGCGGCGGAGAACTACGGCGTGACGGGGGTGGGTGTCACCCTCTCGCACGACCAGGAGGAGCTGGCGACCAAGCGGGTTGCCGAGGCAGGGCTGTCGGATCGCATAGAGATACGACGCCAGGACTATCGCGATGTGCGTGACGGCCCGTTCGACGCCATCAGCTCCATCGGCATGTTCGAGCACGTGGGACGCCGCCGCATGGAGGAGTACTTCGAGCGCCTCATGGCCCTGCTCGTACCCGAGGGCCGGTTGCTGAACCACGCCATCGCCCGACCGGGTTACCCCCAGCCCCACACCTCGCTGGGACGTAGCCGGGCTTTGTACCGGCGTCTGGCGACAGCCGTGGGTTCGAGGGTCACCTCGCGCGTCGACAGCCCCTTCATGGACCGCTACGTCTTCCCCGACGGCGAGCTCCACGAGGTGGGGGTGGTGGTCTCGATGCTCCAGGAGACCGGCTTCGAGGTACGCCACGTCGAGAGCCTCAGGGAGCACTACGCCCTCACGTTGCGGAGGTGGGTGTCGAACCTCGAAGCCAACTGGGACGCCGCCGTGGCCGAGGCAGGTGCAGGCAGGGCACGGGTGTGGCGCCTGTACATGGCGGCATGCGCCCTCACCTTCGAGCGCAACGACGTGCAGGTACACCAGGTGCTGGCCGTGAAGACCCCCGACGAGGGCGATAGCGGCATGCCGCTGCGGCCCGACTTCCGCCCTGCCTCCTAGGGCCCGCCTCCAGCGAGGACCGTAGATCTCTCGGCTAGCCGGGGGGTGAGGGCTGCGTCGCCGAGAGCCACTCCAGCATCTCCAGGTAGATGCCGAGCACCATCGGCCCGTACACGGGTGAGGTTGCCCACACTCCGGTGAGGGCGTTCCAGCTCGTGCAGCAGCCGGCGGGACCTCGCAGCCGGCCGTCCACCAGGGGGTGGACGTAGGTCGGGCGGACCTCCACGTAGCTCTTCAGCAGCTGGATCTGCGCTCGCACACCGTCGCGTGCGCTGCCGAAGCTCCACCCCGTGGGGCAGGTGTCGCAGTGCCCGATGCCGGCGAAGTTGTTGAACCGAGCCGTGTCGTCGTTCGTGAACCATCCGGTCTCCAGCACCGCCTGTGCGAAGGCGACGTCGCCCCGGATCCCCTCGTCGTGGCCCTCCTCCACGAACATCCGTGCCAGCTCTGCCACCCCCACGCTCGCTCGGGACGCCACCGCCCGGCTCGACGCCCACGCAGCCAGCTCGTCGGCGGTGAAGAGGCTCTCGCCGGCTATCGGGAGCTGCCAGCCGCTGAGGTCGGCGGCGTCGAACAGGTGCTCGGAGTAGCCGCTTCGCGAAGCCTCCAACTCGGCGTCGGCTCCGGCCGCCGCTTCCATCGCCGCGGCGAGCGCCACCTGGCGCTCGCCGACCACGGCCGCGGCGGCCGCTACGGCGGCTTCGTGCGGAGCCAGCTGCGCCTCGACGGCTCCCACAGCGCCACGTCGGCGCTCGATCTCGGTCTTCTGGTGCTCCATTACGCTGCCCACGAGGGCTTCGGTCTTGCGCAGCTCGTAGGTGCCCAGCTCGGCCTCGGCCACCGAGACGGCGCCCCCTCCTCGCATGAACGCCTCTACCGCCATCTCCGCGAGGATCCGCTCCGCCCCGGTCACCCCGTCCTTGGCCAGCGCCACCTGGTCGCGGGCGGCATCGGCAGCAGCAGCAGCGGCGCCCAGGGCCTCCACGGCCTCGTCGAGGGCTGCCTGCCAGTGCTGGACCTCCAGAGGTGCGCGCTCGGTGGTGAGCTGTGCCATGAGCACCCTGATCCTCGGGGTGGGATCGGGGAGGGGATCCACCGGCGCAGGCTCCACCTCCGGCTGCACCTCGTCGGGAGGATCCACGCCCGGTTGCGGCTCCACGGGTACCCCGCCCCCTCCGGGGCTCCCGACGCTTCCCGGCGGGGCGGGGGCTGGCGACGTCGTGGGCGGACCGCTGGGCGCCGGCGACTGCGACTCGGATCCGCTCCCTGGGGCCACCTGCGCTGCGCTGGGTGCCGCACCAGGTCCCGTGCCCGAAACGAGGGTGGCCACGAGCGCGACGGGAAGAGCGACGAGCACCACCCGCCGCCACCTGAACCCGAGAGAACCCCCACCGAAGATACCGGTGAAGTTAGCGGCGCCCGGGGTCGTGCGTCCCGTCGCGGGGCTCGTGCCCAGGGTGGGAAGAAGCCCTGTACCGGCGATTTTGCGAGGGTTAGGATCCCGCCGTCATCTACGAGGAGCGTCGAATGAGCGTGTGGCAGACCAGCCGCGACCTGAGCGCCAAGAGCTGGGGCATCGTGAAGTCCAACCGGGAGCTCCTCCGCTTCCCGGTGAGGGGCGCGGTCATCGGAGTGGTCGCCGGGGGGATCTTCATCCTCCCCGCCCTCGTAGTGCTGGCGCTCTCCGACGGCCGGCTCCCGCTGATCGTGGCGGGTGTCGCGCTCTTCCTCGTGGGCATCTACTTGGCGGCCTACGCGGTGATCCGCCACACGGCGGGGCTGGTGTCGGCCGCCGACGACATCCTCCACGACCGGGAGACCTCCTACGAGGAGGCCATGGGGGCCACGGGCGACTGCCGATCGGCGTTGCGGGGCTGGGCGGGCATCAGCTGCACGGTGGGTGTGCTCCTCGCCGCCATCCGGGGTGACGGGAGCGACGGCAGCCTCGCCATCACCATCATCCGCATGGTGGCGGCGGGCATCGTGGCTACGGCGTGGCAGCTCATCACCTTCTTCGCCCTCCCCGTCATCGTGCTCGAGCGCTCCGGTGCCGTCGGCGCGATGAAGCGCTCCGCTTCCATCGTCAAGGACCGCTGGGGGACCGCGGTCGTCGGCACCATCAGGATCACGGTGCGCGCAGCGCTTTGGTTCTCGATCCCGGGAGTGATCCTGGTGGTGGCGGGCGTCGTGCTGGCGCTGACGCTGGCGAACGCGGTTGCGATCGCCGCCGGGATCGTGCTCGGGCTGGCAGGGCTGACCCTGATCCTCGTCGGTGCCGTGTTGGCCTCGGCGGCCCGCACGGTGTTCGGCGTGGCCCTCTACCGGTACGCCATCGGGGGTCCGGTGGGCACCTTCACCGAGTCCGAGCTGGAAGGCGCCCTGCGCTACAAGGGCCAAGGGAAGAGAGCAGCATGAGCCACGCCAGATCCGCTCGCAGCGCTGGGAGTGTCCGGGTCCTCGCTGTAGCCGTCGTCCTCACGGGACTGCTCCTGGCGACGTTCGGCGCGCTGGGCGCCAACGCCGGCTGGGCAGGCGCCGACGAGCCGATGGGCTGGACGGTGACCGAGTACGTGCAGCCGGTCCGCGGTGGTCAGCCCACCGACGTGGTGGTGGGGCACGACGGCGCCGTGTGGGCGACCCTGCGGGGGGCCGACGCCATCAGCCGCATGGAGCCTGCCACTGCGGCCATCGAGACCTTCGACGTTCCCACCGTGGGCGCCGAGCCCCTCCAGCTGGTTGTGGGGCCGGATGGAGCCATCTGGTTCACCGAGCTCACGGGTGCACAGATCGGCCGGCTCGATCCAGCGTCAGGGACGATCACCGAGTACGAGGTCACGGGTGTCGGAGCAGCGCCCACCGGCATCGCGGTGGGGCCCGACGACGCCATCTGGTTCACCGACAGCGGGCTGGGTCGGATCGGCAGGCTCGACCCAGCCACCGGCACCATCACCTACGAGACGCTCCCCAACGCAGACTCGAAGCCCACCGACATCGTTTCGGGTCCCGACGGCGCGCTCTGGTTCACCCTGTTCGACATCGGCAGCCTGGGCCGCCTGACCACCGGCGGCGCCTACAGCGAGGTCCTCGTGGAGGTGGGTGGGCAGCCCTTCGGCCTCACCGTCACGACCGAGGGCTTGCTGGTCACCAACCTGCTGGCGTCCGGCGCCGTCGCCTTCGTCACCACTGAGGGCGACGTCACCCAGCACGCCATGCCCGAAGCCGGGATGTTCGCCGAGAACGTGGGAGCTGACGACGCCGGTGGCATCTGGATCGTGGCCCGGGCCATCGAGAACTCGTGGGTGGTCAGGATGAGCGCCGACGGCGCCACCATCGTCCACCCCCTCGTGGCCGACATGGACCTCACCAGCGTGGTGGCTGCTCCCCCGAACGATCGCGGCGAGCTGGCGTGGTTCACCGAGTCGGATCCCGACAGGGTCGCCGTGCTCTCGTCCGACACCTCTGCGATCACCTCGTTCGACCTCCCGGCTGGGACCGGGCCGCTGGCGCTCGTGGTCGACGAAGTCGGCCACGTGTGGTTCACCTCCAACGACCACAACCTGATCGGCCGGCTCGACCCGATCACCCGCGAGGTGGCTACGTACCCGGTGCCCACGCCGGGCAGCGACCCAGAGGGGATCGTGGTCGGGCCCGACGGCGCCATCTGGTTCACCGAGCAGGTGGGCAACAAGGTCGGCCGGCTCGACCCGTCTACGGGTCACGTCACCGAGGTCGACGTTCCCACGGTCGACTCCCGCCCGCTCGGGGTCATCGTGGGCCCCGACGGTGCGATCTGGTTCACCGAGGCTGCTGCCGGGAAGCTCGGGCGCATCGATCCCTCGAACATGGCTCTCACCGAGATGCCCCTCGGGCCCGCCGGCACCACCGCCGAGCGGCTGACCATCGGCCCCGACGGCGCCATCTGGGTGGTCACCGTTCCTCCCCACACCTTCCCCGACGTTCCTCCGGGCGATCTCACCCGGGTCGGTCCGGGTGGTGAGCTCACCAGTCACACGCTGCTCGTCGACGGCACCCAGCCCCAGGGCATCACCTCGTCGGGTGGGCTGCTGTGGTGGGGTTCGTTCAATGGGGCCTTCGTAGGCTCGATGACCACCAGCGGTTCGGTGAAGCAGTGGGACGCGCACCACCCCACCCTCGGCATCACAGCCGGACCCGACGGCAACGTCTGGTACGGAGGCTTCTCTTACCTCCGCCTCGGCAGCGTCAGCCCCGAGGGTCAGATGATCGAGCGCGTGCTCCCGGGCCACGGCACCTTGTTCAACGTCGCCGCCCACGGCGGCGCCATCTGGATCAGCGACCTGGGCCACGACCAGCTGGTGCGCTACCAGGTGCAGGACGATCCCACACCGCCTCCTCCCGTCACGACACCCGCCGAGACGCTCGTGCCGAGCACCGGCGAGCTGCCGGCCACCGGGGCCTCCCGGACCACCACGCCGCTGGTGGTGCTGGGCGCCGTGCTGGTTGCCGGAGGGATCGTGCTGGCTGCGGCGTCACGCCGCCGCTTCAGCCACATCTGACCTGACGCTGCCGCACTGCGCTCAGGCGTTGGTCAGGTCGAGCCGTTCGCAGCCGGGGCTTCGTCGCGGGCGCCCTCGGGCCGAGCGTGGCAGGCATAGATGGTCGATGAGGTGGCTCTGTGGGGATTGAACCCTGTTCTTGAGAGGTAAAAACCTTAGTAGACCCTGTTGAAAGGAAAAAAGATACCGGCTGACCTTGAAACATGAGAGCTAAAGACATACTCTTGTCCCTAACACAGTCGTGATTTGTAAGGACTAGCTGTAAGGGGGTGGGTATGGCGCTCAGCGTTGAGGATCTCCGAGCGTTCACCGTTGTGGCCTCCGAGCGGAGCGTTACCCGAGCGGCCCAGCGCCTTGGGGTCACCCAACAGTCCGTTTCGGAAAGGGTCAGGCGCCTCGAGCGTCGCCTCGGGGTGGAGCTGTTCATGCGCCTGCCCCACGGGATGCAGCCCAGCTCAGCCGGGTTCCGCCTCCTGCCGCTGGCCCAGCAGTCGGTGGCCCTCATCGACAGGGCCATGTCGGTCGTGAACGACGACGACCTGGTGCGGCTGCGGGTGCACCGCACCGTCGCCCCCGTGGTCACCCCGTTCCTCGACGATGCGGTGGAGGGGGCACGGGTCGACGTGGCCTTCGAGGACGACCCCGACCCCATCCTCGACGCCATCGCGGAGGGCGCGGCCGACGTGGGCATAGGCGTGTTCACCGACCTGCCCATCCAGGAGCCTGGTCTGGTCCACTCGCCCACGAATGGCTCGGGAGCCCGCGAGCCAGGTGGGAAGGCGGCCGACCCGTCCGCGGGTGTCGCTGAGGCCGATGGCTCGGAGCCGGCTGCTGCCGGCGACGACAAGGGCGATGCGACCGCCTCCACAGATGCGACGGCCGACGTCTTCGTCGAGCCGCTCTTCGTCGACCCGGTCGTCTGGGCAGCACCTCCCGACCACCCTCTCGCCACGAGCGAACGGCCGGTGTCGATGCTCGACCTGTCGCGCTACCCGATGGCGCTCAGCATCGACGAGAAGGCTGCGATGCCCTCCACCGGGGGAGCCGACGGCGAGGGGCTGCGCGTGGCCACTCGGTCGATGATCGCCTCGGCCATCGACGCGGGTGTGTTGGTGGAGATCGCCGTGGACCAGCCCAGCTGGGTGCTGCCGGTGTCGATCGCCTACCGCTCCTCCGATCACGACCGCCCGGCGCTAGCCGCGCTGCGCGACGCGATCGTCGAGGCCCACGCTCGCTCCCAGGCGCGGGACGCCCGTTCACGCTCGTCCATCGGAGCTCGTCCATGACGGCCCGGCGGGTCCCGCCGGACTGCGGGTTCTTTGTGGACTGCCGATCCTGCAGCGGCCCGATCGGAGCCGGACGAGGAGAGCAGTTCGAGTCCTAGGTCAGTCAGTCAGTCAGTCAGTCAAGAGAGCAATCCAGGGGGGTTCAATGAGTAGGTCGTTCGTTGGAAGTGCGCGCGGCGCGTCCGCGTCCGCACACGTGAAGAGGTGGCGCGCCGCCACGGTCGCGCTGTTGGTGCTGGCCATGGTCGGCTCGCTCTTGGCCCTGGCGGTCCCGCCGCCCTCGGTGGCCGGCGCTCAGGACGATCCTCCGGAGAACACTGAGAGCACGCACACCGTCTGGACCAGCGAGTGCATCGGCCGGGCGGTCGGTCAATCCCAGCAGCAGTTCGAGCCCCTCGGCCTGACCGTCGAGCATCCGGCGACCGTCGAGCCAGACACCGAGTTCACGTTCCGCGTGATCCCCGACGAGGGCTACCTGCCGGACAAGGCCTTCAACGACATCGTCGGCGAGGTGACGGTCCTTGGCCTGGAGAACATCAAGCTGATGTTCAACCTGCCCGCCAACGCCGAGTTCATCGAGGCGTCGATCGTCCCGGACTCCACCTACAACACGGCCGGGCCGTACTCGATCGCGGTGGACAACAGCTTCTCGCCGGCACGATTGGTGCTCTCCGTGGGCAAGGTGCTGAAGAACCCGTCTCTGCCCGACAACTCGACTCCGTTCAAGAACCCATCCTTCGACGTAACCGTTCGGGCCACCGGAGCACTGGGATCCACGATCTCGACTCGCGTCTCAGGGTTGGACGAGGCCAGTTCGGGCTACACCTTCTTGGCCAACAACAACTACTCACAGGCCTCGGTGAAGTGCTGGGCGCAGGGCAACGTAGCTGCCCCGGTGCTCTTCGGAACGGTCATCTCGTCTGGTTCGACGACGATCCCCACGACGACGACGCTGTCGGCGGACCCGACCCTGTTGCCGGGTGGGTCGGCGTCGACCTTGACCGCGACGGTTGCAACGGCAGACAGCCCCGTCTCGGTCGGCGCTGTCCGCTTCAGCGATGGTCCCGTAACCCTCGGGGTGGCGGAGCTGAACGTAGATGGGTTCGCCGTCCTCGACGCGACCCTCAACTCGGTGGGCACCCGTTCCATAACTGCCACCTATCTCGGCGCACCGCTCTTCGAGGGATCGGTGTCCGCTCCCGTGGAGGTGACTGTCACCAACCCCGCCAACCGGGTGAACCCTCAGGTCGAGATCACCCAGGCGAACCTGAACCCGCGAGTCTCCGTGGAGACGAACTCGGTCTTCTTCAACATCACGGTTGCGGTGAACCCTCCAACCGGGACAGCTGAGATCCCGACGGGAACCGTGAACCTGTACGTGAACGGCGAGCTGGAAGAGGCAGGGGTGCTCTCGGGTGGCGAGGTGGTCTTCCCCAACGTCCCGTTCGGATACGACGCCTACGAGCTTCGGGCTGACTATGTGGGCGATACCGAGTTCTTCCCGGCAACGGGTGTGGGCACCGTTCCCGTCGCCCTCAACGGCGGTGCTTCTGCTGCTGCAAACGATCAGGCACTGACCGGCTCTTTGACCATCAACGGCGCGAGCGCTTCGATCCCCGCGAGCGCGTTCCTCAACACGACGTTTCGCACCGACCACACCGGTCTCGAGGATCTGAGCGGAACCCTGCGGATCCCATCGACCACCTTCACGGTTCCCAACGGGACTATCACCGGTGTTCTCTCCCAAGTGGGCTTGACGTCGGGTGGAATCGACAACGAGTGGGACGGTTCCGCTTGGCTTCCCGACGCCCCCGCTTCGATGGATGCCAACCTCATCCTCTTGGTGACCGGTGCCGATCTCGGGACCGGTCCGGTCACCTTCGGATCGAGCTGTGCGCTCGGTCCGTTCGAGATCGGCTTCGAGGGAGTCCGCGCTGGAACTAATGGGGCGCTGCCGATGGCCAGCCAGCCTGGAGCTTACGTACCGCCAGCTGCTGCTGGGACCTGCCGTACTGCTGAGGGCATATCCCTGGCTGGAGCAGTGAACTCTGCCTTCTCCGGTGGCGGGATCGACATAGACCTCAACATGGCCAGCACGCCCGCCGCCGGGGCCCCAACGGTTACGTCGAACGTGGCTGCGAACATGCCGTTCAGCTTCGCCGGCCAACCCGTGACGTTCACGACGTCGGTTTCCCGTGCCGATGGTGGGGCATTCGCCAACGGGAACATGGGGACGATCGTCCTGAGCACCCAAGACGGACAGCCCTCATGGAGCGCGTCCGGCAACGCGAGTGGAAGCGCGGGTCCCGTCAAAACTGCGACGACCTCGGCGCCCGGCTTCAACGTCGATGCATTGCCTCAGGGAGAACTGGGGATCACGGGTGTGTTCCGCCCGGCCAACAACCAGAGACTGAACTATGCCTCCAGTCCTCCCTCGCCGGTCCCGACGGCTCACACGGTCTACCCGCCGCTTGAGAAGCAGCCGGTGACGCTCGACTTGGATGTCCAGGAGGTCGCCGCGACCGGGGAGCCGGTCACGATCAACATCCAGATGACTCCGGCTCCCAACTCGGTGACTGCCCCTGCTCCTTTGGCGGGATCGCTGATCATCGTGGACGAGTTGGCTGCCGACCCGGGAGCTGCGATTCCGATCGCTGGGTTCATGTCAGTGAACTCTTCGAGCGATGGGCACTTCGAGACCCAGACAGCGCTAGCTCCCGGCCCGCACTCCTTACGGGCGGTCTTCACGCCCACGGCATCTAGCTTCAACCCGGCGGACACCTCGGCATGGTGGTGGGCAGCCGGTGAGTCGGATGCGATGCCCCATTCCGTCGAGGGGCCCACCACCCAGCTGACCCTCGAAAAGGTCTGGGACTCCACGGGGGGAACGGGCAAGGTGCCCGAGGGCTCGAACGTCTACGTCGGGCTGAAGTTCGGTCCTGCCGAGGGGCTCGCACCGTGGGGCAGCTCCCGGCTCTACACCGAGATCGACGGGGTTCCCGTCGAGCTCTTCGGAAGCGGCGAGTACATCCAGCTGACTCTCGCCAACAGTCGTTTCCCCGCTCTCGGGATGCACGAGATCATGTTCCAGGCGACGAACTACCAGGTCTACCCAAGCTCGGACGTTTGCGGCGCCTGCCGGAACCAGGGTTTCACTCCCTCTGAGCCGTTGTACCTCAACTTCGAGCGGGTCCCAGCGGGAACCGCTGAACAGACTCAAGGAGAGATCCTCTCGATCGTGCCATCCGGTGCTGCTCCGGTTAGTCCGCCTCGGGCGGTGCCATCTACTCCGGCCCTCCAGGGAGAGGCGTGGAGTGAGATCAACGGGTATGTGTCCTTTTACACGATCGGGGAAAACCAGAACCCGGGGACCATCGAGTACTTCGCCGAGAACACAGCCACCGATGTCGTCACTCCCCTTGGAAGCGGCACCGTGACGACCAGTACTGGCTCCACTTCACTCGGCCGAGGTCTGTTGTCAAACTCACCGGCAACGGCGAGCTTGCCCGCGGGCACCTATGAGGTGTGGGGCGAGTTCACCCCTGACAACCCCGGTCACTCCTCGGCGGTGACGCCGCGTGTGGTGCAGCAGGTCGTCTCGGGGAGCGTCGACACCACGACATCGCTGTCGACCTCACCCTCCGGCAACTCCATCCCGAACGAGCCGGTTGTCCTCACTGCGACGGTGAACCCAGGCTCAGTCGGTGCCGGCACCGTCGAGTTCTTCGACGGCGAGACCTCGCTCGGAACCGTCCCGGTCACGGGCGGCACGGCGACCATCACGGCCTGGAGCCCCGCTCTGGGTGAGCACAGCTACACCGCCACGTTCACCTCGGCGAACCCGGCTGCGGTGAACGGCTCCACGTCTGATCCCGTGGAGCACCTCGTTGCAGAGCCCGCCGTGGAGACCGCCACCACCTTGGACGTCAGCCCCGCCGAGCACGCCACCGAGGGCTCAGAGGTGACCCTCACCGCCACCGTCAGCCCTGCCGAGGCCGTCGGCTCCGTCACCTTCGGTGACGAGCACGGCACCATCGGCACCGCAGAGCTGGTCGAGGGCGTTGCCACCTTGGTGGTGAACGACCTCGAGGTGGGAGACCACACGCTGTTCGCCGAGTTCGTGCCCACCGACGAGCTGGCCTTCTCGCCATCTGAGTCAGAGGGTGTGCCCTACACCATCGACGGTGGCCAGGTCGGCCCCGTCGAGACGGGCACCACCCTTGCCATAGACCCAGAAGGCTCAGCTCACCTTGGTGAAGACGTGACCCTCACGGCCACGATCACACCGACAGAAGCAGTCGGCACGGTCACCTTCATCGACGGCGAGACCACCATCGCAGGACCGGTGGCCGTCACAGGTGGCCAAGCCGAGGTGGTGGTGAACAGCCTGGCACCAGGAACCCACAGCCTGTCTGCGGTGTTCACGCCAGAGGACCCAGAGGCATACGAGGGCTCTGCTTCTCCTGCGCAGGACTACGAGATCGACGAGGACTTCGCCGAGCCCGTGTTCGAGTGCCAGGGAGCCGACACCTTCTCCGAGGGGATCATGAAGAACCTCGTGGCCCCACCGGACGGGATCTTGTTCCTCGGCACCGAGCTGGACGCCACAGTGCCTGAGGCCCTTGCCAACGGTGGTTCTGGAGACGTCAGCTTCAGCTGGTCGGTGACGCTGCCAGAGACCCTCGCCAACCTGGCCATCGAGGCCCAGGCAGAGGTCATCTACATGGAGGACATGGACCTCGCGATGCAGGCATCGGGCGGCTCCGAGCAGGTCTGGAACTTCCCCGAGACCTACACGATCACCGACCCCGCAGCGACCATCACGCTCAACGCTTCTGGATCCGTGACTGCCAGCGCTGCCCAGGACATCGCCTACGCGATGCGCTCACCGCTGAACATCACCATCCACGTGCCGCCGACGGAGATCGTGTTCCAGGACGTGTACGTGAAGCTCAGCTGCGTGGTCCACAACGCCACCCAAGCCGTCACCACGGTCCAGGGCGGTGCCACGGCCCCAGGTGCTCCCACCGGTGTCTCAGCCGAGGCCGGGCCCCTCATGGCCCACGTGTCATGGACCCCGCCGGCAGATGACGGTGGTTCTCCCATCACGGGATACGTGGTCACCGCTTCCCCAGGGGGCAAGACCACCCACACCTCGGCTGAGGTGACCCACGTGGACGTGATCGGCCTGACAGAAGGCCAGGACTACACCTTCACCGTCCAGGCCATCAACGAGGTGGGACAAGGCCAAGCCTCAGATCCGAGCAACGAGG
>CAZHBH010000039.1:0-20202 GCA_964530525.1 uncultured Rhabdothermincola sp. | reverse complement strand
CCCGTGGGAGACGTACCGATGGTTGAGGGACAACGATCCGTGCTACTGGGACGCCAAGAACGAGCTGTGGGTCGTGTCCAGGCACGCGGATGTCTCTCACGTGTCCCGGAACCCGGACCTGTACTGCAGCCGCTACGGCGTGCGTCCAAAGGTGGCCGCTCCGATGTCGATCATCTCGATGGACGACCCCGAGCACACGCGCCAGCGTCGTCTCATCAACAAGGGATTCACGCCCAGGCAGGTCCGCAGGCTCGCCCCGCACATCCGGGAGCTGAGCGACCAGATCATCGACGAGATCCAGCACCGTGGCGAGGTCGAGTTCGTCTCCGAGTTCGCCATGCACGTCCCGCTCATCGTCATCGCCGAGATGCTCGGCCTCGACCCTGAGGGCCGTCAGAAGCTCTACGCCTGGAGCGACGCCATGATGGCGGGCGACGGCCACGTCGACCCGGACTCGCCAAAGCTCCAGGCGGCCGCCACCGCCTTCGGTGAGTACGTGGAGCACCTCATCCCGATCATCGAGGACCGCCGCCAGCACCCGAGGGAAGACCTGATCAGCATCCTGACGGGAGCGTTCGACGAGGGCGGGCTCGACCCGGGGGAGGCCATGGCAGTCGAGGTGGACGAGGATCAGCTCACCAGCGACGAGCTGTACATGTTCCTCTGCATCTTGATCGTCGCCGGCAACGAGACGACCCGGAACGCCATCAGCGGGGGCCTGGCCGCCTTCAGCCGCTTCCCCGACCAGAAGCGCAAGCTCGTCGAGCACATCGACGACGAGCGCCTGTGGGACCTCGCGGTGGACGAGCTGGTTCGCTACGTGACCCCAGTCCTGTCGTTCATCCGCACCGTGACCGCCGACCACGAGCTCCACGGCAAGCAGCTCAAGGAGGGCGATCGCGTCCTGATGCTGTACCAGTCGGCCAACCGCGACGAGCGGGTGTTCGACGCTCCCGACGAGTTCCGCATCGACCGTGACCCGAACCCGCACCTGGGCTTCGGGATCGGACCGCACTACTGCCTCGGTGCGAACCTCGCCCGTCTCGAGCTGAAGCTGGTGTTCGAGACCCTGTTCCGCCGGCTGTCGGACATAGAGGTGGCGCCGGGCGCTCAGCTGCAGAGGGCCGAGCACACGTTGGTCCTCGCCATCGAGACGCTGCCGGCGGTGTTCGGTCCCGTAACCTCCACGGCATGACGATCACCGAGTCGGTCGACACGGGTCCCGCCGATCAGCGGGCGCGGATCCTCGAGACCGCCCTCGTCCTGATGGCGGAGGCCGGCGTCCACGCCATGAGCATGCGACGCCTCGCGTCTGCCTGCGACCTCAACGTCGCCACGCTCTACCACTACTTCCCCTCGAAGGCTGACCTCCTGAGGGAGGTGATCGAGTTCCAGCACTACGAGGTGCTGCTCAGCGAGACCCCTCCGATCGATCGCGACCTGGAGTTGAGGGAGCGCCTCGCCGAGATGCTCGCCTGGATCTGGGGTGAGATGGATGGGAAGAACGACATGCTCCGCCTCCTGCTGGGGGAGAGCCTGCGATCGACGCCCGAGGTCACCCAAGCCGTGGCGACGCTGAGCGCCGCCTTCGAAGAGGCCCTGGTCCACTGGCTCGACGAGCTGACGCCTGAGCTCCCTGGAGATCGGGCCATCCAGGCCAGGATGCTTCGCGGGCTCGTCTACGGGTTCTTCGTCGAGAACCTCACGCTGCCCCCCGCCGAGCGCCGCGTGGTGCTGCGAGACCGCGCCACGGAGATCGCCTCGGTCCTCTGCCCCTGACGCTCAGGTTCGTCCCTCGGCGCCTTCGGCGGACGCGTCACCTGACCAACGACCTGAAGTGGCGGTGGAGGCGCTGGGTGGCGTCGTCTCCTAGCGGGATGACGGCCTGCACGGGACGGCCTTGTCCGGCCATCAGCGTGAGGACCAGGTCTTCGGCCTCCGACCACGAGCTGGCGCGAGGGCCCGCGACGTCTCGGTTGTACGGCTGGTCGAAGACGATGACGGTGCTCCCGGCCGTCCTGAGGGACTCGATGTTGTGCGGGGCGTCGTCGATGTAGGCGTCCGCCTCGACCTGGGGCTTGTGTCCCAGGAAGCACAGGTCGCGATAGGGGATGCCATGGCGGTCCAACCACTCCACGGTGTCGGCCGCCGCGATGGCATGGCCCCAGTTCGTGTAGAGCCGGTGCGTGATGAGACGGATCCACACCCCCGCGTCCGACAGCCTCCACAGCGCGTCCGCGCACCCCTCGATGGGCTGCATCTCCCTGAACATCCGGTGCTCCAGCACGGCCGCTCGATGGAGCCTGTCAAACTCCTCTGGGTCGATGCCCCATTCGGCGAAGCTCCACGACCTCTGGTCGGGGAGCGTCGAGGGATCGACCCCCCGATCTGCCGCCACGATGGAGCGAAAGGCGTTTGTGTGGTCGCCGCAGACGCCGTCGAGGTCGACCCCCAGCACGAACTCACCGCCGATGGCCATCTCACGACCATACCCAAGGCCTGTGACAACCACGTCTGCGCTCGGGCTTCACCGGTGCAGCTGCTCAGCCTTTCGACCTCGCAGCCTCGCTAGTGCTCGGCTCGACTCCGCTGCGCCTCGCTTCCTCTGCGGGCTAGCATCTCGCATCTGCCGCGCCGTGGGGAGCGTGGCGCCGATGGGGGGTGGGGCGCATGAGGCGCAAGGTCGCAGGTCTCGTCGGGGTCGTGGGCATGTCGATGGGTTTGATCGGCGTGGTCCCGGTGCCTGCAGGAGCGTTCCCGTTGACGGCCGACGTCACCTGCATCGGGGCCGACTCCGAGACGCAGGCCCTCCTCGACACCGCCCTGGGGGGCAGCCTCCAGATCGCCGGTTCCATGGAGGTGGACGTACCCGAGTCGCTCGCGCCGGGTGAGTCTGCGCCCGTGAGCTTCTCGGTGGAGATGAAGCCCGACCAGGAGATGATCGACCTATCCACGGGCGTCGGCATCACGGCCGTGAACGGCACCGTCCAGATGGCGGTCGAGGCGGTGGGCGGCACCGGGGGGCCCTTCACCTTCCCGAGTGCGGTGAGCATCTCGATGGATCCCCCGAACTTCCCCGTGGTGGTGGCGTCCGGCACGGTCACGGCTGGCGACAGCCAGATCACCTACGTGGTCGACCTGGGCACGCTCCAGTTCCAAACCGTCGGCGGCATCGAGGTCGCACTCTCGCTCGACTGCAGCATCCCCGATCCGAACATCGCCGTGACGGTCGTGGGTGGTACCGGCGGCGGTGAGGGCACGCCGGAAGCCGAGCAGGGTGGGGGAGCATCCACGACGCTGCGCCAGGGCACCACCGGAACGGCGGCCTCGAGGGTCACCGGCTAGAGCCACCGCCGCCACCCCGAAGGCTCACCCGTGCGACACCTGTGCGCGAGGCTGAGCCCATGGACGTCGTGGAGGCGCTGGCGAAGGTCGTGGGAGGCCAGCACGTACTCGTCGGAGAAGATCTGGTAGGTCCGTACGAGCGCGACTGGACCGGTCGCTTCTCGGGAAGGACGCCTGCGGTCGTCCGTCCGGGAACCACCGAGGAGGTCGCAGCAGTCGTGCGGATCTGCGGCGAGCGGTCGGTGGCACTGGTTCCCCAAGGCGGGAACACCGGCCTCGTGGGCGGGAGCGTCCCCGTCGACGGGGAGGTGGTCCTGAGCCTGCGACGACTCGACAGCATCGGCGACGTCGATCTGGACGCCAGGGAGGTGACGGTGGGCGCCGGCGCCACCATCGCCGATGTCCAGGCGGCTGCAGCCGTCGCAGGGCTGGCCTATGGCGTCGATCTCGCCTCTCGGCAGAGCGCGACAGTAGGGGGAACGGTGGCTACGAACGCCGGCGGCCTCAACTTCCTCCGGTGGGGCGGTACCCGCCAGCAGCTTCGTGGAGCGGAGGCGGTCCTGGGGGACGCGTCGGTGATCAGCCACCTCCGGGCGCTCCAGAAGGACAACACCGGCTACGACCTGAGCGGCCTGCTCTGCGGCAGCGAAGGGACGCTCGGAGTGGTCACAGCCGCCACGCTGCGCCTCGTGCCCTTGGCGGGGGAGAGGGCAGTCGCCCTCGTGGGCGTCGACTCGGCTGAGATGGCCGTGCGCCTCGCACTCGACGTCCACAGGTCGCTGGACGTGCTCGACGCCGCCGAGCTCATGACCGGTTCGGGCGTAGATCTGGTTTGCGAGCTCGAAGACCTTCCACGGCCGCTCTCGCGGCCCTGGCCTGCGTACGTCCTTCTCGAGGCCGCATCGGCCGAACGGGACCCCACCGACGACCTGGGGGCGGCCGTGGAGAGGGCCAACGTGGTCGTCGGGGACGTCGCAGTGGCCACCGACGGGGCTCGGCGCGAGGCGCTGTGGGCCTACCGTGAGCGTCACACCACGGCCATCAACATGCTCGGCGCCCCTCACAAGCTCGACGTGACCATCCCCGTGGGCAGGCTTGCCGAGTTCGTGGAGGAGATCCCCAAGGTGATGGCCGCGATAGCGCCTGGGTCCCGCACATGGCTGTTCGGGCACGTTGCCGATGGAAACGTGCACGTCAACGTCACGGGCTTGGATCCCGACGACGAGGTGACCGACGGAAAGGTGCTGCGGCTCGTGGCCGCGTACGGGGGTTCGATAAGCGCAGAGCACGGGATCGGCAGGGCCAAGCTCCCCTGGCTGCACCTGAACCGCAGCCCGGCGGAGATCGCCGCCTTCCGCAAGGTCAAGGCGGCTCTCGATCCCGTGGGCATCCTGAACCCCGGCGTGCTGGTACCTGCCGACGAGGGCTAGACGTCGCGGCCGGAATCGGGCGTGAGGATGGCCACCGCCTTCTCGATGGCACGGCGGGCGCGGGTCAACCGCCGTTCGTCGATCGGTAGCTCCGTGCCGCCCGCGTCGATCGACTCCCTCAGTCGCTCGATCGCCAGCTCCGCGAGCTCCTCGTCGATCGCCTCCAGGCGCCGGCGGATGTCCTCCACCTCACCGGCCATCGGTGCAACGCTCCTGAATCCCGCGGCGACACCTCGCCCGGCGCGCCAGCTGTTGTCCGCGCGCTCCCACGATCCACATGCCATCCGACAGTAACGTGACGGGCGATGCAAGGTGACGAAGCTCACGAGTGGTTCTCCGTCGAGCACGACGGCGAGACGTACATGTTCGACGTGACGTTCCTCGCCAGCGAGTGGTCGTGCATCTACGGCCGAGGTTGTCCGGGGATCGATGACGAGCCTGCACCAGCCCTCGAGTTGGGTTGCTGCTCGCACGGCGCCTACTTCACCGACAAGGCCGACCGGAAGCGGGTCCGCGCTCTCGCCGACACGTTGGGCGACGACGAGTGGCAGCTCCGCGCCGTGGCCGAGCGCAAGGGCGGCGCCATCTTCAAGAACGACGACGGCGACTGGGTGACGAGGACCGTGAAGGGCGCCTGCGTCTTCCAGAACCGCCCCGGCTTCCCCGCAGGCGCCGGGTGTGCCCTGCACCAGGCAGCGGTCAGGCGGGGGGAGCGCTTCATCGACTGGAAGCCCACGGTGTGCTGGCAGGCGCCTCTGCGCATCGAGTACCACGTGGACGACAACGAGCACCTCACCAACATCCTGCGCGAGTGGAAGCGTCGCGACTGGGGAGAGGGCGGCGCCGAGTTCCACTGGTGGTGCACCGATCACCCTCAGGGGTTCACGGGACGCTCGCCGGTGTACGAGACGCTGCGCGAGGAGATCGTCGAGATGGTGGGCGCCGAGCCCTACAGGAAGCTCGTCGCCCACCTGGAGGCTCTACCTTCCGAGCAGCTCCTGCCTCATCCCGTCCTCCGCCGCCGACCCGCCTGAGGGGCAGGCCTGCGAGCCACGCTGGGGCAGCTCGGATGAGCGCTAGAGCTCTTCGTGCTCGGGAACCTCGTACAGGCACCAGCCGGCGTGATCGTGACCGGGGTCGGCCCCGCACTCGGGGCAGGGCTCGGCATCACGAGCGTCTAGCTCCGCGTCCACATCCACGTCTGTGCTGCGCTTGAGTGCTCGGGCTTCCTCGAAGCGCCGATGCCGCCCCTTCTTCACGGGCCAGGACTCCGTTCCCTCGGATCACCAATAAGGATCTGCGGAGAAGGTCACTTCTGCTGCGGGTCACGTCCGTCGATCCTCATTGCACTGGACGGTGACGCCACTGTGCTCTCTGGGACCCTCCCCTGTCGGCTCAGCGCCCGAGTGTAGCGGCGAGAACCTGGTGGCCACACATCCGCGAGGTCCCGCCAGGGCCTACGCCAGGGACTCCTTCGAGCGCTTCTCCAGTCGCAAGGTGCCCCTTCCGTCGAAGGCGAGCGCCGCTTCCCCGGCGACGAGCTGCCGGATCGGTTCGCCCACCAGCTCGGCGCGCCACCCGGTGGCGAGGCGGGCGTCGTCGTCGCCCCTCAGGAGCGCCTCGATGTCGGCCCGGGTAGCGAGCAGCGAGGTGTCGAGATCGAGATCGCGAGCCAGCTGGCTCACCCAGGCGCTGACCAGGGTGACGGCTGGCCGCAGGCGCCTGTCGAGGTCGCGCACCCCGCCCGCCTGCTCTCTCACCCTGGGCCTGCTCGCCACGTCCCTGACGGCCTCCAGGAGGCTCTCCGCCTGTCCGGTCCCCAGCTTCTTGTCGACGCCCCGGATCTTCGTCAGCTGGTCGATCGTCTCCGGTGGCCTCTGCGCGATCCCCACCACAGCCAGGTCGGATATGACGTACCGGGCGGGGATGTCGAGCTCGGCGGCGCGCCGCTCACGCCAAGCCGCGACGCCCTGCGCGATCGCGAGCGCCCGGCCCTTCAGCTGCCGGGCCTCCTTGATGCGACGCCAGGCGTCATGGGGGTCTCGGCCGCCGCGCTTCCTCTCGCGGACGTGCTCGCACTCGTCGATCGCCCACTGGAGCCTCCCCCTCCGCTCCAGATCGTCGCAGAGCTTGTCGTGCACCTCGATCAGGTGGTCGACGTCGGACGCCGCGTAGTCCAGTTGCTCGGGCCTCAGAGGACGAGCCAGCCAGTCGGTCAGGCGCTCCGCCTTCTGCAGGCGCAGGCCCAGCGTGCGCTCGTAGAGGACCGAGAGGGAAGGCGAACCGAAGCCGACGAAGCCGGCCGCGATCTGCGTGTCGAACAGATGCGAGGGAACGGTTCCGCAGGCGAGCTCCAGCACCTCGAGGTCCTGGTCGGACGCGTGTAGGACCGCAACCCCCGGACCTTGGAGCACCTCGACGAGGGGAGAGAGGTCGACCTTGGTGGGATCCACCAGTGCCAGCCCACCGCCCGACCACGCCAGCTGGACCAGTGCCAGCTTGGGGAAGTACGTGCGCTCGCGGTGGAACTCGGTGTCGAGCGCGTAGAGGGACTCACCCTTGACCGCGTCGATCACCTCGGCGAAGCCGGCGTCGGTGTCGACCAGCATCAGCTGGCCGCCGCTCACGCCGGGGCTGGGCCTTCGGCGATGGTCTTGCCGGCGTCTATCCATGCCTGGGTGCCGCCGGTCACGTTCGATGCTTCGATGCCCACCGATCTCAGCGCGGCAGTGGCCTTCCGGCTCCTCCCACCGCTGTGGCAGATCACGTACACCGGCTCGCCGCTGGGCACCTCGCCCAGTCGCTCGCCGAGCTCGGAGAGCGGCACCAGCACCGCACCTGGCACGTGGGCTGTCTCGTACTCGTCGGGTTGGCGGACGTCGAGCAGGAAGGCGCCGTCGTTCACGTGGTTCTCGAGCTCGTCCACGTCGACAGCGGGCACCTCTGCCTCTGGCTGGACGGAGCCGGCCTCACCCTCCATAGGACATCCTCGTGTCTTCCATCCGCAGCACCGGGGTCTCCTCTTCTCTCTGGAACCCTGCTTCCACAACCTCGCCCACGAAGAACGTGTGGGTGCCGCATTCGACGCCTTCGCGCACTTCGCAGTCAAGCCAGGCGACCGCCTGGCTGAGGATCGGCGTACCCGTGAGCCCTTCCCGGAAGCTGAAGCCGTTCAGCGTCATCGCCTCCACGTCGACCTCGACCGGCTTGGTGAACTTGCGCACGATGGCCCGGTCCTCACGGTCGATGGTGCAGAGCGTGAAGGTCCCTCCCTCGGCTATGAGCTCGTGCGTGAGCGCGGTGCGCTCCACGCCGATGCCCACCAGCTTGGGCTCGAAGGAGACCTGCGTGGCCCAGTTGAGGGTCATGGCGTTGCGTCGTTCGCCTGCCCGGCAACCCACGACGTAGAGGCCGTAGGGGAGGCTCCAGAGGACCCTGCGGCGGAGCTTGTCGTAGGCGTCTCGCTCGTCGTCGCCGTCGATCCCCGGTGGGTACGGCCCGATGGGCCCGGTTCCTCCTGGTGCTGCCATCGGCGACCAGGTTAGGTGGTGCGCACCGAGCCGGGGAGATCCACCGCCCGTCGCTCCCTCAAGGGATGCGGACCAACCGAAGCGTGTCCGTGGCGAGGTTGTGGAACTCTCCGGACCCCGCCAGCACGGCCACGAGGTCGCCTGGGTGCACGTAGCCCTCACGTGTGGCCGCCTCCAGCGCCTCGGGTACGAGGGCCTCGCCTTCGGCGTCGCTGTCGAGGAGCAGGGGGGTGGAGCCCCAGCTCATGGTGAGCTGGCGCATGGTGCGCTCGTTGGTGGTGAAGCCCAGGATCTGTGCGCGGGGACGGAACCTCGCGATCGAGCGCACGGTGGCGCCGGACCGGGTGACGCACACGATCGCCTTGACCCCTGTCTGCTGCGCAGCCCTCTGGGCAGCGCTCGACATGGCGTTCGTGATGGCCTGCTCGGGATCGTGCACCCCGACCACAGGTGCCGTGAGGCCCTGGGCCCAACCTTCGTAGTCGAACTGCTGATCTGCCCGGCGGGCTATGCGAGCCATCGTCGCCACGGCACGCACCGGGTCGGCACCGATGGCCGTCTCGGCGGAGAGCATGACCGCACTGGAGCCGTCGAACACGGCGTTGGCGACGTCGGAGGCCTCGGCTCGCGTGGGGATGGGTGCGTGGATCATCGACTCGAGCATCTGCGTGGCGGTGATGGCCGGGCGGCCGAGGGCGATGCATCGGTGGATGATCCTCTTCTGCAGGTGCGGCAGGTCCTCGATGGGGAACTCCGCGCCCAGGTCGCCCCTCGCAACCATGACGGCCCCAGCTGCCTCGATGATCCCCTCGAGGTTCTCCACCGCGGAGCGGGTCTCGACCTTGGCCACCACGATGGGGCCGCGCGGGTGGGGCTCGGTACCGATCCTGCGCACGTCGTGCGCGGAGCGGACGAACGAGAGGGCCACCATGTCCACACCCACCTCCAAGAACGCGTCGAGGAGACGGAGGTCCTCGCGCGTCGGCGTGGTGAGCCTCAGGCGGTCCGCCGGTATGTGGACTCCCGGGCGCCCCTTCACCGTGCCCCCGTGGATGACGGTCACCTCGATGTGGTCACCGGAGCGGCCCTGCGACTGGACGACAACCGCCCCGTCGCCGAACGACAGCGTGTCGCCCACGTGGACGTCCGAGAGGAGCTCCTCGTAGTCCACCTCCACCACCTCAGAGGTGCTGGCGTTGCTGCCCGGCGTGATCCTGAGCCGATCGCCTTCGGTGAGGACAAGGCCCTCTTCGGGCACCGGCGCCGCGCGCACCTTGGGTCCGGGGAGGTCTGCGAGGATGCCGACGGGGTGGCCGAAGTCGGCTGCGACGTGCCTGATGCGGTGGAACCGCTCCAGGACGTCCTCCAAGGGCTCGTGGGCGAGGCTCATCCGTGCCACGTCCATGCCCGCCTCGATCATGCCCTTGAGCACCGGCTCGCTGTCGGAGCCCGGACCCACGGTGGCGATGATCTTCGTTCGGCGCATACCGAAGCGTACCCAGCGATCGCCTCGCATCCCGCCGAGGTTTGCCCGGTGCGCGAACCGGCCGCGTGGTGCCGGTCGGCGTGAGGCGCTCTCGCCGGACCCTGGCGAGAGCCCGGCAGCCCCTACGCTGCGGCAACTCGTCCGTAGAGGGTCGTGCGCTGCTCGAGGGTGCGGCCCAGCGGCTCGACGAGGTCGCGGAAGTCGTCAGGGTCCATGCCTTGTCCGTGGGAGGCACCCGCTGCCCTCGAGATGTTCTCGTTCATCAACGTCCCGCCCAGGTCGTTGACGCCGGCCCGCAGGGCCTGGCGCACCCCGTCCACGCCCATCTTCACCCACGAGACCTGGATGTTGTCGATCAGGCCGTGGTAGGCGATCCGTCCGACAGCGTGGACCAGCAGCGCCTCGCGGAAGGTGGGACCACGCCGCGCCTTGCGCTGCAGGTAGATGGGTGCAGCCATGTGGACGAACGGGAGGGGCACGAGCTCCGTGAACCCGCCCGTCTCCTTCTGCAGCTCGCGCGTGCGCACCAGGTGGCGCGCCCAGTGCCGGGGTCGCTCCACCGAGCCGAACATGATGGTCACGTTCGAGCGGAGGCCCACCGAGTGCGCCGTGCGATGTGCCTCCAGCCACTCCTCGGTGGAGATCTTGTCCGGGCAGAGCACGGCGCGCACCTCGTCGTCGAGGATCTCTGCGGCCGTCCCCGGCAACGAGCGCAGCCCGGCCTCCTTGAGTCGCTGCAGGTACGACGAGAGGGGCTCGCCCAGGCGCCTCGCGCCCTCGGTCACCTCCAGGGCGGTGAACCCGTGCACGTGGATCTCCGGGGCGGCCTCCTTGACGGCCCTGGTGACGTCGACGTAGTAGTCGCCGTCGAAGCTCGGGTGGATCCCCCCCTGGAGGCACACCTCTGTCGCCCCGAGCCGGGCCGCCTCTCGCACCCGATCGGCGATGTCCTCGAGCGTCAGCAGGTAGGGCGTGCCGCGGAGGTTGAGCGAGAGGGGACCCTTGGAGAAGCCGCAGAAGCGGCACTTGAACGTGCAGACGTTGGTGTAGTTGATGTTGCGGTTGCGCACGAAGGTGACCGCGTCGCCGACCCGCTGGCGGCGCAGCTCGTCGGCCACCTCGCACACGGCCACGACCTCGCTGCCCCGAGCCGAGAAGAGGTCTGCGATCTCGTCCTCGCCGGGCTCCTGGCCGAGCAGCACGCCTGCGAGCACCTCCGACACTCGACCTGCGGTTCGCCCACTGGAGGCGCCGGTCGCGGTGACCAGGGCTGGAGGGGGGTTGGACGCCCCCGAGTACCAGGCCGTGCTCCGGGCGCCCACCTGGAGCACCTCGGTGCCGTCGTCGACCTGCTCGGGCGTCGCAGCCGTCATGCGCTGCACCAGGACCGCACCCGGGTCGTCCCGTCCGAGGCCCTCGGCATCGGAGCGGTCCATCACCGCGAAGCGCAAGCCCTCCGCCACCCAACGCTCGGGCTCGGCCACGTGCTCGGGGTAGATCGTCAGCCGCGGAGCGAGGGTGAAGCCCTCGGCCTCGGTCACCTCGCGGAGGCGGTCCAGGGCAGGCCAAGGACGTTCGGGGTTCACGTGGTCGGCAGTGACGGGTGAGACGCCGCCCCAGTCGTCGAGACCGGCGGAAAGGAGGCGGCCGAAGTCGTCCGACAGGTTGGGCGGTGCCTGGACGTGGACCTCGGGCGGCAGCACGAGGCGAGCCAACGCCACGGCCTCCAGGTGGTCTGTCGGCGTGCAGGCCGCCGCCCGGTGCATCGCTGTGCCAGGCTTCGGGAGGAAGTTCTGCACGATCACCTCTTGGATGTGCCCATGCCGGCGGTGCGAGGCGGCGATCGCCTCGAGGGCCTCCAATCGATCCGAGCGAGACTCGCCGATGCCGACGAGGATGCCGGTGGTGAACGGGATGGCGAGCTGCCCCGCGGCCTCCAGGGTGGCCAGGCGCCTGTCGGGGGCCTTGTCCGGAGCGCCTGCGTGGCAGGCCAGTTCCGGGTTGAGCGACTCGACCATCATCCCCTGGCTCGGAGCGACCTCGCGCAGCGCCGCCAACTCGTGGCGATCGAGTGCCCCGGCGTTCGCGTGCGGCAGCAGGCCGACCTCCTCGACCACCAGCCGGCACATCGCGACGAGGTACTCCACGGTGGATCCGTAGCCGTGCTCTTCCAACCAGGCTCGTGCCGCGGGGTAGCGGGCCTCCGGCTGCTCGCCGAGCGTGAACAGAGCCTCGTGGCAACCGACGCGCGCGCCACGTCGCGCGATGCTGAGCACCTCGGCTGGCGCGAGGTATGGAGATGCCAGGCGGGCCGGGGGCTGGGCGAAGGTGCAGTACCCACAGCGATCTCGACAGAGCATCGTGAGCGGGATGAAAACCTTGGGCGAGTAAGTGACCCGACGACCGCGTGCCTCGTCGCGGATCTTGCCGGCTCGCTCCAGGAGCTCGTCGAGCGGAGTGCTCAGGAGGTCGGACCCCATCGGTCCGACGCTACAGCGTTGCCGTCTGCCAACCCTCGTCGGCGAGGCTCGGCGACCTACCTCCGATGCGGCCGCCGGCAGGTGGGCGACCGGTGATCAGTCGCCCTCGAGGTCGCCCGCCGCCGCCTTGTCGGCCAGCCACACGACCCGCTCGGCACGCACCTTGCTGGCCGGCGCAGTGGGATCACCCGCAGCGACCCGCGCGAGCGCTTCGCGCTTCTCCTCTCCGGCCACGGTGACGATCACCAGGCGCGCCCGAGCGAGGCCCGTGTAGGTCAGGGTCATGCGGCGGTGGGGGTTGTGGCCCAGCGGGTCGTCGTTCATGACGACGAGGCGTCCCGGGTCGGCATCGAGTGCCGCCGAGGACGGGAACAGCGAGGCGGTGTGGCCATCGGGCCCGAGGCCCAGGTGGATGAGGTCGAAGCGTCCCAGCTCGCCCACTCGGAGCTGGTACGGATCGGGTCCCTCCTCGCAGCGCATGGGGAACGTGGCGTTGGCAGCGCCCACGCGGTCGAGCAGCGCCTCCCTGCAGAGCCGGTAGTTGGAGTCCGGGTCGTCGAGCGGCACGCACCGTTCATCGCCCCAGTACACGTCCACCTTCCACCAGTCGATCTGGGTGCCACCGTCCTCGGCCAGGCGCTCGTAGCAGTGCCGCGCCGTGTTGCCGCCCGACAGGGCGATGGCGAAGGTGTCGTTGGGCCGCGAGTGGAACGCCTCGATCACCCGCTCGGCGAACTCGGCCGCCACGTCGTCGACCACGTGGAGTGTGCCGTTCATTCCGGGAGAGCCCCCTAGGACTGGAACGTCGCGGCCTTGCTCCCCAGGCTGGAGAGGAGCTCGTCGAACGACTTGCTGAACGAGGCCACGCCTTCCTCCTCGAGGGTCCTCGTCACGTCGTCGAGGTCCACCCCCACGGAGGCGAGGTCGTCGAGCACCTTCCGGGCGCCCTCGGGGTCGGCGTCCACCGTCCGCGCAAGGGTCCCGTGGTCATCGAAGTCGTCCAGCGTCTTGTCCGGCATGGTGTTCACGGTGTTCGGCCCTATCAGCTCGTCGACGTAGAGGGTGTCGGAGTACGCCGGGTTCTTGGTCGACGTCGAGGCCCACAGCGGGCGTTGCGGCTTGGCGCCCCGGGCCACGAGCGCCTCCCAGCGGGGCCCGCTGAAGCGCTCCTTGAACAGCTCGTAGGCGAGACGGGCGTTGGCTATGGCCACCTTCCCCTGAAGGGCCTTCGCCTCGTCGGTGCCGATCTCCTCCAGCCTGCGGTCGGTCTCCGTGTCGACGCGGCTCACGAAGAACGACGCCACGGACGAGACCCTGGAGAGGTCTCCCTCGCACGCCTCGAGGCCGGCCATGTAGGCCTCGATGACCTCCGCATACCTGTCCAGGGAGAAGAGCAGCGTGACGTTGATGCTGCGGCCTTCGCTCAACATCTGCTGTATCGCGGGCAAGCCCTCGGCCGTGCCCGGGATCTTCACGTAGAGGTTGGGCTGATCGATCGTCGAGTGGAGGTGGCGCGCCATCTGGATGGTGCCCTGGGTGTCACGAGCCAAGCTCGGGCTGACCTCCACCGACACGAAGCCGTCCACGCCTTCGCTGCGGTCGTAGACCGGACGGAGGATCGCCAGGGCGTCGCGGATGTCGGTGGTGACCAGGTCCCAGTAGGAAGCCTCCACGCTGTCGCCGGCCCCGACGAGGGAGCGGAACTGGTCGTCGTAGGCGTCACCACCCTCGATGGCCTTCTGGAAGATCGTGGGGTTCGAGGTGATGCCCCTGACCCCGCGCTGCACCCAGCGCTCCAGCTCGCCGCTGGTGATCCAGCCTCTCTTGAGGTTGTCCAGCCAAGGACTCTGGCCCTGCTCGTCGTACAGCTCCTGCAAGCGGCTCATGGCATCGTTCCTCTCGGGTGCGGGGCGCTCAGCCCCTGGCGAGCAGATTCCGGGCTTGGTCGGCGACGTTGGGGGCGTTGATCCCCAGCTCCTCGAGCACGATGGCTCCCGGCGCGCTGGCACCGAAGCGATCTATCCCCACGGAGGCGTCGGCCCAGCGACACCAGCCGAAGGTGGAGCCGGCCTCCACCGACAGGCGCGGGACCCCGGGGGGCAGCACCGAGGTCTGGTAGGCCGCGTCCTGGTCTCCGAAGATCTCCCAGCACGGCATGGAGACGACCCTCACCCGCGTGCCGTCGGCCTCGAGCAGCTCCGCCGCATCGAGCGCCACCGACACCTCGCTGCCGGTGCCGATGATGACGAGGTCAGGCGCGTCTCCCTCTTCGGGCTTCAGGACGTAGGCGCCGCGCAGGAGCCCTTCGTTCCCCGAGGTTCCCTCGAGGACAGGAAGGTTCTGCCGGGTGAGCACGAGGGCCGTGGGTCCGTTGCTCTCTATGGCGAGCCGGTAGGCCATGGCGGTCTCGTTCGCGTCGGCGGGCCGTACGACCCTCAGGCCCGGCATGGCCCGAAGCGAGGCCAGGTGCTCGATCGGCTGGTGGGTGGGCCCGTCCTGGCCGAGGCCGACGGAGTCGTGGGTCCACGAGTAGATGACCTTCGCCTCGGAGATGGCTGCCAGGCGCACGGCGCCTCTCATGTAGTCGGAGAACACGAAGAAGGTGCCACCGATCGGGATGAGGCCCCCGTGGAGGGCCATCCCGTTCATCATCCCGCCCATGGCGTGCTCTCTGATCCCGAAGTGGATCTGGCGACCAGCCCAGTTCGTGTCCGAGAAGGTGCCCGCGTCGTCGGGCATCTTCACGCCGGTGTTGCCGGTGAGGTCCGCGCCGCCTCCGACGAGACCCGGCACGACGTCCATGATGGAGTCGAGGCACGCCTTGCCTGCGTTGCGGGTGGCGATGCTCTCACCGGGCTTCCACGCCGGGAGCTTCGCCTCCCACCCGGGAAGGCCGCTGCCCGAGAGGCACGCCTCGATCTCCTCCCGGTTCTCGGGCCACTCCGCCCAGGTCTTCTCCCAGGCTTCGCGCACGCTGCGTCCCCGCCTTCCGGCCTCCCGGTAGTGGGCCAGGACGTCGTCGGGTACCCAGAAGGGCTCGTCGGGGGGCATCCCGAGGATCTCCTTGGTGCGACGGATCTCCTCGTCGCCCAGGGGGTCGCCGTGCGCCTTGGCGGTGTCGGTGAAGGTGGGGGAGGGGTAGCCGATGTGGCTCCGCAGGATGATCACCGAGGGCTTGTCGTCGACCACCATCGCACGGCGGAGCGCCGCCTCGAGGGCGTCGACGTCGTTCGCTATCTCGCCGACGCGATCCACGTGCCAGCCGTAGGCCTCGAACCGCATGCCTGCGTCGTCCGAGAGAGCCAGCTCGGTGGGGCCGTCGATGGAGATGTGGTTGTCGTCGTAGACGACGACGAGCTTGCCCAAGCCGAGGTGTCCCGCGAGGGATGCCGCCTCGTGGCTGATGCCCTCCTCGAGGTCGCCGTCGGAGGCGAAGGCGAAGATGTGGTGGTCGAAGAGCTGCTCGCCGAAGCGAGCACGCAGGTTGTGCTCGGCGACGGCCATGCCCACCGCGTTCGAGAAGCCCTGACCCAGGGGGCCGGTGGTCACCTCGACGCCCGTGGTGTGGTGGACCTCGGGGTGCCCCGGAGTCGCCGATCCCCAGGTGCGGAACGCCTTGATGTCGTCGAGCGTCAGCCCGTATCCGGTGAGGTAGAGCATCGAGTACAGCAGGATCGACGCGTGTCCGCAGGAGAGGACGAAGCGGTCGCGGTTGGGCCAGTCCGGGGCGTCCGCGTCGTAGGTCATCACCCGGTTCCAAAGCGTGTACGCGAGTGGAGCGAGGGCCATGGCCGTGCCGGGGTGGCCCGAGTTGGCGCGCTGGGGGGCATCCATCGCCAGCCCGCGGATGACGTCTATCGACCTGGTCTGCAAATCGGCGTCGCTCACGCCCTGCCCTCCTCGGCTGCCGGCTCCCGGGCGCCCACCCTATATCCACGACACCCGGAGCACTTCTGGTGGCCGAGCTGCCAACTACCCTGGCCCGATGGCGATCGGCGAGTCCACGGGCACCACCCGGGACATCATCCTCGTCGAGGCCCGCCGTTGCTTCGCGGAGCACGGATACGACGGCACCTCGCTCAACGACATCGCCGAGGCCGTGGGCATCCGCCGCTCCAGCGTGCTCCACCACTTCCCCTCGAAGGACGCCATATACCGGGAGGTCTTCGAGCAGGCCATGGCCGAGTGGGTCGAGCGCGTCGACGGCGCCACCGCCATCGACGACGTCGACGGCTGGGAGAAGGTCGACAGGGTCCTCACGGCCGGCTTCCGGTTCTTCGTGGCCAACCCCGAGTTCGTGCGCATCGTCCGGCGCGAGGCGCTCGACGGAAAGGGTCACCTGGGGGTGGACCTCGGGGTGATGCTGCGTCCGATGTTCGGGCAGGCGGTGGAGTACTTCGAACGAGAGATGGAGGCGGGCACCTTCCGGCGCTTCGACGCGGCGCAGCTCATGCTCACGGGTTACGGCGCCCTGCTCAGCTACGTGAGCGACCTCCCCTTCATCGAGGGCCTGCTGGGTCGGGACCCCTTCGACGCCGAGCTCCTCGAGTCGCGCCTGGAGCACCTGCGCGCCTTCTTCAGGGCCGCCCTCGATCCGGGTCCGCAGGGATAGCGAGGCGGCGCTCGCACGCCGGGTGCCAGATGCGCAGGGGCAGGTGGGTGGTACCGGCCCGGCACCACCCACAAGTAACCTGTCGGCGATGACCCTGTCGCAGAGGCGCCTTGCATTCGTCGCGGCCTGCCTCGTGACCGTGTTGGGGATCGGGTTCCTGGCGGTCAACGATCTCGGGTCCGGCTCCGGGACCACGGGGGGCGATGCCGGAGCGGCCGAGGCTGACTCACAGGGCGGCACATCGACCGGAACGGCGCAGCTGGCCACGCCCGTCCTGTCCGCTCGCCGAGTCCCCGAGCTGCTCGCCTCGCACACCGTGGAGGGCAACGTACGGCGGGTGCTCGAACCGCTGCTGGCCACCGCCCTCCCGGACAGCTGCATCGTGGTGAGCCGCGGCGGACGGGTGATCGTCGATCACCGCGGCGAGGTCCCCATGGCCCCGGCATCGCTGCAGAAGCTCCTGTTGGCCGACGCCGTGCTCGACGTGTTCGGACCCGACCACCGGCTGCAGACCACCGTCGTCTCCGGCGAGGAGCCCGAAGGCGGCGTCGTGGAAGGCGACCTCTACCTGGTCGGCGGCGGGGATCCGCTGCTCACCACCCCGGGCTACCAGCGAACGCTCGAGAACCCCGAGCAGTCCTCCAACCAGTTCGCCCAGCTCGCCGATCGCATCGTCGCAGCCGGCATCAGGGAGGTGCGAGGGGGAGTGGTCGGCGACGAGAGCCGGTACGACACCGTCCGCACGCTGCCAGCCTGGCCAGACCGCTACCTGCTCGACGGCCACGTAGGCCCCCTGGGGGCCCTCATGGTGAACGACGGGAGCACGGGATTCACCTCCGACCCCGACCAGGGCGAGCGCCATCGAGTGCCCGGAGACCCCGCGCTGCTAGCCGGTGAGACCCTCGTAACCCTTCTGGAGCGCAGGGGGGTGGAGGTCTCGAAGGGCGCGTCCGTGGGCCGCGCACCCCACGACGCGCACACCCTGGCGACCCTCGAGTCGCTTCCCATGAGCGAGATCGTCGCCGAGCTGGTCGGCGACAGCGACAACACCACGGCGGAGCTGCTGGTGAAGGAGCTGGGGGTCCACCGCCACGGCAGGGGCACCACCGCCGACGGACTAGCCGCGCTCACGGAGATCCTGTCGTCGAGCGGCATGCCGACCGACGGCCTGAAGCTCGTCGACGGCTCCGGCTTGGATCCCGCCAACCGGCTCACCTGCCGGCTGATCGTCACGATCCTCGACGAGCACGGGCCCGAGTCCGCGATCGGGAAGAGCCTTGCGGTCGCCGGCGAGACCGGGACGCTCCGCAGGCGCATGCGCGGCACCCTTGCGGAGTCAAGGGTGTACGCCAAGACCGGTACCCTCAACACGGTGAACGCTCTCGCCGGGTTCGCAGACACCCTGGGCGGTGGTGATCTCACGTTCGCCTACGTGGCGAACGGTGACCGCCAGCCCGAGGGCTACTTCCCGCTCGACGAGCTGGCGACAGCCCTGGTGGGAGTGGCAGGGGGCCCTCCAGTGGCGCAGCTCGGCCCCGCCTCACCACCGTGACGGTTGCGCTCGGGACCCCTGGCGGATAGGACTTCGAGATGGCCCGACGATCGAAGACGATGAGCGACGAGGTGTCCGAGCTGGCCGACCTCGTCAAGGGCTACGCCCGGCAGGAGATGCTGGATCCCCTGCGGAACCTGGGGCGCTACCTGGGCTTCGGGCTTGCGGGCATGTCGCTGATGACCTTGGGGGTCTTCCTCCTGGCGCTCTCGGGCCTGCGCGCCCTGCAGACCCAGACGGGTGACGTCTTCGCGGGATGGCGCTCTGCTCTTCCCTACCTCATCGTTCTCATCGTGCTGGCTGGCGTAGGGGCGCTGGCCGCCTCTCGGATCCCGCGCGACCACGCAGGTGGGGCCGTCGGCGGTGAGAGCCGCAGCGGCCCGCCGGCAGACAGGACCGGAGGCCCCCAGAGATGACCCCGTCGAGCACCCGCCCGTCGTCGGGCGACAGGATCACCAGGGACGACATCGTGGGCAAGCTCCGCGACATCCAGGGTGACGTCGTTGCCGTGGAGCAGGACGCGCGCAGCATGGTCGCCACGGCCGTGGCGGTGGGCATCGGCGTGGTGGTCGTGGCTGCTTTCTTGCTGGGGCGTCGCCGCGGGAGGCGCCGGAGCACCTTCGTGGAGATCCGCAGGGTCTGATGCTCGCCTTCCTGCGACGCACCGGCCTGCGGCGAGGCCTGCTCGGCGGCAACCGGGTGTGGATGGCGATCGGGGTGGTCGCTTGGAGCGCCCGCCTCCTCAGCTGGGCCTGGAGGCGCAGGGAAGAGGTGGTGTTCTTGGAGGAGATGAGGGTGGGCGACAGCTTCCTCATCACCAAGCGCGCAGCTCCGGGCCGCCGCTCGAAGCGCTCGTGACCCCGTCCGCCGGAGGAGGCGCGAGCGGGGTCGTCCACCCGCTCACCGAGGGCGAACGCGTGCTGCTGGTGGACCAGAAGCAACGCAGGTACCTCGTGACGCTCATGGCGGGCAAGCAGTTCCACTCGCACTCCGGCTTCGTCGACCACGAGGAGATCATCGGGCTCGACGAAGGCGCAGAGGTGACCACCACCAAAGGTGGCACCTACTTGGTCCTTCGGCCCACGCTGTCCGACTTCATCCTCGAGATGCCTCGCGGCGCCCAGGTCATCTACCCCAAGGACCTCGGCCCGATCCTCATGCTCGCCGACGTCTTCCCGGGCGCCAAGGTTCTCGAGTCAGGCGTGGGATCAGGAGCCCTCTCGATGGTGCTCCTGAGGGCCGGAGCAGACGTGACCGGCTACGAGATCCGGGAGGACTTCGCTGCGAGGGCCCGGTCCAACGTGGAGTCGTTCCTGGGGGAGGAGGTCCTGGACCGCTACGACGTGCAACTTCGTGACTGCTACGAGGGGATCGAGGTGTCGGGCCTCGACCGCGTGGTCCTGGACCTGCCGGAGCCCTGGCAGGTCGTGAAGCACGCCCAGGCGGCACTGCGGCCTGGCGGGATCCTCGTGGCCTACACCCCCGCCGTCACGCAGGTCATGGCCCTGCACGAGGCGCTCGACGACAGCGCCTTAGGGATGGTCGAGACGGTGGAGGTCATGCAGCGGGGCTGGTACCTGAAGGGCCAGGCGGTCCGTCCCAACCACCGCATGGTCGCCCACACGGGTTTCCTGACGCGTGCCCGCCTGCTGGCGGGGTGAGCTAGACCTTGGCGCAGGCGACCATCGGACGCCGCTCGGCGGATGGCAGCTTCAGTCGATCTCGATGAAGATGCACTCGCCGGGGCACTCCTCGGCGGACTCGATC
>CAZHBH010000038.1:0-20811 GCA_964530525.1 uncultured Rhabdothermincola sp. | reverse complement strand
CGCGCGACGGCCCCGCACCTCGGGGGGGGGTGGTACTTGGGGGGTGGGCCGCTCGAGCGTGGCTGTCACAGCGCCTCCTCGTCGGCCGTCGGGGGCGTCACAGCAGTCCCCTGGAGTCGAGGGCCTGCTGGATGGCGTCCCTCAGGGCGTCGATGTCGCCGTCGGGGTCGATGCCGGCCATGGGGTGCAGGGCCCGTTGGATGGCCAGCGAGATGTCGGCGTACACGGGCGACTGGGGACGCTGCGATGCGTCAGCCAGGCTCTCCCGCAGGGTGTCGGCGAAGGGGTACTCGGCCCGCAGCTCGGGGTCGTCGTAGAGGGCGGCGATGGTCGGCGCCAGCCCGCCCTTGATGGCAGCTGCGCGACTGCCGTCGGCATCGGCGATGCAAAGGGCTGCCTCGAAGCTCTCCTCGGGGTGGTCGGTGAACGCCGCCACGCCCAGGTTGAAACCCCCGTAGGTCACGTGGCTCGGAGTGCCGGGCTCCACAGACGGCCACCTGGCCCAGGTCACCTTCGATGCCAGCTCGGGGTCGTTCTCCTGCACGCTCGCGTAGATGAAGGGCCAGTTGATCTCGAAGGTCGCGCCGCCCGACTCGAAGCCGAGCCGGGCGTCGTCCTCACGGGCCGTCGAGAGGCTCGGGTTCGACGCCGGCGAGCTCCCGAGCTTCGCCATCACCTCCAGCGCCCTTCTGGTCGGCTCTGGATCGAGCGACACCTCGGTGCCGTCGTCGTTCAGGATCGACCCGCCCGCCGACTCCAGCAGCGAGTTGAACAGCACCGTGAGGCCCTCGTAGCGGGCGCCCATCGTCTCTATGGCCCCGCCGGGGCCGATCTGCTCGGCCTCGGCGATCATCTCGTCCCAGGTGCCCGGTGCCTCGGGCGCCCTGTCGGTGCGGTACCAGAGGAGCTGGGCGTTGCCGGTGAACGGGGCCACCCACAGCTGGTCCTGGTAGGTGGCGCTGTCGATCGAGCCCTGCAAGCGCCCTTCGGTGGCCTGGCGTGCGTCCGTGACCTCCCAGGGCAGGATCCAGCCCGCTTGGGCGAACTCCGCCGTCCAGATCACGTCCATCGACATGAGGTCGATCGAGGAGTCGCCCGCCGCCAGCCGGCGCACCAGCTGCTCGCGCTGCTGGTCTGCGTCGTTGGGGAGCACGACCATCTCGATGTCGTAGCGGCCGCCGGATGCCTCGCTGCACCGCTGCGCCGACTCGGCGAACGACCCGCCCGGCTCGTCGTAGGTGTACCAGGCCAGCGTGGGCGGCCCGGCTTCGCTCGACGACCCGCAGGCCACGGCCACGATCGCAACGATGCCAGCGACTGCCACCCGGCTGACGAGCTGGCGGGACGTGGCGTTCCTGACGAGCATCGGCCACGACCTACCCTGGCGATGTGACCTCAATCACACCAGGGAACCCATCTCGCGTCCTGCTCAGGGTCGTCCAGGTGCTCGCCGCAGCGATGATGACCGTAGGCGGGACCCTCGCGTGGTGGTGGCTGGTCGGCGACCAGTCCACGATGGCCCGCGGTTGCTCACCCATCGACCGCCCATCCCTCGCCTCGAGAGCTTCCCCGCCGAGATCGAAGCCAGGAACGCTCAGCTTCCCGCCGACTTCGTCTGGCAGCCGTTCGACATCTCCCTGGAGACCGAGCGCACCGTCGGTCTGGTCGGCCTCGCCGCCTTCGCCGTCGGCATCCTCGTCCTGCTGGCCACTCGACGCACGTTCAGGCGTGCCTGGTGGTGGATCATCGCGGCACCCGTGGTCGCCGGGATGACGTTGGCCTGGAGCCACCGGATCATGACGGCCGGCGTGGGAGGCGCCAACTTCGGAGCGGGGATCGTGTCCTTCCTCGTGCTCCCGGCTCTGTTGGTGGGGCTCTCGGTGGCGGCGAGCTTCGCCTACCGACTGCTCAGGAACCCCTACTCCCACCGAGGGCTCCCGCTTCCGCCCGACGCCTAGGCGACCCGGCTCTCGCCCTCGTCATGCCATCGAGGCCGTCATCGGCGGAGCGCGGCGTGCAGGCGGTCGCGGGGATCGAGGTCAGCTCTGGGCGGGAGGTGGCGGGGGAGGGGGAAGGGGAAGGGTGCCGCCGTCCGCCTGGGCCTCTTCGAAGGCGGCCTTGAGGCCTTCGACCGTGTCTTCGGACACGGCGTGGCGGGTGACGCTCACGGGCTTGTAGGGCTCGAAGGCGTGGGCCATCTGGTCGGCGTCGCCGGTGGCACCGATGAGCAGCAGCATCGAGGTGTCGTTGGTCAGCTGGCCCTTCACGTCCTCGACCATGTTCTCGTCGAGGCCTGAGTCCTTCATGGCCTTGCCCACCAGCGCGCCGATGCCGGCTCCGCCTATCCAGCCCCCGAGGAACCAGGCCGGCGGGAACCAGAAGAAGAGCAGCATGCCGATGATGGCCCCGAAGAGCGCACCGCCGGCCACCGAGCCGTGAGGTGTGTGGGTGGAGACGCGACCCGAGCTGTGCCGCTCGATGACGGCCACGTCGTCCACCCAGGCGTAGTGCAGCTCCTCCAGGGCTCGCACCGCCGCCAGGGCGCTCTGGGCGCCGTAGGTGCTGTCGAACTTGATGGCGATGAGGTCGGCCACTTGTCCTCCTGTTGGTATCGGATCGGGCTGGACGCTCGGGACCCACGTACGGCCTGGCAGTGCGCCGCTAGCACCTGAGGATTCCGATCGGCAGCGAAGGCTAGTGCCGAAAACCATGTTGAAGTGTCGTAGCTGGTCCGTAAGATTCGCGGCATGTCCCCTCCTCCCTCTGATGGATCCGTCGCGGTCGAGGCCGTGGGTTTGGTCAAGCGCTTCGGGGCCACGGAGGCCCTGAGCGGTGTGGACCTCAGCATCGAGCGCGCCACCGTGCTCGGCGTGCTCGGCCCCAACGGCGCCGGCAAGACCACCGTGGTCCGAATCCTCACCACGCTCATCAAGCCCGACGCAGGCCGTGCCTTCATCGACGGCATAGACGTCGTCGCCCAGCCCCGCCTGGCGAGGGCCCGCATCGGGCTCACCGGCCAGTACGCGGCGGTCGACGAGCGCCTCACGGCCTCAGAGAACCTCGAGCTCGTCGGCCGGCTCTTCCACATGCGCAAGTCGGTAGCGAAGCGTCGCGCCAGCGAGCTGCTCGAGCGCTTCGAGCTCACCTACGCCAACGACCGCGTGGTCAAGAACTTCTCCGGCGGCATGCGCCGCCGCCTCGACATAGCGATGAGCCTCATCGCCCAGCCCTCGGTGCTCTTCCTCGACGAGCCCACCACCGGTCTCGACCCGCGGAGCCGGGCCAGCATGTGGGACCTCATCGACGAGCTGGTGCGAGAGGGCACCACCACCCTGCTCACCACGCAGTACCTCGACGAGGCCGAGCGACTGGCCGACAGGATCGCAGTGGTCGACCGGGGCACGGTCATCGCTCGCGGGACGGCCGACGAGCTCAAGCGCGAGACAGGCGGAGAACGCCTGGAGATCGCGGTCGAGCACGGAGATCAGCTGGCCCAGGCGATGCCGGTGCTCGCCCGCTTCGCGGCCACCGAGGGCGCCGAGGTGGTCGACCTGGAGAGCCGGACGGTCACGGTGCCGGTGGGGGACACCCATGGGATCGTCCCGCTGGTCGTGCGGGCCTTGGACGACGCAGGGGTGCCGGTGGTCGACGTGGTCGTGCGCCGGCCCACGTTGGACGACGTGTTCTTCCAGCTCACCGGCCACTTCGCCGAGGATCGGGAAGAGGGGGCAGACGAGGGCGACGAGCCCGCCCAGGGCACGTCGGCCGACGTCGCCGCCAACCGTGAGACCGAGGGAGCAGCCTGATGTCGGTAGCCACCACAGACCTACTGCCCACCCCGGGCGAGGTGCCGCTGGGGCCTTCCTGGTTCGTCCGTGACAGCTGGACCGAGGCCTCCCGCCACCTCAAGGCGGTGCCCCGCAACCCCGAGCTGCTCATCTTCGCGGCCATCCAGCCGATCATGTTCGTGCTGCTGTTCGTCTACGTGTTCGGCGGCTCCATCGAGGTTCCGGGATACTCCGACTACACGCAGTTCCTCATGCCGGGCATCTTCGCCCAGACCGTGCTGTTCAACTCGGCCTTCACGGGCGTGGGCCTGGCGGAGGACCTGTCCAAGGGCCTCGTCGACCGCCTCCGCTCGCTGCCGATGTACCAGTCGGCGGTGCTGGTGGGCCGCACCGTGTCCGACTTCGTCCGGAACATCTTCACCTTCGTGATCATGTTCGCCGTCGCGTACGCGGTGGGCTTCCGCATCGAGGGGAGCTTCGTGGCGGCGGTGGGGGCCACCGTCTTGCTGTTCGGCTTCAGCTACGCCTTCAGCTGGATCCAAGCCCTCATCGGCTTGTCGGTGAAGTCGGTGGAGGCGGCGAACTCGGCCGGCTTCATCTGGATGTTCCCGCTCACCTTCGTGTCGTCGGCCTTCGTCGACCCGTCGAACATGCCGGGCTGGCTTCAGCCGATAGCGAACGCCAACCCCTTCACGACGGTCACCGACGCCACCAGGGCCATGTACAACGGGCGTGACCCGGGCGCCGACCTGTGGATCTCCGTCGCCTGGGCGGTCGGGATCACCTTGGTGTTCGCCTTCCTCTCGGCACGGAAGTTCTCGCGGGTCTCCCTTCGCTAGGGCGCTTCCACCTCGCCGGCCCGAGGGGTCGGCGAGGTGGTTCCCGTGACGGCCTGGTGCCGGCGCCACAGCGTTGCGTTCACGACCGTCCCGAAGGTGATTATCCGGCCCAGCAGGTAGGCCCAGAGGAGCAAGGCAAGGGCCGACCCGATCGCCCCGTAGAGGTCCGACTTCGACTCGAGCTCCCTGGCGATCCAGTACACGGTCACGAAGTGGAGCACCTCCACCCCCACCCCGAAGATCACCGCTCCGGGTAGCAGCGCCCACCACGGGGCATCCGCGTGGGGCAGGTGCATCGAGGCGAGCAACCACATCCCCGCCGGGAGCACGATGGAAGCCAGCATCGCCGCAACGCCGAGGAGGAGGTTGACGTCCTCGATCTTGCGGATCAGCAGCGCACCCAGTGCGAACAGGCTCAGGACGCCCAGCGAGAAGGCGACCGGCTTCACCAGAGGGCCCTTCGAGGGCCGCTCGCCCCAGATGAGCGAGTGCGCCACTCGCAGCACCTTGATGGCGGTCCTCGTCGCCCAGAGCAGGGCGAACGAACCCACGACCACAGCGGTAAGCCGCTGCCACAGCGACAGCTCTGCGGTGCCCTGCACCGCCACCGCCACCAGGCCGGCGATGCCCACCTCACTCGCCAGGTCGCGCGCAGAGGCCTCGTCGTTCACGCTGAAGCCGAGGACCATCACGATCACGAAGACGTACGGGATGAGCACCAGGAACAGCCGGAAGGCGATCGAGCCGGCGAGCACCGGCCCTCCCGTGAGGCTGTCGTGCTCCACCGCCCGCATGGCGGCGTCGATGACGGCAGATCGGGGCCTGGCCTCCTCCACCTTCCGCCGTACGTCCTGGGAACGCCCGGCGAGGCTCTGCCCCCCTGCGCGGATGGTGGAGGCGAACCTCTTCGGCGTCGTGGGTCCACCCGCCGCGACCGCGCCGGTGGGGTGGGGGCTCGGGTCGCCCGGCGTCGCTTCGCCGTGGTCGGAGCCGGGGCCCTGTGGGTCGGTCTTCACCGGGTGAGACTACGGCTGGAGGCGGACTCGGCGCAGCAGCTGGGCGTTGAGAGCCACGATCACCGTGGAGGCGCTCATCAGGATGGCTCCCACGGCAGGGGGAAGGACGAACCCCGCCCAGGCCAGCGCCCCGGCCGCCAGCGGTATGGCCAGGAGGTTGTAGCCGACCGCCCAGGCCAGGTTCTGGACCATCTTGCGGTAGCTGGCCCGCGAGAGCCTCACGACACCGGCGACCCCTCGGGGGTCGCTGCCGGCGAGGACCACGCCGGCCGACTCGATGGCGACATCGGTGCCCGCCCCGATGGCGATCCCCACGTCGGCACGAGCGAGCGCGGGGGCGTCGTTCACGCCGTCGCCCACCATCGCGGCTCGTAGCCCCTGGGTCTGGAGGTCTGCCACGGCGGCGTCCTTGTCCTTGGGCAGCACCTCTGCGAAGACGTCGTCCACCCCCAGCTCGGCACCGACGGCGTCGGCCACCTCTCGGGCGTCGCCGGTGATCATCGCGATCCTCTTGACGCCGAGCGATCGAAGGTCGTCGATCGCTGCCTGCGCCTCGGGTCTCACCTGGTCCTCGAGGGCGATGGCTCCGACCACCACGGCCATGCGGGTGCCGGTTGTGGTCGTGCCTCCCTGGTGGCCGGCAGCGTCGGCGTGGGCGGGAACGTCAGAGGTCCCATCGGCGCGCAGGAGGTAGAGGACCGATGCCCCCCTGGCCTTCCACTCGGCCACCTGGGCGCTCGACTCGGAGGGCACCTCCAAGCCGCTCTCCCGCAGCAGGCCTGGACCGCCCACCGCCCAGTTCCGGCCCTCGACGTTGGCCTCCACACCCCGCCCGGCGTGGGCCCGGAAGTTCGTCGCGGCGGGTATCGCCCCCACGCCCTCGTGCTCTCGGGCCGCCTGCACGATCGCCCTGGCCAGGGGGTGCTCGCTGTCGGACTCCACGGCCGCCGCCATCGTGAGCACGTGGGCCACGCCAGCCAGCGAGCCCTTGCCCTCGCCGCTGGCCGCACCCTGCCCGGAGGCCACCACGCCGGTGACGACGTGGGCTCCCTTGGTGAGAGTGCCGGTCTTGTCGAACAGGACGGCCTCTACCGATCGCATCCTCTCCAGTGCCAGCCGATCCTTCACGAGTATCCCCGAGCGGGCTGCGACCGCGGTGGAGATGGCGATCACCAGGGGGATGGCCAGGCCCAGGGCGTGCGGGCAGGCGATGACCAGCACGGTCACGGTGTTGGTGATGGCGCTGTCGAGGTCGCCGGCGGCGAGCCAGGCGAGGAAGGTGATCACGCCGGCTGCGGTGGCGACGTAGAACAGCGCTGCCGCCGCCCGGTCCGCGAGGGCCTGAGCTCGGCCCCTGCTGGCCTGCGCCTGGGCAACGAGGCGCTGGATGCCTGCGAGGGCGGTGTCGGACCCGACCGCCTCCAGCCTTATGCGCAGCGACGCGTCGGTGGCCACCGTTCCGGCCACCGCCTTGGCCCCGGGCTCCTTGAGCACCGGTCGCGACTCACCGGTGAGCATCGACTCGTCGACGTCGGCGGAACCCTCGACCACGACGCCGTCGGCCGGCACCCGACCACCAGGGCGCACCAGCACCACATCTCCCACCGACAGGGCCGCCAGCGCCACCTTCTCGACCTCGCCGTCGGCACCGATGCGCTCGGCCTCGTCGGGGAGCAGCTCGGCCAGGGCGGCCAGAGCGCCTTGCGCCTGGCCTATGGCCTTCATCTCCTGCCAGTGGCCCAGCAGCATGATGGTGATCAGGGCGCCCAGCTCCCACCAGAACTCCAGGTCGAGCCAGCCGATGCTGGACGCAAGCGAGGCGATGTAGGCCACCGTGATCGCCATGGAGATCAGCAGCATCATCCCCGGCTGGCGCTGGCGAACCTCCTGCGCTCCGCCTGCCAGGAACGGCCAGCCGCCCCAGAAGAACACGAAGGTGCCGAGCACCGGACCCACCCAGCTCATGCCGGGGAACTCGATGCTGTAGCCGAACCAGTCCATGATCATGTGGCTGGTGATCACCAGGGGCACGGTGAGCACCAGCGTCAGCCAGAACTTCCGCTTGAAGATCTCCGGGTCGTGGCCGGCATGGCCCTCGTGCCCACCGTGGTGATCATGTCCACCGTGGTGGTCGTGGTGGTCGTGCGAGTGCTCCGCGTGGCCGGCGGGGCTCGACATGTCGTGGCAGCTCATCTGCGCCTCCTCGGTGGCGACGGTATACCCCCAGGGGGTACCATGCAACCATGCACGGATACTCCGAGGAGAAGGACCGGCACCTCAAGCGCCTGCGGCGGATCGAGGGCCAGGTGCGAGGTCTCCAGCGGATGGTGGAGGATGACGCCTACTGCATCGACGTCCTCACCCAGGTCAGCGCCGCCACGCGGGCCCTCCAGAGCGTCGCGATGAGCATGCTCGACCAACACGTGCGCCACTGCGTGCGTGACGCCGTGCAGGGTGACGACGATGCCCGGGCCGAGGAGATGGTCACCGAGGCCACCAAGGCCATCGAGCGGCTCATCCGCTCGTGAGCGCTCAGCGGTCGGTGGCGTGAGTCCCTGTCTTCTCTTCGCGGGGGTGACCGCGCACCAAGGCGATGGCGACCACCAGTCCCACGAAGGCCAAGGCGGCGTCGAACCGCAGCGCCCAGTCGAAGCCTGAGGCGAACGACTTGCGCACCAGCTCCACCATCGCCTCGCCTGTCTCCCCGGCGTAGCGCGAGATGATCTCCGCGGCCGTGTCGGTCCCGGCGAGCACCCCCTGCACGGAGCTGTACTCGCCCGCCGTGAGGTTCACGCCCAGGTCGGTGGCGTCCTCCTGGAAGGCACGGTTGGAGGCCGTGAGGAACACGGTGGTGGTGAGGCCCAGGCCGATCGCCCCGCCCGCGATCTGGAACATGTAGAGGATCCCCCCGGCCAGGCTCGAGCGCGCCTTGGCGAGTGCCGTGACCCCCGCCGTGGTTATCGACGAGTAGAAGAGGCCCACGCCGAAGCCGAGCACCACCATCCCGGGCACGAGGGCCCAGTAGCCCGAGTCGGGCTGCAGGAAGCCGAGGAGCAGACCGCCCACGGCGATGCACGCGGCGCCCGTTCCCACCACCACCCTGGCCCCGAGGCGCTCGTACAGGCTCCCCGCCACGAACGAGACCACGGTGAACACCACCATCAGGGGGAGCAGCCCGGCGCCGGCCCCCAGGGCGGAGTAGTCGAGGATCTTCTGGAGGTACTGGGGGAGGTAGAGAAGGGCGGCGAAGAAGGTCGCCGACATCGCGAGGGTGGCGAGGCACGCCCCGACGAACACCTTGTTGCGCATCACGTCGCCCGGGATGAGCGCGGCCGAACCTGCCCGGCGCTCTGCCAGGAAGAAGGCCGCCAGCAGGATCACGCACACGGCGAACGAGCCGAGCACCACGGGGCTTCCCCATCCCTCGGTGGGGGCCTCGCCCAGGCCTATCAGCAGCACGATGAGCGCGATCGAGAGGGTGGCTATGCCCGCGTAGTCGATGCGGTCACGCTCGACGTCTTGGTGCACGTGGACGGTGCGCCAGGTCACGAGGCAGGCCACCAAGGCGATGGGAAGGTTGAGGAACAAGATCCATCGCCAGCTCAGCTCGCCCGTGAGCAGCCCTCCCAGAAGGGGACCCGCGGCGTTGCCGAACCCCGCCGTACCGATCACTATCCCGCCTGCGAGCCCCTGGCGGTCGTCGGGGACGATGGCGTAGACGAGCCCGAGGATGGCGGGCCACATGAGCGCCCCACCTATGCCCATCAGCGCCCGACACGCGATGAGCATCCCCACGTTGACCGAGAACCCCCCGAGCACCGAGAAGCAGGCGAAGATCGCGGCCCCGATGAACAGGACGTTGCGCCGGCCGAACATGTCGGCCAGCCGGCCACCGGTCACGATCAGCACGCCGAAGATCAGCGCGTAGGCGTTGACCACCCACTGCACGGTCGACACGTCGGTGTCGAAGTCGCTCTCTATGGCGGGCAGCGCCACGCTCATGGCGGTGACGTCGTTCGCGATCACGAAGATCGCCAGACCCATGGCCACGATGGCCATCGCCGACGAGCTCCCAAGCTTGGAGCTGGAGTTCACGCCGGGATCCTAGAGCGGCGCTGTCAGTTCGGCAGGAGCTGATCGAAGGCGACGGCGAGCACGTTCCCAGGATTGCTGACGAGCGCCCACCGAGAGCCGTCGTCGATCTCCAGGCCACGCCGTACGAGCGCCACGGCGCTCGCTGCGAGCCATCCCGCTCTCAACGGCGGCATGCGCAGCCTCACGGGCCCGTGATCACGACCGAGACGCCGGTCACCAGCTGGGCGTCCACCGAGACCGCCACCGGCGTGACGGGGACGGAGGTCGACGGTCCGGACACGACCGATCCGCCGCTTCCCAGCTCCGCCCCGCCTGCACCCGTGACGGCCACGAAGATGTCCTGACCGTCGCATCCGGGTGCGATGCCGCCGACCACCACGTCGGTCACCTCGTAGTGCCCGGGAACGTCGGGGAAGTAGGCGGTGGTGAACGACGTCGTCACTCCGTCGCTGTCGCACGAGGCCACCACCGCCACTTCGGCCCCCAGGTCGTCGGACGCCACGTCTCCGATTGTCGCGGCAGAGGCCATCACCAGCCCGCCGACGGCGACGGTCAGGACGAGCAGCAGGAGCCAGGCCCTCATCCCACGGCGCTCCTGGGAGCCTTGGCCCTCACCGCATCCCACCCCCGGGCAGAACGATGGCTCCGAGACCTGGCCATGGATGCACACGATACTTCACGATGCAGCTCCGGGGAGGGGTGCCCCGGGGGGACGCTTCCGGGTCTTCCTGGCCTCCGCCCGGCCGGTCACCGTGCCGGCGTCGCAGCTGTCAGACCAGTACGCAGTGGGTGCCGCGGTAGATGGTGGCCATGCACTTGTTGCAGTGGATGCACAGCGAGTCGTCGCTGGCGCGCGAGGCCAGCTTGTTCACCAGGTCGGGCTCTCGCAGCAGCGCCCGACCCATCGCCACGAACTCGAAGCCCTCTGCCATCGCCTGCTCGATGGTGGCCCGCTGGTTTATGCCGCCCAGCAGCACCAGCGGCATGTCCAAGGCCTCCCGGAACTGCCTCGCGAGGGGCAGCAGGTAGGCCTCCTCGTAGGGGTACTCCTTGAGGAAGAACTTCCCGCCCAGGCGGAACGGGAGCCTCACCGCCTTCGGCATGGTGGCTGCCAGCTCCCGCAGCGGGGCCTCGCCGCGGAACAGGTACATCGGGTTCTGCAGAGAGCTCCCGGCTGTCAACTCCAGCGCGTCCAGGGCGCCGTCGGCCTCGAACATCCGGGCGACCTCCACGCTCTCGTCGACCCAGAAGCCACCGGGTACGCCGTCGTCCATGTTCAGCTTGGCCAGCACGGCGAGGTCCCCACCCACCTCGCTGCGCACCGCCTTGACGATCTCTCGCGCCAGCCGGGCCCGGTTCTCCAGGGATCCGCCCCAGCCGTCGGTGCGCTTGTTGAGCTTGGGGCTCAGGAACTCGCTCGGCAGGTAGCCGTGGCCCAGGTGCACCTCCACGGCGTCGAAGCCGCCCTGGGCTACCACGCTGGCGCCGTGCGCGAAGTCGGAGATGACCTTGCGGATCCCACGCTCGTCGAGCGCCTTGGTGAAGCGCATGGCGAGTGGGCTGAAGATCCTCGAGGGTGCCTTGCCCCTCTTCCCCGTTGCAGCGGCAACCGCTCCGGCGTGGCCGATCTGGGCCGACACGGCCGCACCCTCCGCGTGCACGACGTCGGCGAGCTTGCGCAATCCCGGCACGGCGCCGTCGGTGAGGACGATCTCGTTGGGTGTTCCGCATCCTTCCTCGGAGACGGCGCAGTAGGCCACGGTGGTCATGCCCACGCCCCCGGCCGCCACCGCCCTGTGGAAGTCGATCAGCTCGTCGGAGACGACGTGCTCGCGGGTCATCCCCTCGAACGTCGCCGCTTTGATGACCCTGTTGCGCAGGGTGACGGGCCCGAGCTGCGCTGGAGCGAAGGGATCTGCCACAAGAGGACAATAGGCCCTCTAACCTGCCCGACGTGGAGGCTCCGGTGTGATGAGGGCCCGCATGGTCCTCGGTGCGAGTCTCGCTGCGCTGGTGCTCCTGGCCGCGGTGGTGGTGCTGCTCGCCCGTCCTTCCCGCAGCGGCGAGAAGGTGCTCGATGCCGTCGACCTAAGGGGGTCGATGGCCGTGGCCACGTTGGCGCTGGAGAACGTCGACGCCAACCGGGGAACCGTGAAGCTGCGCCTCACCGTTCACGCGGGCGAGCACCCGCCGCCCGAGCGTGGCGCGACGCTGCTCACCAACCTCTCGGGGCTCGGGCCGGTCAGCCTCCCCCTGACCGAGCTCACCGCAGAGTCCTCCACCGAGACCCTCCTGGACCTGGGCGACCTGGGCGACTACCCGTTCGACGACTACGAGCTCACCGTGGCGATGGCCCTCGTCGAGGGCACCGACATCACAGACGCCACCGACCCCTCGTCGATGCGGTACCTGCCGTTGGGGATCGTCGCCACGTCGATGCTCAGCGGGTTCGAGGCCTCCGCCGAGGGCCGGCCCTCACCCGAGGTGAGCGAGGTCCGGCTCAGCATGCAGCGTCCGAGGCCGACGGTGGTGTGGGCGGTGGCGATGATGGCCATCTACTGGCTGCTCGCCATCGGCGCCGCCGGCGTGGTGATCGCCACCGTGCTCAGGCTCCGCCCGTTCGAGACCCGCCACCTCGCCTGGCTCACAGCGCTCCTCTTCGCGTTCGCCGCGTTCCGCAACACCGCCCCGGGCTCGCCGCCGATAGGCGTGTTCCTCGACTACGGGGCGTTCTTCTGGGCGGTGGCCATCGTGGTGGCCTCGGAGCTGGCCTTCCTCGCCTACTACCTGGCTGGCTCCAGGAGGACCTCCCCGTGAGGTGATCCCCCTCCGCCGTGCCTTGCAGCCGTGCTCGCAGCGGACCACCCCCAGGGCAGTGCGCAGATCGTGCTGCCATGGGTGGGTATGGCGGTGGGTGTCACAGCTCACAGGGATACTTGAGGGACATGGCTACCTGGGCTCTGCGGGATCTGATGGGGGGCTCCCCCGTACCGACAGTGCTCGGGGGAGCGCGGACGACCGTCAGCTCGGATCAGATCCGCGACCTGCACGACGAGATCGAAGAAGAGGCGCGCCGGGCGGTCCACGGGCTTGATGCCGACCGGTTGCCCCTGCGGCTCCCCAAGTCGAAGGTCACCGACATCCTCGCCTGCGAGGCGTACATGGTGGAGGGTCGTCGTGCCCGCGAGGTCGGCGAGGGGGGAGAGCGGCTCACGATGGCGCAGGCCTGTGGGATCGCTGCGGACCACGTGGTGGCCGCCTGGTGCGGGGGAGCTCGCTTCGGTGGCACGGTCGAGTCAGCTGCCGCACTTGTCGAGGCATACCGCGATCCGTCGCTCCTGCACTGGTGGCACACGGGCGACGGATCGGATCGGGAGGGCTTGACGGGCGTCCTCACCCAGGTCGCCGAGGCTCTCGTGTCCGGGTTGGGCCCGGTGGATCCTCTGTGGGTGGCGCGCACGCAGGTGCCGGTCGCAGCCAGCTTCGCCGGGGGAGCGGTGATCTGCGAGGGCAGGTTCGACCTCGAGCTCGGCGGGCACCCCACCGAGCTCCCGGGTGCGATCGTCGACGTGAAGACGGGCTCCCATGCCGACGCCGCCCGCTCAGAGCACGCCGACGACCTGCTGATCTACGCCCTCATGGCATCGTTCCGCGACGGTGTCGCCCCCTCGTGGGTCGGCACCTGGCACGCCACCAGGGCCAGCCTCGACGTTCACCCGGTGGGCCTCGGAGCGCTCGAGACCGCTGCGGGCAGGCTGCTGGCGGCCATCGGCCAGCTCGCCGAGCTCCGAGCTGGCAGGGTTGCGACCACCCGTGCTGGTCGCCAGTGCCAGTGGTGCGAGCTGCGCACCACGTGTCCCACGTGCCCCGCCGACCTGGTGGCTCCTTCGTGAGCGTGAGCTCGGATCCCCGCGCCCGGGCAGCGGAGTGGCGCGATCGCACGATCGATGCGCTCGCTGGCCCCGCGGCCGCCCTTCCTCCTCCCGAGGGTCGCAAGCCCAGTTGGGACGAGTGGATCGACGTCGACCACTGGACTTGGGCGAAGGCCGCAGAGTGTCCGGCGAGCCTGGCGGCTCCGGTCGAGCCCTTCGTGGACTCCATCCCCAACTCCGTGCGGCGTCTGGGCCTGGTGGCCCTGCGCATGTGGCTGAGAGGCGCGGCGCCCAGCGCGCACGAGGCGGCTCGCCGCGTGGTCTCGGGAGATGTCGGTCCGGGAGAAGACGACGAGGTCGGCTTCGGCCTGCGCACGTGGCTCGACGAGCTCGAGCCGGTCGTCTCCGCGGCGGCGGCGACGGAGGTGGCGAGCTACGCGCTTCGCGCCGTGCGGGCGGGCGTGCAGCCCGGTCACCACGTCGGGTCGCCGGGCAGTGCCCGGCGCCGCTGGGAGCTGCCCGGCAGTCGGGTCCGGCTTGACGCCAAGGTCGAGGTGGCTTCGCACAGGGCACCCACCAATCCCGAGCTGCGCATGATGGTGCTCGACACGACGAGCCCCACGCCCGGTCGCGCGCAGGGCCTTGCCGCCTGGGTGGCTCTCTGCCACACCCTGGTGTGCCGTGTGACGCCGGCGGGGGTCACCGTGAAGAACCTGCGAACGGGTGTGGGGGAGCGTTACGACGTGGACGACGACCTCCTGCTCCTGGCGCTCACGCAAGCGACGGAAGCCGTTGAGGCACTCGGCGAATCGGTCACCGAAGTGCCCGGTTCAGATTCCCTCACCTATCGGCCTGGCCGGTGGTGTCACCGGTGCAGCGCGCTCGACGTGTGTGCTGAGGGCCGGAGATGGGCGTCGGCGCCCAATCCGTCCTCCGTCTGAAACATTTCCCTTTCCCGTCCGGGCTGTTCGAAGTCCCGGGTCTGGCGCCTGAATCCGCTGGTCAGACCCGCTTTCTCCCCCTGCCTTGTAACATCCACTGATCTCACTTGTCGTATAACGGTACTGGCATGTGCTGAGATCGGTTGCTATGGTGACAACACTTGATTTAAGTGTGATAGGTCGGGATCGAGATGTGAGGAGGTGAGCATGGCGCTGAGCATCGATGATCTGCGCACGTTCATCTTGGTTTCGTCGGAGCGTTCGGTGTCCAAGGCGTCCACCCACCTGGGCGTGACACAGCAGTCCGTCTCCGAGCGCATCCGCCGGCTCGAGCGCCGGGTGGGCGTCGAGCTGTTCGTCCGTCTCCCTCATGGCATGCAGCCCTCTGGTGCGGGCTTCCGCCTGTTGCCCTACGCGAGGCAGGCGGTGGACCTCGTCGACCGAGCCCTCGCCGTGATCGACGCCGACGACCTGGTGCGGGCCCGGGTGCAGGCCAGCGTCGCCGACCTCGTCGTTCCCCTGCTCGGAGCGGGGACCACCAGGGTGGAGCCGGTCGTCTCCGAAGACGCAGCCGAGGTCCTCGGTGCCGTCGTGAGCGGAGCGGCCGACGTGGGGATCGGGGTGTTCTCCGCCGAGGACGCCGCAACGTTCACACCCGAGGCCCCCTCCCCCTCGTCGCTCCTGGCTGGCCCCGTCCTCTCCCCGGAGCCGAACGGCCACGGTGCAGGAGATGGCGGCGATGGGTATGGGCTCGATCCGTCACCCGTGGGCGGTGTCGGCTCGGACGGAGGAGACGACGTCGATCCAGTCCTCGTGATCGACCACCTCTTCGACGACCCGGTGGTCTGGGTCGTCCCGCCGGAGCACCCGCTGGCCACCCGCAGCCGGGCAGTTCCCCCGGCAGAGCTCTCCGAGCTGGCCTTCGGGGTGGCACTCAGCGGGCAGCCGCCGGCCGACGGCCAGGGACGCTCTCCCGAGGGCCTCCGGCTGGCTCCGCGCTCCACCGTGGCCGGTGCCCTCGCCGAAGGGTCGCTGGTGGAGGTCGCGGTGGATCTCCCCGGTTGGGTCGTGCCGATCTCCATCGCCTACCGCGCCACCGACCACGACCGGCCGACGATCGCCGCCCTGCGCGCCGACCTCGCCGGTCAGGGCTCGCGCGTCGAGCCTCACCTTCATCAAGGAGCGCGGGGTTGAGAGGCCACCCGCCGACCTAGCAACAGCGAGACGAGGCCTGCGGACGATCAGTCAGTCAAGTCACCAGCAGTCAGTCAGTAGAAGCAATCCAGGGGGGTTCCATGAGTACGTCGTTTGGTTCGAGTGCGCGCGGCGCGACCGCATCCGCACACGTGAAGAAGAGGTGGCGCGCTGCCACGGTCGCACTTCTGGTGCTGGCCATGATCGGTTCGCTCCTGGCCCTGGCCATCCCGCCTCCCTCGGTGGCCGGCGCCCAGGAGCCCGAGGGCGTCACGACCAACACGAGTTGGGCGACGGACTGCGCTGGGTACGCCGCCGGCGTGCGTCAGCCTGAGCTGAACAGCATCTCGATCGACACGACAGCGCCGACTCAGGTGAGCCCCGACGAGGAGTTCACCATTCGCATCGCTCCGAGGGCGTCGTCCTTTCCCGATCAGAAGGACAGCGTGATAGGCCCTGTCCCGGTGCACTTCTTGCAGAACATCAACTTCATGTACGACCTGCCGACGAACGCCACTGTGCAGTCGGTGTCGATCGTAGAGGGCTCAGGCTTCGGCCTGGAGGGCACGCCCAGCGTGGCGATCAGCTCGTCGCCTCCGCCCTTCGCCACAATCTGGACCGCGCCTTACGACCCTCCGCGGATCATCATGCAGGTCCCGAAGGTTCCCAAGAACGCGATCAACCCCGACTTCTCCACGCCATTCCAACTCCCGGCTATCGACGTGGTCGTCAAGGCAACCGGTGCTGTGGGCGGCAACATCGCGAGCCGCTTCTCGGGACAGAACGAGCCTTCTTCCGGTTACGTGTTCCAGGCATCCTCGATCGCGATGGCTGAGGTCTACTGCTGGCCGGCCGGCAACATCCCGTCACCGGTGCTGTCTGCAACTGCCATAACCAGCGGTGGTGAGACCCTCCCGACGACCACCGAGCTCGAGGTGACCCCGACCACTGTCCCGGGCGGTGGTGAGGTGTTCATGACGGCAACAGTCACAGCGCCAACAGGCGTCGTGCGGTTCAACGATGGGTCGACCGTCCTCGGCTACGTCGAGCTAGACACGGTCGGGCAGGCGACGCTTACGACGTCGCTGAACGTCGTGGGCAACCGCTCTATCACCGCGTCCTACATGGGAGCCCCGAGCTTCGACTCGTCAACGTCAGCGCCAGTCACGGTGGTTGTGACGAATCCGGCCAACCGTTCACGGGTGCAAGTGGGGATGACGGTGACACCTTCCTCTGCTTCGGTCTTCCCGCCCCTCAGCCCCAGCGCGACGCCGACGGTCGCCGTGGAGATCATGCCCACAGGTGGAGCAACCGCCGTGCCTTCGGGAACCGTGAAGCTGTACGACGGCGACACCCTTATCGGCGCGCAGGTCCTCTCCGGAGGCGAGACGACCTTCACTCCCGCGCTGATCAGTGGAGCCCATCAGCTGCGCGCTGAGTACGCGGGAGATGTCTCCTACTTCCCTGCTTCTGGCTGGGGAAGCTTCGTCGCCAACCTGGGCGACGCCTTGGATCTCGGCTTCAGCAGCGCGACTGCCACCCTCAGCTCGGCCAGCGGTCCGCTCTCGGGATCCCTGAGCTCGAGGCTCACGACGGACGCGGACGGCAGCCAGACGCTCTCAGGTCAGCTCGCCTTCGCCAGCGCAACCCTCACCACCTCCACAGGCACGGTCATCGGGCAACTTGCTCAGGCCGGCTCCGGAGATGGACAGATCTTGGCAGGGCCCGATGCCGCAGGATCGTTCTCGACGCAGCTCTACTTCCAGGTGGCGTCTGCAGACCTCGCTTCCGGAGCAGCGACCTTCGCTAGCGGCTGCATCCTGGGACCGTTCCCCGTGGAGCTAACCGGGACCCGGGCAGGCCTCGACGGCGAGGTCACGTTGTCGCAGACCGGGTTCTTCATCCCGCCGCCGACCACTGGCACCTGCGTGGACCACACGGGCGCTAGCAGGGCGTCACAGCTATCCACGCTTCTGGGCGGTCCTGGAAGCGAGCTCTCGGTCGCCTTGACGCCTCCTCCTGCCGGTTCGCCTACGGCGTTGTCGGACCTGACGTTCAGCCCATCGGCAGGAGCCTCCTTTGGCCAACCAGTGACGATCGGCTACACGATCAGCACGTCGGGAACCCCCTTCTCATTCGCGGGTGGGAACGTCGAGTTCTTCGTGAACGGAGAGCACTTCGCGGACGTCAACACCTTCGGGCTCAACGGACCCACCTTCGAAGGCTCCGTGACATTTCCGTTCAGCAACGGGTTCAGCCCCCCCACTCCGCCACTTCCGCAAGGGACCTTGAACATCCAGGCCCGCTTCGTCCCCACCAACTCGAGTCTCAGGACATACGCGACGAGCGCCTTGTCGACTCCGAAGACGTACTCCGTGCTCCCGGCGATCGACAAGGGCACACCCACGCTGACCTTGGAGGTCGTCGGGGAGGCCGCCGCGGCTGATCCCGTGACGCTGAACCTCATCCTCGACCCTGCTCCAGACGGGGCAGAGGGAGCTGCTCCGCTGGCAGGGATCATCAGGGTCTACGACCGATCCGCTCCTGGACCGACGCAGGAGATACCCATCAACAGCGGGGACTTCCTGAACGCCAACTCCATAGCGGTGGACGCTTCGAGCGACGGCCACTACTCAGTTCTGACGGCACTGGCTCCCGGCGCGCACTCCCTCCAAGCGGTCTTCACGCCGGCGCTCGGGTCGGCTTGGGCCTGGAACAGCGTCGAGTCGGACGCCGAGGCGCACACCGTCGTAGGTGAGGCCGTGCCCACCTCACTCACCTGGGTGGAGGACAGCACCCGCGGCACCGGCAAGGTGGTCCAGAACCAGAACCTCTTCATCACCCTCCAGCTCGACCCCAAGGTGGTAGCGACGCTGGGTCCGGTCGCACCCGACATCTACTACATCCGGCCCTTCGACAACGCTGTCTTGAACAACGCGGTGGACCAGAACGGTCGCGTGACGATCTCGGTCGCAGGAAGCCAGATTGCACCGACGGTAGGTGAGAAGGAGTTCACGTTCTTCTTCGACCCGTTCCTCAGGAATGATGCAGGCGGACCGTTCTCGACCGGGAACCAGGGTTTGCTGCCCTCCTCTTACACCTTCCACTACGAGGTGGTGGCTCCGGGCAACCCGGGACCGATGGAGACCGGTGTCCAGATCAGCTCCGTGAACCCCTCGCCGGCAGTGCAAGGCTCGGCGTGGTCGCAGATCAACGGCTACGTGTCGTTCAACGCGGCGGGTTCGGTCAGCTACCTGGCTCGCAACACTGGCTCTGCTCAGACCTATGCGTTGGGATCGGCCAATGTGAACAACGGCAGTTCGGCCACCAGCGGTCGTGGTCTCGCTCGGCTCAGCAACCCGGCCGCGACCTCGTCGTTGCCGGCTGGCACCTACGAGGTGTGGGGGAACTTCACGCCGAGCAACCCCGCCAACTTCGCCCCGTCCAGCTCGGAGCCCTTCACCGTCCACGTGGTGAGCTCGCCTGTCTCCACCGACACCGAGCTGGTGGTCTCTCCCTCTGGAACCTCGTTCCCAGGTGAGGGCGTGACACTCACGGCCAACGTCTCGCCCACCTATGCCTCCAGTGGGACTGTCGAGTTCTTCGACGGCGAGACGTCCCTTGGCACAGCGCCGGCAGCTAACGGCTCTGCCCAGACGATGGTGTTCGACCTCGCCGATGGCGAGCACTCGCTGAAGGCCACCTTCATCCCCAACAACCCCTCCACCGTCACGGGTTCCACCTCCGCGGTGGTCACCCACACGGTCACCGAGCCCGCCACTGAGACCACCACATCCCTGGAGGTCTCACCAAGCGGTCCGGTACAGCTGGGCGACGAGGTGACCTTCACGGCCACGGTCTCGCCCTCCGAGGCTGGGGGACAGGTCCTCTTCGAGGACGCCGACGGCGACTTCGCCCAGACGGTCAACGTCACCGACGGCCAAGCCGTCGCCATGACAGACGAGCTCGAAGCAGGAACCCACGAGGTCACCGCCACCTTCGTGCCGTCTGATCCGACCGACTACGCAGAGTCGGTCTCCGATCCGGTGAGCATCACGGTGATCGCGGGAGCCGTCTCCACGGAGACGACTCTGGAGATCACGCCGGGAACTTCTGCTCCCTTCGGCACGACTTTGACCCTCACGGCAACCGTCGAGCCAGACGACGCAGAAGGCAGTGTCACCTTCTACGACGGTGATGTCCCCATCTCCGATCCCATCTCGGTCACAGACGGCCAGGCCCAGGAGATGATCTCTGACCTTCCCATAGGGGACTACGAGATCAACGCCGTGTTCGAGCCCTCAGACCCAGAGATCTGGGCAGGATCTGCCTCTGATCCACAGAGCTACGAGATCACAGCTGACTTCGACGACCCGGTGTTCGTCTGCCAGGGGACGGACCCGGTCACCATCGGGCTCATGGAGGGCCTCGTGGCTCCTCCAGACGGGATCCTGGAGCTGCCGACCCAGCTCGCGGCAACGGTCCCTGAGACCCTCAGCAGCGGTGGGACCGGTAACGTCAGCTTCTCGTGGTCGGTCACCCTTCCGGAGAACCTCGCGAACCTGGCCATAGAGGCCCAGGCGGCGGAGATCTACATGGAGGACATGGACCTCGCCATGGTGGCCTCGGGCGGATCAGACGAGGTCTGGGAGTTCCCGACCACGCACACGATCACCGACCCGGCGGCTCCCATCACGCTTGAGACCAGCGGAACGGTGACGGCGTCCGAGCTCGCGGACATCGTCTACTCCATGCGCTCACCGGTGAACCTCACGATCCACGTGCCACCCACGCCTTTGGTGTTCATCGACGTGTACGTGAACCTCTCCTGCACCGTGGAGAACGCCACCCAGGCAGTGACGACCGTCCAGGGCGGTGCCACGGCACCAGGTGCACCCACAGAGGTGACTGCTGAGGCAGGGCCGCTCATGGCACACGTGTCATGGACCCCGCCTGCCAACGACGGTGGAAGCCCCATCACGGGATACGTGATCACCACCTCCCCAGGGGCCAAGACCACCCACACCTCAGCGCAGGTCACCCACGTGGACGTGATCGGCCTGACA
>CAZHBH010000037.1:0-22862 GCA_964530525.1 uncultured Rhabdothermincola sp. | reverse complement strand
CCCATCACGGGCTACGTCGTCACGGCTTCCCCAGGGGGCAAGACCACCCACACCTCGGCTGAGGTCACCCACGTGGACGTGATCGGTCTCGAAGAAGGCCAGGACTACACCTTCACCGTCCAGGCGGTGAACGAGGTGGGAGAAGGAGAGGCTTCAGAGCCCTCCAACGAGGTGACACCCGGGCCAGGAGAGGACTTCTCCGACGTCCAGCCAGATCACCCGTTCTACGCGGAGATCGAATGGCTGGCAGCAACGGGCATCACCACGGGCATGAGCCCAGGGTTCTTCGGAGCAGACCTCAACCTGTCACGCCAGGCGATGGCAGCGTTCCTCTACAGGCTCGAGGGAAGCCCCGATGGAGCAGACCCTGAGTGCACAGAGATGCCGTTCACGGACGTGAGCTTGGACAACGCGTTCTGCGGTGAGATCCAGTGGCTCAAGGACGAAGGCATCACCCAAGGAAACGGTGATGGCACCTTCAACCCCACGGGCAACCTCTCACGCCAGGCGATGAGCGCCTTCCTCTACCGCCTGGCCAACGGTCCAGACACCCCACCGGCGTGCACCACGTCTCCTTACCCAGACGTCCCCACGTCCAACGTGTTCTGCCCGCAGATCACCTGGATGGGAGAGGTGGGCATCACCACCACACCTCCAGGAGACAACTTCCGACCCTCAGACAGCCTGACCCGCCAGGCCATGGCTGCCTTCCTCTACCGCTACACCACGGTGATCCCCACCGAGCTGTAGTCGCCCAGCAGTACTGAGAGAAGGGGCCCCGGCCTTCGGCCGGGGCCCCTTCCATTTCAGGCGGCGCCATCCCCCTTTGTCGGCGGGCGGGCGGGTTGCGGCGCTTGGCGAGAGGTTCGAGCCGCCATCGTCATCTCAAGGCTCCGCCGTCCACGGGTCGACCACCTCGACCGAGGTGTCCGCGAAGTCGCTCGTGTTGCGAGTGGCGAGCACGGCGCCGTGGCTCCGGCACGTGGCGGCGATCTGGGCGTCGGCCATGCCGATCGGTCTCCCGGAGCTCTCCCTGCCGGCAACGATGTCGGCGTAGTGGGCGGCGGCGATCTCGTCGAAGGCGACCACCCTGTGGTCCATGTCCACATCGATCATCGTCTCGAGCTGCTCTGCGAGCGCCCGCCTGCGGCGGCCGTCCGGGAGCCGTGCGATCCCGTGGAGCAGCTCTGCGAGGGTGATGGCGCTCATGTGGAGATCGGGGGAGGGCTGTGCATCGACCCACCGCAGCACAGCTGGCTCGGGCTGGGCCCGCATCAGCTCAGATACCACGTTGGTGTCCAGGAGGACCATCACCGGAGGCCGGCGTCCCTCGGCGGGACGTCCCGGCTAGGGACGTCGAGGTCGACTCCACCGATGACCGAGAACCGCTGGTGGATGCGAGATCCCAACCCACCCTGCTCCGGTGTTCCTCCGCCGACGGCATCTCGCAGGATGTTCCTCGCCTCGGCCTCCATTGATCGGCCGTTGCGGGCCGCCCGCACTCGTAGCTCGTCCTTGATGAGCTGATCCAGGTTCCTGATCGTGAGGCTGGCCACCTTCAGCTCCTCATCCGGCGTGATAGTGATATCAACGCTAGCACTTCGCATGCAGACTGCCGAGTATGGGAATATCATGATCTTTTAGCCATTGTTGTCACATCTCGTGTTTAGCATCTAAGCGTGACGTTCACCGAGAGCCCGACCAGATCAGCGCCCGCCCGGGACCCGCCAGCGCCTCTGGCCTCCACGATCCCCTCGCCGATGCCCGGGCCTGCGCGCAGCGCCTCTCGGATCTCATCTCTCACCTCGACCCAGACGTGTTCCACGGATCCCAGGCAGCGTCTCTCGTGGAGACCTTCTCCACGATCGAACGCCTCAGCTCCGCCGGAAGGACCCTCGCGGCCAGAGCAGCGCAGAGAACCGGATCCTGGAAGACACACGGCGATCGCTCAGCTGCCCACTGGATGGCTCGCACGGCAGGTGTACCCGTAGGCCAGGCCATCGCGTCACTCCAGACCGCTTCTCGCCTAGAAGAGCTCCCAGCGCTGAGCTCGGCCCTTCGCAAAGGCAAGCTCTCCAGCCTCCAGGCCAACGAGGTCGCCTCTGCCGCCACAGCTGACCCACGGAGACGACTAGCAGCACCATGGGAGACCACAACAACTGCGTGGGGAACGACACCTCCGGAGCCGGACGATCCGGATCGGTGACCACCAGCGACACCATGCAGGCGACCGTGGGCAGCAGAGAGGCGACCAGCACAGCCTACGGGCCTCGGTGAGACGCCGTGGGGTTGGCGGTGCCGCCGCGACGTAGCTCATCGGATGCACGCGAGTGGGGGAGCGTCGGGCGAGATCGAGCCGGGTTGCCCGAAGTCGCACGCAGCGCTCGACGTCGTAGCCTGAAAGGTGGATAATTGTCTCTCAGCGTGATCGAGGCACCACTCAGGGAAGCGGGGGCACCCAGGGATGACCGAGCACTTTCGGAGGACGAGGTTCCCCAACCGTGAGATCGCTGGTGCTCAGCTCGCCGCCGAGCTGGGGAAGGTGCAGCTCGCATCCCCCTTCGTCCTGGCGCTGCCGCGTGGCGGCGTGCCGGTGGCGGTGGAGGTCGCGCGGGCCCTGCGAGCCCCCATGGACGTGTTCGTCGTGCGCAAGGTGGGCGTACCCCACAGTCCTGAGCTGGGCATGGGAGCGGTCGCCGAGGGCGGCACGATCGTCGCCGACGAGAGGGTGCGACGCATGCTCGGGATCTCCGAGGAGGTCTTCGAGCACGTGGCGGCCCTCGAGCGGGAAGAGGTGGCGCGCAGGGTCCGCCGCTACCGCCGAGGGCGGGAGCTTCCCGACTTCTCGGGACGAGACGTGGTGGTGGTCGACGACGGCCTCGCCACGGGCGTGACCGCCGAGGCCGCCCTGCGTGCGCTGCAGGACAGGGGCGTTCGGCGCTTGGTGCTCGCGTCCCCGGTCTGCGCAACCGAGACCGCCGAGAAGCTGCGCCAGCTCGCCGACTCCGTCGTGTGCCTGCTCACCCCCGAGAAGTTCAGGGCCGTGGGCCTGTGGTACGAGAGCTTCGATCAGCTCTCCGATCGAGACGTGATCGAGATGCTCGAAGCCGTGGTTCCCAGTCAGGGTCGCTCCGGCAGCGCCGCTCGCCACGGGAGCTCCCGTTACCCCTTCCCTCCCGGGCCGACTGGCCCGGGCAACGCCAGCGCCAACTGACCGGCGCCAGCTAGCCCGGCGTCCCCCGCTTCCAGTAGCCGCGGATGTTGGTCTGGCTGCGTGGCACGCCACGCTCCTCGAACAGGTGCCGCCTGATCCTCTGCACCGCCGCCGCCTCACCGGCAGCCCAGATCCGCGCACCGCTGGGTAGGGGCTTGCCCACCACGGCCGCCACCAGTGCTTCCCCGGCCGGGGCTCCGGGTGCCGCCACGTGCCAGCCCACGGTGGCTCCCGGGTGAGCGGGAAGCTCGAGACGGGCCGTCGGGTCGGCAACCTCCACCTCCACCCGCACGGCGGCATCCCCGGGCAGGTGGGGAAGCAGGGTGCTGATCGCAGGGATCGCCGTCTCGTCGCCGGCGAGCACGAACGAGCGCGCCACAGGGTCGATCTCGTAGCCGCGGCCCGTCCCCGAGACGGCGACCTGGCCACCGGCTTGCACCGAAGCCGCCCACGTGGGCAGTGGGGCGCCGTCGTGCAGAACCACCTCCACGTCCAGCTCCTTGGCGACCGGGTCGTAGCGCAACGGCGTGAGGGTGCGGATGGGGGGACGGGTCCCGTCCTCGTGGAGGAACTCGTTGCCGTCCCAGTGGGGGATCACCAGCTCGTCGCCCGGAAGCAGCAGCCTCACGCTGGCGGCGGGAAGCCCCATGTCGAAGCCCTCCAACTCCGGACCGGCGAGGGTGATCCTCACCAGGCGTGGCGTGCGGAGCTCCTTGCGGACCACCTCGACGCGCCGGAACGGAGGCGGCTGCCTGCGCCAACGGATGCTGCTGTTCACAGCTCCACAATGGCCCATCGGGGACACCGGAGGCCCAGAGGTGGGGTGAACCCCACCTCGAAGACGCCAGGCTGCGCCATGGCGACCAGCGCTACTGCTCCTTAGCGTTGGACCCGTGATCGGACTCCTCCTGCGTCCCTGGCTACGGCCGGCCACCTGGTGGCAGTTGACCCTCGTGGCCACCGACCTCGCCATCGGGGTCATCACGTTCACGATCGTCGTGGTCCTGGTGACGCTCTCGGTGAGCCTCGTCCTCCTGTTCCCTCTGGCGGTGCTGGGAGCTTGGCTGCTCTTCAACGTGGCGAGGATCCTCGCCTGGGTCGAGCGCTCCCGCCTGGCGGCGCTCGCTGGCGTCGAGTTGGTCGACCCCGTCCCCGACCTCGCCTCGCCGACGATCTGGGGCAGGTTCCTGGAGCGCTTCGGTAGTGCCGATCGCTGGAAGGAGATCGGCTACCTGCTGCTGCGCTTCCCGCTCGGGCTGCTGACGACCGTCGTGGTGATGGCGGCGTGGTGTTGCTCGGCGGCCCTGGTCATCCTCCCGTTCGTGGTGTCGCACCTGCCCGACGGCACGGCGAAGTTCGGCCTCTTCGAGCTGGGGTTCGGCTGGGGTGCAGTGCTCGCAGGACTGGTCGGGCTGGTGGGTGTGGTCCTCCTGGCTCCGTGGCTGACGGTTGCGATGGCCACGCTCGACGTGGCAGCGGCCCGCTGGCTGCTCGCCTGCGACACCCACGCCCAGCTGGAAGCCCAGGTGACGGAGCTGGAGACCAGCCGCCTCGCAGCGGTCGACAGCGCCGAGGCCGAGCGGCGCCGAATCGAGAGAGACCTGCACGACGGAGCCCAGCAGCGGTTGGTCGCACTGGCGATGGACCTGGGCAGGGCACGCGAGCGATTGGACGAGGGGGACCCGGCAGAGGCCCGAGAGCTCGTGGCGGCTGCGCACGACGAGGTGAAGGCGGCTCTGCGGGAGCTGCGCGACCTCGTCCGGGGCATCCACCCGGTGATCCTGGAGGACCGGGGCCTCGACGCCGCCCTGTCGGCGGTGGTGGCCCGGTCCCCGGTGCCCGTGAGCTTGGAGGTGGACGTGCGCCGTCGCCCTTCGCCGGCGGTCGAGAGCACAGCGTACTTCGTGGTGGCTGAGGCTCTCACCAACGTGGCCCGCCACTCCGAGGCGACCCGTGCATCGGTGGCCATCGCACGCCGTGGTGACCGGTTGGTCGTCGAGGTGAGCGACGACGGCGTCGGAGGCGCCGAGACGATCGCAGGGGCCGCCGACGGCACGGGCCTTTCCGGGCTGGCCGAGCGCGTCTCGTCGCTCGGAGGCTGGATGCGGGTGATGAGCCCACCGGGTGGCCCCACCACCCTGATAGCGGAGGTCCCATGCGCATAGTGATCGCTGAGGACGGCGTGCTGCTGCGCGCGGGTCTCACGAGGCTCCTGGCCGAGGCGGGGGAGGAGGTGGTGGCAGCGGTGGGAGACGCCGACGCACTGATCGCCGCGGTCGGTCGCCACCAACCCGACCTGGCCCTCGTCGACGTCCGCATGCCTCCGACCCACACCGACGACGGCCTTCGAGCTGCCCTGGAGATCAGGTCTCGATGGCCTTCGGTGGGTATCCTCGTCCTCTCGCAGTACGTGGAGGAGCGCTACGCCATGGAGCTCCTGGAATCGAGCGCCGGGGGTATCGGCTACCTGCTCAAGGATCGCGTGGCCGACGTGAGCGACTTCCACGCCGCGGTGCGCAGGGTGGCCGAGGGGGGTGCCGCCCTCGACCCCGAGGTCGTGGCCCAGCTCCTCGCCCGGTCGAGGCGCAACGACCCGATGGCAGCGCTGTCGCCACGCGAGCACGAGGTGCTGGCGCTGATGGCCGAGGGTCGATCGAACGCCGCCATCGCCTCCGAGCTGGTCGTCAGCGACGGGGCCGTGGAGAAGCACGTGGGGAACATCTTCGCCAAGCTCGACCTACCACCCACCGAGCAGGGCCACAGGCGCGTCCTGGCCGTGCTGCGCTGGCTGGAGCTCGATCGCGGGGAGCCGTCGCCGTGAACCCGAAGCCGGACCTCCCACCTCCGCCGAACCCACCACCCCCGCCGCGCCCGCTGCGGGCGCCCGCTGGTCGCAGCGGGATGACAAAGCCCCCGCTGCGCTCCGTTCGACCGATGTGGATGTTCCTGGCGACCGTGATCGCGATCGCCTTCCTCGGGTTCGGCACGCTCCAAGCGCTCGGCCGCCTGGCGCACGGATCGGAGAGCGTGGTGAGCACCTTCGACGGCGCCATCTCGACCATCGAGATCTCCGTGGATCGAGGGTCGGTGCGCCTGGTCGGTTCCCCGAGCCGTGGGGGCAGCGGTGGTGCTCCTGCGGTGGAGGTGACCGCACAGGTCGACCACGGCCTCTTCGAGACGCACCACTCGGCGGAGCTGGTGGGTGGCAGCGTGGTGCTGGACGCCAGCTGCCCCAGGTTTCCCTCGAGCTTCTGCAGCGTCGACTACGTCGTGGAGGTCCCCCAGGGCGTCGCCGTGATCGCCGACGTCGAGCGGGGCCGCATCAGCGTTGGCAACCTGCGAGGCAGCATCGAGCTGTCCACCCGCCACGGCGACGTCGAACTCGACCGGATCACCGGCGACGTCAAGGTCTCGACGCGCCACGGCGACGTCAGGGGGGTCGACCTGGCGGGCGATCGGGTGGTGGCCGGCTCGGAGCACGGCGACGTGAGCGTGGAGCTGGTGAGGACGCCGCTGCTGGTGGATGCCCGCTCGAGCCACGGCGACGTCGAGGTGGTCGTGCCCGACGCCAGCGGGCCGTACGCGGTCGACCTCTCGACCGACCGGGGGGACACGTCGAGCTCCGTGCGGACCGATCCGGGAGCAGAGCGGCACATCGACGTGAGGTCGAACCATGGCGATGTCACCGTCAGGTACCCGTAGCGTGAAGCGAGCGCGAGGCCCCCAGCGAGGGCAAGATCCCATCGAGAGCACAGATCCCCGTCGACAGGAGAGACCGAGCTCATGAGCAACCCTGCACCCGGAGTCCCAGCGCCAGCACCCGCTCCGCCCCCGCCGCCGGGAACCGCCGCGGCCAGGGCAGTCGACGCCGTGAAGGTCTACGGCAGCGGTGACACCGCTGTGCGAGCGCTCGACGGGGTCACCGTCTCGTTCCCGCAAGCCCGGTTCACGGCGATCATGGGCCCCTCTGGGTCGGGCAAGTCAACCCTCATGCACTGCGTCGCCGGCCTCGACAGCCTCACGTCGGGTCGGGTCTCCATAGGCGACACCGACCTGGGCGAGCTATCCGACAAGCAGCTCACCATCCTCCGCCGCACTCAGGTGGGCTTCGTCTTCCAGGCGTTCAACCTGGTGCCGACGCTTACGGCCATCGAGAACATCACCCTGCCGATCGCCCTGGCGGGAGCGAAGGCCGATACCGAGTGGGTCGACACCGTCGTGAGCACGGTGGGCTTGGGTGATCGCCTCCAGCACCGGCCATCCGAGCTCTCGGGAGGCCAGCAGCAGCGGGTGGCCGTCGCGAGGGCTCTGGCCAGCCGACCAAAGGTGATCTTCGCCGACGAGCCCACGGGCAACCTCGACTCCCGCTCGGGCGCCGAGATCCTGGCCTTCCTGCGCCAGGCGGTCGACGAGCTCGGCCAGACCATCGTGATGGTCACGCACGACCCAGGAGCGGCCAGCTACGCCGACAGCGTCCTGTTCCTCGCCGACGGGAGGATCGTCGACCAGCTCGACTCACCGACCCCCGAGGGCGTCCTCGACCGGATCAAGGCTCTGGGCGGCTGACATGTGGAAGGTGGGCCTGAAGGGACTGCTTGCGCACAAGCGCCGGCTCCTCGGTACGTGCTCGGCGGTACTGCTGGGTGTGGCGTTCCTCGCCGGCACGCTCGTGCTGGGCGACACGATGCGTGGAGGCTTCGACGACGTCTTCACCGAGGCGAACTCCGGCGTCGACGCGGTGGTGCGATCCACCGTTAGCCTGGGCGACGAGCAATCGAGCATCCAGCGTCGACTCGTGCCTGCGGACCTGGCGGTGCAGCTGGCCGGCATCGACGGAGTTGCCGCAGCAGAGCCCTCGGTGGAGGGCCTGGGCCAGATCATCGCCGCCGACGGCTCGCCCCTGGGAGGCCAGGGCCCGCCCACGATCGCGGGCAACTGGCTGACCGACGAAGACCTGAGCCCGTGGCAGATCGCCGAGGGTCGAGCACCCGCAGCCCCCGGTGAGGTGGCGATCGACAAGCGCTCGTCGGACGTCGGCGACCTGCCCGTGGGCAGCCGCACGACCGTACGCATGCCTGAGCCCGTGCAGGTCGAGGTGGTGGGCATCGCCACCTTCGGGAGCGCCGACACCCTCGGGGGGGTGAACTTCGTCGCCTTCACGCTCCCTCAGGCCCAAGATCTCCTGTTCGGCGGCGAAGACGCCGCCACAGACATCCTGGTGAGGGCCGACGACGGCGTCTCGCAGGAGGAGTTGGCCGCCCGGATCGCGCCGATCCTGCCCGACGGCGTCGAGGTGCTGACCGGTGACGCACTCACCGACGAGCAGACCAGGGCGATCGAAGAGGACTTCCTCGGCATCTTCGAGAACCTGCTCTTGGTGTTCACCGTCATAGCGCTGCTCGTCGCCTCGTTCAGCATCTACAACACCTTCTCTGTGATCCTCGCGCAGCGCACCCGCGAGTCCGCCCTCCTGCGGGCCATAGGGGCTTCCCGGGGCCAGGTCCTGCGATCCATCGGCACCGAGGCTCTCGTGGTGGGCGCCATCTCGTCGGCGGGAGGACTCGTCGGAGGCATCCTCCTCGCCTGGGGCCTCAAGTCGCTGATGGACGTAGCGGGCTTCGGGTTGCCCGGCGGTCTGGTGGTCGGCGCCCGCAGCGTGATCACCGCCGTGGTGGTCGGGATGGCCGTCACGTTGCTCGCGGCGGTCATTCCCGCCGTCAAGGCGTCTGGGGTGCCGCCCCTCGCCGCCCTGCGCGACATCTCCCTCGACCGCGCAGGCACGTCCCGGGTCCGCCTCGCACTGGGTGCGCTGCTCGCAGCAGCCGGCATCGTGCTGGTCCTCGTGGCGGCGTTCGCCACGGGCGACGACAGCAGCCAGGCCCTCGCCCTGGTGGGGCTGGGAGCGGTCGTCACCCTGGTGGGCTTCGTGGTGCTGGGCCCAGTGGTCGCCCGGCCACTCAGCGGGCTCATCGGCGCCCCCCTGCCCGCCCTGCGCGGGGTGCCGGGAACCCTCGCACGCGAGAACTCGATGCGAAACCCGAAGCGCACGGCGGCCACCGCGTCAGCCCTCATGGTGGGCGTGGCCGTCGTGTGCCTGTTCACGGTGCTGGGCGCCTCGATGAAGACGACCATCGACAGCAGCGTCTCCGACACGTTCGCGGGCGATCTGGTCATCGCCTCCAACGACTTCAGCGGGACCGGCCTGAGCACCCAGATGGCGGTCGACATAGCCGCTCTCCCGGAGGTGTCGCACGCAGCGGGCATCGGCCCCGGCGTGGCGCTGGTCGACGGCGGCGAGCGGATGCTGATGGTGTCGGACCCCCAGGCCCTGGCGGCTGTGCTCCAGCTCGGCGTGCAGCAGGGCTCGGTCGAGTCCATGGGTCCCGGCGACCTCGCCGTCTCCGAGGACATGGCGATCGAGCAGGGCTGGGGCGTGGGTACCACTCTGCCCGTCACGTTCGCCGACGGCACCACCACCGAGATGACCGTGGCGGCCGTCTACGAGGGCAACGAGCTGGTGGCCGGCGCCATCCTCATGCCCACCGAGACGTGGGTCGACCACGCCGTGCAGGCGTTCGACCGCAGCATCCTCATCTCCCTCGCCGATGGCGTGTCGCTCGAGGACGGCAAGGCGGCCGTGGCAGCGGTGGCCGAGACGTACGGAGCGCCCGAGCCCCAGGACCGCGACGAGTACATAACGTCCATCGTCGGCCAGGTCGACATCCTGCTCAACGTCGTCTACGTGCTCCTCGCGCTGTCGATCATCATCGCCCTCATGGGGATCCGCAACACGCTCGCCCTGTCGGTCCACGAGCGGGTCAGGGAGCTGGGGCTGCTGAGGGCGGTCGGCCAGACACGGGCCCAGCTCCGATCGATGATCCGCTGGGAGTCGGTGATCATCGCCCTGTTCGGGATCGTCGGCGGGCTCGGCCTGGGGCTCTTCCTGGCGTGGGGTCTGGTGCGGGCGGTGACCGCAGGGAGCGTGGCGGGCACCTTCTTCTCGATCCCGGTCGGTCAGCTGCTCGTGGTCGTGGTGGTCGGAGCGCTGGCGGGGATGCTCGCAGGGCGCCGTCCCGCCCGGCGGGCCGCAAGGCTCGACATCCTCGAGGCGATCAGCGCCGAGTGAGCGCAGGTCCTCGGAGCGTGAACGTCCCGTCGGAGCGGAGCTGGATGCTCTCGCCGATCCAGTCGCGGCCGTCCTCGAGCGCTTCGCACACGGCGGGTTCCTCGGTGCTCCCGATCGTCCGGCGAGGGGCGGAGCGCGCCGCATCGCCGGGTGCATCTACGTCGGCTACCACCACGGCCCTCGGGGGTGCGCCGTTGCCGTACGCCACAGTCCAGCTGGCGATCCGGGCCTGGCCCTCGTGGTCGGCCACGACGTCCAGGGGCTGCGAGCCGGGGTGCCGGGCCACCTCTTGGGTGAGGTCCTGGTGGCGCCAGGGCGCTTCCGGTGCGGTGGCCGACCACACGCTGAACCCCTGCTTCACGAGGAAGCCGCTGACGCTGCTCACGAGACCTCGTGAGTCGGGGGCGGCACGCAGCAGGGGGGCCATGGTCGCCAGCGCTCCGAGCACGTAGTTGTTGAGCGGGCCACCCCCGAAGGTGAGGCCCCCCGTGACCGTGAGCGGGCGCTCGGGCGGGTCCGTTCGCAGCCCGAAGGCGTCGGCGAGGACCTGCACCGCGGAGGGGAAGCAGCTGTAGAAGTCGAGGTGGTCGACCTCTTCGATGCGCTCCACGCCGGCGAGCTCGAGCACCCTCGGCCCTGCTAGCTCAGCGCCGATGCAGCGGTGCAGGTCCCGGCGCTGCAAGACGGGAAGCGAGTGGTTGGCGACCGTGCCGGCGTGGGGGAACACCCAGCGACGTCGGTCGATGCCGAAGCGCTCGGCCGCGCCTGCAGAGCAGAAGATGAGGGCAGCTGCCTGGTCGACGTTCCACTGCGAGCAGAGGAGCTTCGTGTAAGGCGTGGAGATCATGCGGTTCTCCGGCGACACCGTGGTGATGGCCGCCGCGCTGGGCTTGCTTCGATCCCAGGCGCAGGGGTTGCCCGTGGCGACGGCGGCGAAGGCCTCCCACAGAGCCCCCAGCGCAGCTCGCTCGCTGTCGGGCGACCGGCCCAGGGCATGCGACAGGGCCCGTTCGACCAGGGCGTAGGAGGTGGCAGGGTTGACCGCGTTGCGGACGATCTCCAGGTCGTGCACGCCGAGCGCGCTCGCTCGCACCGTACGATCCGGAGGCAGGGCAGGATCCGGTGCACCGGGATCGTCGGGTCCTGCCAGCTCCAGCCCGAGGGAGCGAGCCCTCATCGAGCGGTGCCGCGCCTCGCCCCCGGTCACGGCGGCCACCTCGATCTCACCGCTCGCGATCCGCCTGCACGCGTCGTCGAAGAGCTCCTGCTGCAGCACTCCGATCTCGTAGAGGGCGGTGCGAGCGTTCGGGGCCCCCACCTGTGCTGCAACCATCCGGCCTGGATCCGGCAGACCCCAGGTCCCCTGCGGTACTGCTACGTCCTCGATCGCCTCCAGCAGGAGATGGCAGCCCCCGCCAGAGCGCCTCTCCCCAGGGATCGCATCGGCGCTCGCCGATCGGAGGGCCTGCACCATCAGCCCGACTACGTCGGGCACACGGGTGGGGTCGTCCCCTACGGGCGCGGCGATCCCCGTGCCCACCAGCACCGGCGTCCTCGGATCCATCCCCATGGATCGGCCAACCTAGGCGCTGCGCGCGTAGCGCTCCGAGTCCGGTGGAGGGGAGGCCCGAGCCCGGAATCGTTCGGAGCCGCCGTGCATCTGTAGCCTGCTGCACCCTATGCACGAGGCTCCCCAGCTCCGCAACGTGGCCCTCGTGGCACACGTCGACCACGGCAAGACCACCCTGGTGGACGCGCTCCTGCGCTCCACGGGAGTCTTCGGCGACCACGAGCAGGTCACCGACAGGGTCATGGACAACGTTGACCAGGAGCGGGAGCGGGGCATCACCATCCTGGCCAAGGCGGCCTCCGTGCGCTGGAGGGGCGTTCGGATCAACCTGGTGGACACGCCTGGCCACGCCGACTTCGGTGGCGAGGTGGAGCGGGCCCTGACGATGGTCGACGGGGTGCTCCTGCTCGTGGATGCGGCGGAGGGGCCCCTGCCGCAGACCCGCTACGTGCTGTCCAAGGCGGTGGCGGCGGGCCTGCCGGCCGTGGTCGTCCTCAACAAGGTGGACCGGTCTGACGCCCGCCCCGCCGAGGTGCTCGACGAGATCGAGCAGCTCTTCCTCGACCTCGACGCCCCTCTGGAGCTGCTCGACTTCCCAGTGCTCTCGGCCGTCGCTCGCGACGCTCGCGCCACCGAAGGGGTCGGTGTCCCACCAGATGACGCGGACCTCGAACCCCTGCTCGCAGCGATCGCAGCGCACGTGCCGCCTCCGGGCGGCGATCCCGATGCGCCTCTGCAGGCACTCGTGACGAACCTGGACGCCTCCGACTACCTGGGCCGCCTGGCGATAGGGCGCGTCGTCCAGGGGACGATGAGGCGCGGCGAGCGGGTAGCGCTGCTCGACGAGGAGACCGACGAGGGTCAGCCCGCGCTGCGGCGCAAGCTCAGCGCGCTGTTCAACTTCGAGGGCGTGGACAGGCGTGAGGCCGAGGAGCTGGCGGCCGGTGATCTGTTCGTGGTGGCCGGCTTCCCGGAGGTGGAGATCGGCGACACCTTCGGGGACGCCGACGACCCCGTCCCCCTTCCCCGCCTGAGCGTGGACGAGCCGGTGCTGCGGATGACGTTCGCGGTGAGCACTTCGCCGCTGGCGGGCAAGGAGGGGACCTTCCTCACCTCACGCCACCTGCGCGAGCGCCTGCAGCGTGAGGTGCTCGGCAACGTGTCCATCCGCCTCGCCGACACGGATTCGCCAGACGTGTTGGAGGTGGCGGGCCGGGGCGAGCTGCAGCTGGCGGTGCTCATCGAGTCGATGCGGCGTGAGGGCTACGAGCTCCAGGTGAGCCGACCGGAGGTGCTGTTGCGCGAGATCGACGGTCGTCGTCACGAGCCGCTGGAGAGGGGTGTCGTGGACGTGCCCGACGAGCACGTCGGGACGGTCACCCAGGCGCTGGCACCCCGCAAGGGCAAGCTGCTCGATCTGCGCCCCGGCGACCTCGGTCGCACCGTGATCACGTGGGAGGCTCCTGCACGAGGCCTCATAGGCTTCCGCGGCCTGCTCCTCACCGAGACCCGGGGGACCGCCCTGCTCCACACCCACCACGCGGGGTGGGTGTCGTGGGCAGGCGATCTACCGCACCGCGGTGGTGGAGCGCTCGTCTCGGATCGGACGGGGACGACGACCGCGTACGCCCTCGACAAGATCCAGGAGAGGGGCGAGCTGTTCGTGGGTCCGGGTGTGGCCGTGTACGAGGGGATGATCGTGGGTGAGTCGTCGCGAGGCGACGACATGGTCGTGAACGTCTGCAGGGCAAAGGAGAAGACCAACATCCGCACCCACAGCCATGACGAGGGCGCCAAGCTCGCCCCGCCCCGCGAGATGACCCTCGAGGCAGCGATCGAGTTCATCGCGGAGGACGAGTTGGTGGAGGTGACGCCGGCTTCGATCCGCATCCGCAAGCGGGTGCTCGCGGATGCGGATCGCCGGCGGCTCCGCCGTAGGTGACCGCTACTTGCCGGTGTTCACCGAGTCCTTGAACGCCTTCAGCGGGGTGATCCTCGCCTTGCGCGATGCCTTGATCTGGATCGCCTCGCCCGTTGCGGGGTTGCGACCCATGCGGGCCGGCCTGTCCACGCGTGCGAACTTGGCGAAGCCCGAGATGGCCACGGGCTCACCCGTGGAGACCGTCTCGGTGACGACGTCGACGAACGCCGCCAGGAAGGCGTCGGCCGTCTTGCGGTCGGTGTCGGTCCGCTCTGCGAGCGCCCCGACCAAATCCCTGCGGTTCATGTGACCTCCATATCCAGGGCCCCTGAAATCTCAAGGGTTTCGTGATGGCGGCCACTTTTGCACCGTCGAACGCCCAGATGTGGGATAGCCAGCCAACACGGGCTCCGGGCGCTACCGGGGGCTACGTTGGGCGACGGCAGCGGCGGGTGCCGGGCGGGCGACCAAGAGGGGGACCACATGCTCTCAGCGGGGGACGACTACCCGATCCACCAGATCGCAGAACCGGTTCGACACGTGGCCACGAGCGACCGGAACTTCTACGACCGGTACTACTTCAACCTCCACGCCTCCAGCGACGAGCTGTTCATGGTGATGGGCATGGGGCAGTACCCGAACCTGGGGGTGCAGGACGCCTTCGCGGTGATCAGGAGGGGCACGAAGCACCGCGTGGTACGGGCGTCGAAGGCTCTCGGTGATCGCATGGACACCACGGTCGGTCCGCTCCGGGTGGAGGTGATCGAGCCCCTGCGAAAGCTGCGCTTCGTGCTCGAGCCCAACGAGTGGGGTCTGGCGGCCGACCTCGTGTGGGAGGGGGCCATCCCCGCCTTCGAGGAACCTCGCCACCAGGTGCGCAGCCACGGCCGCGCGCTGTTCGACACCAAGCGGCTCGCCCAGACCGGCTACTGGAGCGGGAGCCTGGAGGTGGCCGACGAGGTCTTCGAGTTCTCACCCGATCGCTGTCGTTGCACCAGGGACGTATCGTGGGGCGTGCGCCTGGTGGTAGAGCCGGAGCCCGCGGGGATCCGAGCCGACGAGGATCCCCTCTCGTTCAACATGTGGAACTACGCCCCGATGCAGTTCGAGGACCACTCGATCCTCTACATCGCACAGGAGTGGGCCGACGGCACCCGCACCCTGGAGGAGGCGGTGAGGGTCTGGAACGATCCCGCCCGTCCACCCGAGCAGCTCGGCCGGCCCGAGCACGACCACACCTTCGAGCCCGGGTCACGCATGGTCGCGAGCTCCAGGCTGTCGTTTCCCGAAGCACCGGGCGGACCTCTTGAGGTCGACGTGACGCACCTGGTCGAGTGCTACATCGGCATCGGGACCGGCTACGGGTTCGATGCCGACTGGCGCCACGGCATGTACCAGGGGGAGCTGGTGGTCCAGGGCCTCACCCTCGACACCGAGGTCGATCGCGAGAAGCTGTTCGGCATCGTCGACTGCGTCGCCCGCTTCGATGCCAAGCAGGGCTCGGAGCAGGAGGTGGGCTACGGACTGCACGAGTTCATGTTCCTCGGACCTCACAACCGCTACGGGTTCGAGAGCTTCATGGACGTCCCGTAGAGGGTCGTGTAGGCTGCTACGACATCCAGGGTCTACTGCGCTGATTCATCACCCCGCAATCACCCTGGGTGATGGCCTTTGGGGCTTGACAGCGATCATCATAGTTGCTTATCTGTGAAGGCTCGCGCGCCACCACAGGACCGCCGGGACGAAGCGGTCCTCGTCTGCACTCCGGAGAGTGCTGGGAGGAGAGCCGGGGAGCGAGATGGCGTCGACGATCTATGACGTTGGCCCGTGGGGGGCGGGCGTCGAGTCCTCTCTGTCGGTCCGGCTGGCCGAACCGCTCGAGGTGGTCCTCCACGGCGCGCCCGTGCAGTTCGCCACCAGACATGCGGAGTGCGCCGTGTACCTGCTGGCCCTGAAGGGCGACGAGGGGATGATGGCGTTCGACCTCGGGATGAGCATCTGGCCAGGTGCTCCACCGCACAAGAGGGGCCCAAGGATCCGTACGCTGCTCTGGCAGGTGCGCATCGCTCTCGGTGAGGATTCCTGGCGGGTCCAGCGGCGAGGCCCGGTCGTCGTGCTCGACATGATCGATGCCGATCTGGTCGTCGGGATCGATCTGGACCCCGGGGTCGGCCTCGGGCGCGACGGATCCGATCGCCTCCACCCCGACCAGGTGCTCGCCTCCCGGTTGCTCAGGGCCCTTGCGCGTCGTGGGAGGCCACGAACCTCACGCGGAAGATCGAGGGCCAGTTCTTTCCTGTGAGCAGGAAGGTGTCGTCCTCGTCGTCGTGGGCGATCCCGTTGAGGACCCCTGGCGATGCACCTTCGCCGGCGAGCTCGGAGGCGTCCACGGTCGCGGTGACCTCTCCAGTTCGCGGATCGATCTCCACGATCTCGTCCGTCTGGTAGACGTTCGCCCAGACCTTCCCATCGACGCACTCCAGTTCGTTGAGGGCGCGCAGCGGGCGCCCGTCGCGGGTGACCCGCAGCTCGGCGAGGGGCTCGAAGCTGTCGGGGTCCCGCCGGTGGAGGCGGTCGGTGCCGTCGCTCATGAACAGGACCGTGCCGTCGTAGCAGAGGCCCCAGCCCTCGGTGTCGTAGGTGAACGAGTCGATCTGCTCGAAGGTGGCCAGCTCGTAGACGAACGCGGTGTGCTCCTGCCACGTGAGCTGGATGATCCGATCGCCGACGATGGCGATGCCCTCGCCGAACCAGGGCCGGTCGAGTTCGACCTTGCGGAGCACCTCTCCGGTCTCGAGGTCCACCTCTCGCAGGCTGGAGCGCCCTCGCTGCCCCGTGCTCTCGTAGAGGCGGCCCGCCTCCATCTCCAGGCCCTGCGTGTAGGCCGAGGCGTCGTGGGGGTAGCGGGCGAGCACATCGGGCCCCAGCTGGGTGGCGGAGGAGGTGGTGGTCGGGTCGGTGGGGCTCGGTCGGCCTGGGAGGCCCAGCTGCTCGTTGCAGGCAGCCCCGCAGGCGGCGAGCGCCGCGACCACCACGGCTACGGCTACGACTCCGCGTGGAGCGAAGGCGCTGTCTGGCTTTCCCATGCCTGCGATGGTGCCACGTGTGCGGGGCTACCGTGAGGCGCCGTGAGCGACGCCAACCCCCCTGATGCGCTGTTGGGAGACTTCCCGCTCAGTCCCGAGGGCTGCGTGGTGGTGGTGTGCGGGGGAGAGCAGCCGCCCCCCGAGGTCCGCTCCCTGGTCCCGCCGGATGCGCTCGTGATAGCGGCCGACAGCGGCGCTGCTCACGCCGTCGCCCTGGGACTGCCCGTCCACATCGTGGTGGGCGACATGGACTCGGTGGACGAGGCGTTGCTGCGCGAGCTCAAGATCGGTGGTTCGCGGGTGGAGGTCCACCCCGTCGCCAAGGACAGCACCGACCTCGAGCTGGCGCTGGCGCGCGCCGTCGGGCTGGGGGCCACCGAGATCGTGGTGGTGGGCGGGCACGGCGGTCGCCTCGACCACCTCCTCGGCAACCTCTTCGTCCTCGGTTCACCGTTGCTGGCGGAGGTGCGCGTCACCGCCCACATGGGAGGTTCGACGGTCCACGTGGTTCGAGACCGCCTCACGTGGGAGGGGCGCGTGGGCGACCTGGTGACCATTTTCGCAGTGGGCACCCCGGCCATCGGCGTGCGGACCGAGGGCCTGCGCTATCCGCTTCGGGGCGAGTCGCTGCTCCCTGCCTCGACGCGTGGGGTGAGCAACGAGCTCGTCGATGCGAGCCCCGTCGTGTCGCTGGAGAGCGGCGCCCTGCTGGTCCTTCGGCCGCTCGCCACCTCGCCGGCGTGGGGGTCAGGGTGAGGGTGCGAGGTCGTCGAGCTGCTACCTGGAAGACGACGAGGGCAGCTGGGTGGAGGTAGAGGCCGAGCTCGAGGCGCCTGTGTCGCCCGAGGCCTTGTTCAAGGCGGTGGGGGACCTCTCGGGCTACCCCGCCTGGCTGGACATGGTGCGCAGGGCGGAGCGGGCCGATCCGATCGAGCGAGACGACGGCCCGGCGTGGGACGTGGAGCTGCGGGGTCGCATCGGCCCCCTGGCGCGCTCGAAGCGCCTCCGCATGGTGCGCACGACGTTCCGCGACGGCGCTGAGGTGCGCTTCGAGAGGCGAGAGGACGACGATCGTGATCACTCGCCGTGGATCCTCGAGGCCCACGTCTCGTCTGCCGGTGACGTCGCACGCTTGAGCATGCTGTTGACCTATGGCGGGAGCTTCGGCAGCTCGCTGCTGCGCAGGCTGCTCCGGGACGAGATCGACAAGGCCCGGCCCCGCCTCGTCGCACTGGCGAGCACGATGGACGACGGGCCCGAGGCGGGGCGGTCGGCGCCCCCTGGCTCTCGTTGAGCGCAGGGCGCGGCGGCCCGCACCGCGACGGCACCGCTCCGGTGGACCTGAGCCTGCAGGCCGTGTCGCTCACGCGCGGGGAGCGGACCGTTCTGTCGGGCATCGACTGGGAGGTCAGGCGGCCGGAGCGCTGGGTGGTGCTCGGAAGGAACGGCACCGGCAAGACCTCGCTGGTCCAGATCGCCTCGCTCTCCCTGCACCCCAGCTCGGGCACGGTGGAGGTGCTGGGCGAGCGGCTGGGACGCACCGACGTGCGAGCCCTTCGGACCCGCATAGGGCTGTCGAGCGCCGCGCTGGCGCAGTCGCTGCGCCCTGGGCTCGAGGCTCGCGACGTGGTGATGACCGCCCTGCACGGTGCCCTGGAGCCCTGGTGGCACGACTACTCGGCCGATGATCGCGAGCGGGCCGAGCTGCTGCTCTCGAGCCTCGATGCCGACCACCTCGCCGCCCAGGCCTTCGGCACCCTGTCGTCGGGGGAGCGCCAGCGGGTGCTGCTGGCGCGGACGCTCATGCGCCGACCCGAGCTCCTGCTCCTCGACGAGCCCACCGCGGGGCTCGATCTGGGTGGGCGCGAGGAGCTGGTGTCGTCGCTCGCGGCCCTCGCAGCCGACCCGCAAGCACCTCCGACGGTGCTCGTCACCCACCACGTGGAGGAGATCCCCCCCGGCTACACCCACGCCCTCCTGCTCGCCGAGGGAGCGGTCCAGGCAGCTGGCCCCCTGGAGGAGGTCGTCGTGGCCGAAGAGCTCTCGAGGTGCTTCGGCGTGGAGCTGGAGCTGCACCGAGACGCTGCGACCGGCCGCTTCACCGCCAGGGCTCGCCAACCTCCTCCGGCGGACGGGAGCTAGGCGCCCATGGCGTGGAAGCCACCGTCGACGTGCACGATCTCGCCGGTGGTCATCGGGAACCAGTCCGAGAGCAGGGCCACGCACGCCCGCGCCGTCGCCTCGGTGCTCTTCACGTCCCAACCCAGCGGAGCGCGCTCGGACCACACGTCCTCGAAGCGCGAGAAACCCGGGATGGAGCGGGCGGCCACCGTCTTGGTCGGTCCGGCTGCGACGAGGTTCACCCGTATGCCGTCGGGGCCCAGGTAGCGGGCGAGGTAGCGAGAGGCCGACTCGAGCCCCGCCTTCGCCACGCCCATCCAGTCGTACGCCGGCCACGACACCGAGGCATCGAAGTCGAGGCCGACGATGGAGCCACCGTCGGTCATCAGCGGCGCCACGATCTCGGCGAGGGCCTTGAGGGAGTAGGTCGAGACCTCCAAGGCCACGGACACGTCGTCCCAGCCGGCATCCATGAAGGTGCCTCCCAGGCAGGCCGCTGGAGCGAAGCCGATGGAGTGGAGCGCACCGTCCACCTTCCCCCAACGGCTCTTCAGGTCCTCGCGCACGGCTGCGAGGTGGGCCGGCTGCGTGACGTCGAGCTCGAGCACGTCGGGGGGCACGGGGAGCTTGGAGGCGCTGCGCTGGGTGTGCTTCAGGCCGTTGCCGACTCCGGTGAGCACGATCTCGGCACCCTCGTCCTGAGCCAGGCGGGCCACTCCGTAGCCCAGCGACGCCTCGGTGAGCACGCCCGTGATGAGCAGGCGCTTTCCTTCCAACAGGCCCATCGAACCTCCGTCTCGTTCGTGCCGACCTCGCCCACGGGGGCTCGTGCCCGGGCGAGCTGCGTGTTCGCTGCTTTCGCTGCCACACGTTACGGCCCGGGTAGTGTGACCGCGTGCAGATAGGGATCCTCGGGGCCACGGGCCCCGCCGGCAGCGGGCTGGCTGCCCGACTTTCTTCAGTCGGTTTCGAGGTGATCGTGGGATCACGTTCGAAGTACCGGGCGATGGAGGTGCGAGACGGCCTCGTGCAGCGCTGGCCGTCGAGGAGCCTCCCGATCCAGGCCGGCGACAACGAGTTGGCTGCGGGTGCCGAGGTCGTGGTGATAGCCACGCCCTGGGACGCGGCGCCCACCACCGCCAAGGCCGTCGCCGGTCACCTGGAGGGCAAGGTCGTGATCTCCATGGCCAACGCCCTCGCGAAGGTCGCCAACGAGTTCCAGCCCCTGGTTCCCCCGCGCGGGTCGGTGGCAGCCAGCGTCCAGGCAGCGGTGCCGCGCTCGCTCGTGTCCGCCGCCTTCCACCACCTTCCCGCCAAGGAGCTCGGCGACCTGGAGAACCCGGTGGAGAGCGACGTGCTCATCTGCTCGGATCACCAGCGCGCCACGGAGACCACGATCGAGATCGCCTCCAAGATCCCCGACCTGCGACCCCTCGACGCGGGGCAGCTCTCCAACGCAGCCCCCATCGAGGCCTTCGCCGCAGTGCTCCTGCAGCTGAACGTGCGGTACCGGACCCGCGCCGCCGTGCGCTTCACCGGCATCGACGCCGACGGCTGACCCGGCGCGTAGAGCCAGATGGCAGGAAGCGGCGAGAGCTGGCGCGACCAGGAGCCGATGTTGCTCCACGACACCGCGAGGAGCCAGGTCGTCCCCTTCCTCCCGGGTGAGGTCGTCACGATGTACACGTGCGGGATCACCCCGTACGACGCGACGCACCTCGGCCATGCCGCGACGTACCTCACCTACGACGTCTTGCAGCGCAGGCTCCGCGATCGAGGCCACGACACCCGCTGCGTGCGCAACATCACCGACGTCGACGACGACATCCTGCGCAAGGCGCGCGAGCTCGGGGTGCACTATCTCGACCTGGCGGCGGCCGAGACGGCGCGCTTCGACGTCGACATGGCGGCCCTCGGGGCCATCCCCGCCTGGAGCGAGCCGCGTGCGACATCTGCCATCGCCGACATCAGGGGCTTCATAGGCATGGTCCTCGACCGGGGTCACGCCTACACCAGCGGTGGAGGCGTGTACTTCGAGGTCGCGTCGTTCGAACGCTTCGGCCAGGTGAGCCACCTCGACCGCGAGCAGATGCTCGCCCTGGCAGCCGAGCGCGGCGGCAACCCGGACGACCCCAACAAGCGTGATCCGCTCGACTTAGTGCTGTGGCAGCCCTCCGCAGACGGCGAACCGGCGTGGGAGTCGCTCTGGGGGCCGGGGCGGCCGGGGTGGCACATCGAGTGCTCAGCGCTGGCGCTGCGCGAGCTCGACACCACCATCGACCTCCACGGTGGAGGCGAGGACCTCATCTTCCCCCATCACGAGTGCGAAGCGGCGCAGTCGGAGTCTGCGACCGGCGAGCTGTTCGTACGCCACTGGATGCACCAGGCGATGGTTCGCATGGATGGCGAGAAGATGTCGAAGTCCCTGGGGAACCTCGTCTTCGTGAGCGACCTGCTGAAGGCCTGGGACCCGCGCGCCGTGCGCCTGGCCTGCATCGCGCACCACTACCGCAACTCCTGGAGCTACCACGACGGGCTGCTGCCCGAGGCCGCAGATCGCCTCGGGAAGTGGCAGGCAGCCGTCTCGCAAGGGCCCCGAAGGGACAGCGCGGAGGTGCTGCAGAAGGTGCGAGCGGCGCTCGATGACGACCTCGACACCCCCGCAGCGATCGCCGCGATCGACGCAGCGGCCGTCGAGGGGCGCGACGTCGCTGCGGCCGCGTCGCTGCTCGGTGTCACGCTCTAGGCTCGCTCCCCATGGCTGATCAGGTCACCGTCACCTTGCCCGACGGGTCTCCCAAGACCCTCGCCGCCGGCTCCACCGCCGGCGACCTGGCGGCCGTCATCGGCCCTCGGCTGGCCAAGGCGGCGGTGATCGCAGAGGTCAACGGCACCGAGCGCGACCTGGTGTGGCCACTCGACGAGGGCGACGAGGTGGCCATCGTGACGGAGACGAGCGATCGGGGCCTCTACACCATCCGCCACTCCACGGCCCACGTGCTGGCCCAGGCCGTGCTCGACCTCTTCCCGGGTGCGACCTTCGCCATCGGTCCTCCCGTGGCCGACGGCTTCTACTACGACTTCGCGCTGCCGGGGGGCGCCACCTTCACCCCGGAGGACCTGGAGCGCATCGAGGCGCGGATGCGGGAGATCATCGCCGAGGAGCAGCCCTTCATCCGCGACGAGATCGCTGCCGACGAGGCCAAGGTCCTCTTCAAGGACCACCCGTACAAGCTGGAGATCATCGAGGGCCAGGCCGACGACCCGATGTCGGCCACGGAGTCGGGCCTCGTGCGCACGTACGAGAACCCCCCGCGCTTCATCGACCTCTGCCGCGGTCCGCACGTGCCCCACACCGGGCGGCTGGGCCACTTCAAGCTGATGCGCGTCGCCGGGGCCTACTGGCGGGGCGACGAGCGCAACCCCATGCTCCAGAGGATCTACGGCACCGCATGGGCCAGCAAGGCCGACCTCGAGGCTCACCTGCAGCGACTCGAAGAGGCCGAGAAGCGGGACCACCGCAAGCTGGGGGCAGAGCTGGACCTGTTCTCGTTCCCCGACGAGATCGGCTCGGGTCTCGCCGTGTTCCACCCCAAGGGCGGCCTGGTGCGCCGCATCATGGAGGACTACAGCCGCCGCCGCCACGAAGAGGCCGGCTACGAGTTCGTCTACTCGCCCCACATCACCAAGTCGAAGCTCTTCGAGATCTCCGGGCACCTCGACTGGTTCGCGGAGGGGATGTACCACCCCATGGAGCTCGACGGGGGCACCGAGTACTACCTGAAGCCCATGAACTGCCCGTTCCACATCCTGATCTACCGGAA